>SHZQ01000024.1 GCA_009695535.1 Methyloglobulus sp.
CGAACGCTTTAAGACCCGATCTGATGCCAAGCACCAGGTGTTCGAATATATCGAAGTGTATTACAATCGCAAACGGCTTCATTCCAAATTGGGTTATCTTAGCCCGATTGCGTTTGAAACCAAAAAAGTCGCTTAGCAGGGTGTCTGTGCAATTAGGGCAAGATCATCCTTTACATTTGTCTTGTGATTAGCTTATCTGAAATTACAAGCAATGAATCTACGGTAATCACCTGAAACTGTCTCAGGTGATTACCGTAGGTAAAACTAAGGTCTAACTTCTTAAAGGAGTTGATTTGTGTGCGAGGGTATTGGTGAGGAGCATAAAATCAACTGTTTATACCCCCCTCATCCCGACCTTCTCCCTGGAGTGAGAAGGGGCAGATACTTATTTCTTGAGGGCAGCATGGGGATGCAGGAGACAGAAGTTTTGGGGAATTACTTTAAGCTTGTTTGTATTAATTCTACTAACTGATATTCTTCGATGGGTTTGGTTAGGTAGTTGTCAAATCCCGCATTAAGGGCTTCGTTTATTTTCTCGTTATCTGCGTAAGCACTAACTGCGACAACCTTGAATTTTAAGCGCAGCTTACGAATCTCTTTTACTAATTCTAAGCCATTCATGACTGGCATGTTGATGTCTATCAAAGCCATGTGGTAATGATTTCTCTGGATTAATGCCAAGGCTTCTTGCCCATCCATTGCAGAGTGTACTTTGCAACCTATTTGCTCCAGCATACTAACCAAAAACAGCAGATTGATTTCGCTATCATCAGCAACCAACACATTATACTCACTAAATGAAGCATTACCACTGCCCGAATAAGGTATGTTTTTTGTTTGTTTTTTTACGCTAATGGGCAAGGGCAAGGCAACTGAAAAAACACTACCAATACCCAGTTGACTGTTGACGGTCAATTCGCCAGCCATCAAATTTACCAGTTCTTTGGTAATAGATAAACCCAAACCCACCCCATCACGGGTAAAGTTGTTGACGCTTATCTGCACAAAGGGTGTAAAAATACGCTCCAAATCGTTTTCTGCAATGCCACATCCAGTATCGATAACGGTAATTTTAAGCGCTCCATCATCATAAAACGCAGTCACTTCCACGCTACCGTTGTGAGTGTATTTGATGGCGTTATCAATCAGGTTAACCAAAATTTTCCGGATACGCTTCTCGTCGCCGAGAAGATTCTGTATCAAACAGGTATTATTTGCAATGAGTTTGAGGGCTTTTTCATCCGCCCTGAATTTACAAATTTGAATACAATAGGTAAACAATTGTGCAAAGTTAAAGTCGCTGACTTCTACGCTAACTTGTTGGGATTCTATCGCTGATATATCGAGAATTTCGTTAATTAGCTTTAGCAGGTTATCACTGCATTGCTTGATAATCGCAACCTGTTTTTTATCTTCGGCGGTAAGCGATGGCTTCTTTTCCAGTAGCTGAGTAAAGCCGGAGATACCGTTTAGCGGAGTACGCAGCTCATGACTGATTTTAGCCAGGAATTGATTCTTGGCTTCATTGGCTTGTTCAGCGGAGATTTTTGTTTGTGTTAATATTTTTGTGCGTTCTTCAATAATGGCTTCGGTATCAAAATAGCGCCCAGTCAGATGCAAAAGGACAATGCCGAATATGCCGGTAAGCCAAAACCCACAAAACGCAATCCATTCAATAGACTGGTGTGATGCAGTTTTTTCTCTGCCCCAATTATGGTAGAAGCTCAATAGCCAGGTTTGGTCTGCTACATGTATGGGGTTTGTTTGATACGGTTCATAATCTGAGCTGCCTATATTGGTGTAAATGATTTTTGCATCGGGAGCTGCCTGACCGTTGGCACTGATGGTCATTGAACAATTGGCAGCATTTAGCCCATCCAGTGCATGATCTATCAAATCCTGCATGGAAATAACAGCTACAATTATGCCTAAGGTCTTCTTACTCTGGTTAAGCCCTTTGACAACAGGGACGACCAATTTAAAACCGTTTTTTTCTGACACCAGGAATTCTGTCTCGGTATAGAGAGAACTTCTCAGTATTTTCTTTCTGAGCTCAGAAGGCAACAACCGCAATGCCTCCGATTTATTGTTTTGGCTATCATTAAACGCCGAAATAAATTGCCTTGTTCCCCCTGTTTTTTCCTCAACATTAATCCAACTAATTAATTTTATTTCTTTATACGCAAAGAGCAATTGATTAGTTAAAAGTAATACTTCTTGAGGTTTTATTAACGGTGACGTTAACAAAAAACCCTTAAGCGCATGCAATGAATTCAAATCCAACTGAATTCTGTTTTTTAATGCTTGAGATAAGGTAATGGTTTTATCTTGTAATTGCTTAATTTGTTGCTGGCGATCAACATTATCCAGATAAAAAAATAGGATACCCATTAAAGCGAATGTCAGCATAATCGTCAAACCAACTGTTACTCGACGACGATACCAAATATCTTGAGAATTGGAAAAAAATATCAGGATCAGCGGCGTGAAAATTAACACGCCTAAAATGTCACCCATCCACCATTTTAACCAGGCCATCGGCACATCCGCCAAGGCAATAATACCCAAACTGCGAATTACAATAATGCTGATAGTCACAGATAACAGACAGCTTACCGGCCCGCCCAGCAACATAAATTGGATAATACATCTACCTTGCACGAGCGGACTTGGAAAGCGATTTATTCTGCGCATTAAGCTGGCTCCAATAAGAGCAGATAAGGCTGCACCTATCGCGCCAGTAAAATAGACGGGTAAAAACTCTGGATTAAAATCAAAAGCCCACGCATTGACAAAAAAACTACCAATGGCAACTCCCAGTAAGATTCGCTTACCAAGCAGCAAAGTCGCTGCCAATGCTACGCCTGTTGCTGGCATAATGATCCCTATCAGATCACCAGGCATCCTAAGCAGCAATCCCAATAAGCCAAAACTGAAAACCGCACTCGCCACAATAACAATATTGACGAAGGTTTTTCCAAATTGACTAAGAAAGGCGCGGTATGGCATCCTTACGAAACGTCGATAGCTTGTTTAATGGCTTGGACTGACTGCACATTTAACTGCCCTGCCCTTTTGTGCTTATCACATAATGCACCTCGAAATCCTAGGTAATCGGGTTGATAAGCTAACAGCATGGGAATATCTTCAAGCCTTAATGAACCCGCAAGCCCACAGATTGTTCCAGTAGATTTTACCTGATTTACAAATCGTGCAATCTCGGTTTTAGCCATCACTTCGGTTAATGAACCGTTGGTTTTATCCTGGGTATCCAGCATGATGCCCTTAAAACCTGCTGCTATTAGCTTCTCTATAATTGTGAATTCAGGATTAATATCTGCGAATAAGACGGCTATAAGGTTTATTTTTGACGTTAGCAAAGCTAATTTTGCAATGACCTGATATTGATTTTCGCTGGCAAAAAAACCAATTTTGATGAAGTTAACCCCTGTTTCCGCCATCTCTGTTACGGCTTTAAAAATCAGCTCCGGCTGCATAGGTAAGTCGCCGACTGTTGCGCTGATGGGACGTTTACCATTGATGATGTTGACGATTTTCCTGACCCGTTCAATATCCAATCCACCCAGCGATCCCAATGCAGGATTCTTCAAGTCGATAATATCGACATTTTCAGCCAAAACCAGCCTAGCTTCTTCCGCACTGTTTACACTGGCAAGCATTCCGGTCATGTTTTGACATTCCTTTTATGATTATCAACGACTTCCATTATCCAAGCCCAGGCTTCCAATTCCCGCTCACCTGCGGTTTTTCCCAAGCCTATGCGTAAGTAATTTATTTCCGATTCAATTTTTTGCAGCGGCAGCATATCAAGACGGCTTATCAATATCGCCGCCTCCAACACGGAAAACTGGGCGCGGTTAAAACCTTTAAACGGCGCGTGATTGGCGGTATGTAAGGTTTTGCAGAATAATTTAGGTCGAGTTTCATCTTCTTCAATGCTTGCTACGATTACCTCCGAATGAGCTAATGCACAGTCCAATACTTTACCTGAAATTTCTTGTGCAGGCTTTAACGGCCAATCTTTACGTCCCGTCAAACACCCCGCAAACACGCGCACATCATCACAATAGTTAATTACACCAACCTTAGTTTCCAAGAAATTGTTCAGCGTGGTAGAGGGGCGAAATGGCAGGATGATGAAGCTATCACCTTTCACATGAATGCCCATCGGCGCAATATGCGTAATGCCCTCGCCATTCTGGGTAGTGACTATCGTTTCTTGTATCATTTTTTTGCTAGGGTAGTTCCGGCGGGTTTAAAACTATGAAGATCAACGGTTTGCTCTACAACATCAGTGGCGCAACCCCAATCTAATGGTTGATCTTGATTAAAGCGCTTTCCTAATTGCCAAGCAATTTCAGCCCGCGCCAATTCCACGCCCAAATAAAAGGCATGGCCGGGATCATTTTCTACCGCCAACTTAGGATATAAATCAAACGGATCAGTCGCCGTATGCAAACCGTCACGATTAAAAATATGCACCCCTTCTGCACTGGTTTGGATGCGATAACTGGGATCGGTGATCTGGCTTGCCAGTTCCTTAATCTCATCTTGTGAATAAGGGAAAGGCGATGTTTCATGCAATGCCATCAGACTGGAATCAATATGCTTAGGCAAGGTATCCTGCTCTTTTGCAGCAGCCATAATGCGCCGCGCCTTATCGGCTTCTTTAACTGCTCGGCAGGCATGACGACTGACTTCAGTGGCAAGTATTTGGTTGATGTTGAGCTCCGAACAGATCCCCAGCAACAAGGCATTCATCCCTGCCGTGTCAGCATGGGTCAATTCGGTGATGTTGCCTACACCCATCATAATCTCAATGTCTGGATGATTTTTCCTGACTTCATAATAACGCACGATGGACTCAGTAAAACCGAAATGGATAGGGTCGAGGATGGGGTCGACGATGAAGAAGCGATTTTTTCCTTGCATAAGGGCAATCGCCCTGTCCAATGAAGCCAAATCCTCATGCGATTCCGGAATTAAAATGGGCGTTGCAGCAACTTCATCGGCTATCCACAGCATGTTTTCGTGCAAACTGAGCAAATAATCTGCCCCCGCTTTGCCGCCCCGAAGCAAATCGTCGCTATTTAAAGAATCAACACTGACGGTGAAACCTTGTTGTTTTAATGCCTGAATTGCTTCTTCCATGTGCGGAAAATCCGTACTTGGCAAGCAACCGATGTCGATAACATCTGCACCATTTTTTTTGTAGTAATGTGCGCGTTGAATGATTTCTTCAATGCTTATATTAGGCGCATCGACAATTTCGGCAAAAATCTTGACATTGTAGTGGCTCAAATCGTATTTATGCGCTTCTTTACCAAAATACACAGGCAAGTCTTTCAATTCCTCCGGCCCTCTTTCAACTGCTAAACCCAGCTCTTTAGCCAATACATCAACATCACCTCGACAACGACCTGGCAATACTATTCGGTTTGCACCAAAGGTATCTTTTAAGCGACGTGCTATCATGTCAGTCGTCATCAGTGCAGCAACTTTAACGCCAAGCTGATGAACCGTATAGGTAAATTCCGGCTGCATTTTTTCCAAAATGCCGCGTAATTGCTTTTCTGCCAGCTTTCCGGTGAGAAAAAGTAGATGTTCGCTCATGCCAATGCCGCTAACCGCTGCTTAACCGTGTCAATTAATTCATCAACACTGTCAACAACCGTGGTGTATTCAAAACTGCGGATTTTGTCCGTGCCTTCCAAATCGATTTTTCGGGGATAAACCATCACTTTGCCACCCGGGGCGGTCGTTTCCATTTCGGGTGCAATGTCGCAGGGGTAGACAATGCACGGCACTTTGCATTTGCCAGCTTGGGAATAGAGATTGGTCACCAGATTGTCCGCAATGCCCAATACGCACTTAGCAATGGTATTTGAGGTCGCAGGAGCCATCACAAAGGTATGGTAATGGCCTTTGTAAAACAAACCGACGGGCGGCGACGAGGCAGTTTTGTCCCGAAAAACCGAATGTTTCGCCCGCACATCATCTAGGCTGATGCCGTACATTTTCAGCACTTCTTCGCCTGCTGGACTGATGTACACATCGGCATCCTGTAAGGTCAGCAAAAAATCCAAGCATTCTTCTATATAATGACCGGAACCGGTAATCGCCCAAGCTAAACGGGGTTTATTCATGACAACAATAGGCTAGAAATAATCTTTTTATTATACCTTAAGGTAGCAAAAGCTACGCACACAGGAAAATTAGTGAACTTTAACGAAAGCCAAAAACCGCTGATTATGGGCATTTTGAATGTGACTCCAGACAGCTTTTCCGATGGCGGTAAATACAATCACGTTGGTACAGCAATGCAGCAAGTTGAGCAAATGCTGGCAGAAGGTGCAGATATTATCGACATTGGTGGAGAATCTACCCGACCTGGCTCTGATCCGGTCAGTGCGGAGGAACAAATTCAGCGCGTTATTCCGGTAATTCAAGCTATTCGTAAGCAATTTTCTAATGATTTATTGATTAGCATTGACACCACGTTAAGCTCGGTCGCAGAAGCGTCATTAACTGTGGGTGCTGATCTTATCAACGATGTTTCGGCGGGGCTAAACGACCCTGATATTCTGAATTTGGCAGCAAAAAAATCAACCCCAATCGTGCTTATGCACAACAAAGGTACACCGAAAACCATGCAAGATAATCCTTATTACGAGGATGTAGCCATTGAAGTTATTGATTTTCTTAAAACAAGAATTAATGCCGCATTAGCTTCTGGCATCAATAAAGATAATATATTAATTGACCCAGGTATCGGCTTCGGTAAACGCAAACAAGATAACCTCGATTTATTGGCTTACTTAGATAAGCTTGTTGCATTAGGTTTTCCGGTGCTTTTAGGAACAAGCCGCAAGCGCTTTATGGGTTCTATCTGCAATGTGACTGAGCCATCTGAACTGGTAACAGCCACCTCTGTAACCACCGCTTTAGGCGTTATGGCAGGTGTAAAGCTGTTTCGGGTGCATGATGTTAAGGAAAATCGACAGGCTGCGGACGTGGCTTGGGCGATAAAACAATGCCGTCAACATTAAACCAAGTTAATCCGCCGCTTAACCATCCCAAGCTGATTGAGCTAGAACACGCCTTAGCGCAATCAGTACTGACCCAAATTACTGATCCATTTCTCGATAACCATCAAATCAGTTTGTGGATCAAACGAGACGATCTGCTGCATCCCATCATATCCGGCAACAAATGGCGCAAGCTCAAATACAACCTGGATCATGCCTTGTCGTTAGGTGCGGATACACTTATCAGTATGGGTGGCGCTTATTCCAATCATCTACATGCGTTAGCTTATATCGGCAAAACCCTTAACCTGAAAACCATCGGTATTATTCGCGGCGAACGAACCGAACCCTTAACCCCAACACTGCTGGAGCTGGAAAGCTGGGGCATGGAATTAAGATATATCTCACGCTCAGAATATCGACATTACAGAGACTATAATCACTGGCAAGACTTGCCCGGTCTCAAGCCAAATGAATATTGGCTACCAGAAGGCGGAGCAAATACGCTCGCGTTAAAAGGCATTGCAGAATTGGTCAATGAAATCGATATTGAATACGATAACTTATGCGTGGCATGTGGAACGGGCGCGACCTTAGCGGGTCTCATCAATGCCGTTCCTAAGCAACAATCCGTACTCGGTTTTGCCGCTTTAAAAAATGCCAGTTTTTTAACATCAGATGTGCAATCATTACTATCTGGAGAATTTCATCACTGGGAAATATTTCATGATTACCATTTCGGTGGATTTGCTAAACTTAAGCCAGAATTAGCGTTATTTATGAGCGAATTTGAGCAAAAAACGTCAATCCCATTGGAAACCGTGTATACCGGAAAAATGCTGTACGGCATCTACGATTTAATCGCCAAAGGGCATTTTGGTCAGGGAGAGCGTATTATTGCTCTGCATACCGGTGGCTTACAGGGCAAAAGGGGTTACGCTTAATGGAAAGAGTACTAGAACCCGAGTTAATGGAAGACCTGGAACAAGTTTTCGCTTATGCAAAAGCGGATTTTGAACAGCCGCACAAAAAATTTGTACAGCGCATCAAAATGCTAGTGAAAGACTCCAGTTTTAGCGGCAAAGCGCTAGATTTGGGCTGTGGCCCAGGTGACATCAGCTGCCGCTTTGCCAAGGCATTTCCGCTGTGTACAGTTGATGCTGCTGATGGTTCTAAGCCCATGATAGATTACGCGATTAACACCATAAACGCAGAATTACAAACTCGACTCAGCTTTATTCACGGAAAGTTGCCCGATGTTGAACTACCCGAATTGCAATACGACATTATTTTCAGCAACAGTCTGCTACACCACTTGCCGAATCCACAAGTGCTTTGGCAAACAATAAAACACTATTCCAAAACGGGTACACGTATAGCCATAATGGATTTATTGCGACCCCACAGGCTGTATATGGCTGAATCGCTGGTAGCCATGTATGCCTCAACCGAGCCCAAAATATTGCAACAGGATTTTTATAACTCCTTATTGGCGGCGTTTACGATTGCAGAAATCGAAGCGCAAATAGTCCAATCTGGGCTATCGCTAACAGTCGAGCAAATCAGTGACCGCCATGTTTTTATTTCTGGAATAGCAAGCTGGCACGAATAGACCACCTATGACAAACCTCCGCATAGCATTAAAAGAACCGTTGGAAGCTATCGACTTACAAAAGCCGGAATACTATATAAACCGCGAACTCAGCCTGCTGGAGTTCAATAAGCGGGTGTTGGCACAAGCCAAAGATGAAAGCGTGCCGCTGCTGGAACGGCTCAATTATCTGTGCATCTCGTGTTCTAATCTCGATGAATTTTACGAAGTCCGTGTTGCTGGCGTGATTCAGATGGCAGTGATTGATCCCAAAGCAACTGGGCAGGATGGCTTAAATCCCAATGAGCAACTGGCACTCATTGCCGTTAATGCTCATGAATTAGTCTACGAGCAATATCGCGTACTTAATGACGTATTGATCCCGAAACTTAAACAAGAAAACATTCGCTTTATAAAACGCAATGACTGGACAGAAACGCAACAACAGTGGCTACAAACCTACTTTAACGATCAATTATTACCGATTTTATCCCCTGTTGGTCTCGACTCCGCCCACCCTTTTCCACGTATATTAAACAAAAGCTTAAACTTCATTATTTCCCTGACGGGCAAGGATGCCTTTGGGCGCAACAGTGGTCGCGCCATTTTACAAGCACCTAGATCCTTGCCACGTATTATTCAATTTCCGGCGGAAGAAACCCAAAGTGGGTCTTGCGATTTTGTATTTTTATCGTCTATTATTCATGCGTTTGTCGGTGATTTGTTCAATGGCATGACCGTAAAAGGCTGTTACCAATTCAGGGTGACTCGCAACAGCGACTTTTTTGTCGATGATGATGCTATCGATGACTTGCTGCTTGCCGTACAAGGTGAATTAGCAATGCGAAATTATGGCGATGAAGTCCGCCTAGAAATTGACGCTAATTGTCCCGATGAAACCGTCAGATTTTTGCTAGACCGCTTTAAAATGACGCGAGATCGGCTGTTTCTGGTTGATGGCCCAGTCAATCTCAACAGATTGCAGGAAATAATCGCATTAGTTAATCGCCCAGACCTTACATTTACTCCATTCAAGCCTGTTGTCCCTGCACAATTGGCGCGAAATAAGGACATTTTTGCGGCGATCAAACGTCATGATATATTGCTGCACCATCCATTTGAATCGTTTACACCTGTAGTTGAATTCCTGCGTCAAGCCGCTGTTGCGCCTGATGTGCTGGCAATCAAACAAACCCTTTACCGCACCGGGGCAGATTCACCCATCGTCGCCGCCTTAATCAAAGCCGCACGAGCTGGCAAGGAAGTTACTGTCGTCATCGAATTAAGAGCACGGTTTGATGAAAAGGACAACATCAGCCTGGCAGCCAAGTTACAGGAAGCCGCAGTCCATGTCGTGTATGGTGTGGTTGGCTATAAGACCCATGCCAAAATGTGTCTGGTGCTGAAGCGGGAAGGTAAAGAATTATGTAATTATGTGCATTTAGGTACCGGCAATTACCACCCAAAGACCGCATTATTGTACACGGATTACGGTCTGCTCTCCTGCGACAAGGATTTAGGTGAAGATGTCAGAAGAATATTTGCACAACTGACCAGTTTAGGAAAAGTCAGCAAACTCAATAAATTACTGCAATCACCTTTTACGCTACACAATGGCATTATTGCAAAAATTGAGCGCGAAATTCTGCATGCTCAGGAAGGCAAAACTGCCAAAATCATCATCAAGGTAAACGCGGTTGTCGAAGAACAAATCATTCAAGCACTGTACCGCGCATCACAGGCGGGAGTTAAGATTAAGCTTATTGTTCGAGGTATTTGCTGCCTACGACCAGGTATCTCTGGCGTATCAGAAAATATCGAAGTGCGCTCTATCATCGGGCGTTTTCTGGAACATGCGCGGATTTATGCCTTTGCCAATAATGGCAACTGGGAAGTTTATGCGTCCAGCGGGGATTTGATGAATCGCAATATGTTTCAGCGCGTAGAAGCCTGTTTTCCTATTGAAAGAAAACGCTTGCATAATCGTATTTTGCACGACCTGGATGCTTATCTGAACGATAACAGCCAATCCTGGCTGCTACAATCTGATGGTAGTTATGAGAAAATCCGTCGTAAAAAAAATGATCCTGTTATACAAGCACAAACCGTATTATTAGAGGGATTACAAAATTAAATGTCTAATCCGTATGAAATCGCCCAACTTGGAGCAAAAGTACTAAGGCAACATGCGGAGCTTGTCGATCAGGTTGATAGCCCAGATATCCGGCAAATCATTAATGCTATGCAGACCGCATTAGCGGCAACTGAGGGTGTCGGTCTTGCTGCTCCGCAAATTAGCCGGCTTAAACGGATTATCATCGTCGCCTCACGACCTTCATCACGCTATCCAAATGCGCCGTTAATGTCGCCAACTATAATGATAAACCCCGTGTTCGAGGCTTTATCTGATGACCAGGAAAAGGACTGGGAAGGTTGTCTGAGTATTCCAGGAATACGTGCCTTGGTGCCACGTTATAAAGCTATTCAAGTGCAATATAGCGATGAACAAGGTTGTGCTATCGAGCAGAAACTGGAAGGTTTTGTCGCCAGAGTTTTTCAGCACGAAGCCGACCATCTTGATGGAAAAGTCTATCTGGATAGGGTGGAAAGTAGCGCAGATATTATTTCAGAAAGTGAATATTTTAAGTTATTCACGCATTAATTGATTCGGTAGGACGCACAAAGCTTTACTTATGCGTCCCCACTCGATATAGAAATTAACTTACCCGCCTAGCCAGAGTTCCACCTGCCGATGCTTTAACCGCGCAAAATTTGAATTCCGGTATTTTTGCAGAAGGATCTAGTGCATCGTTGGTGAGCAAATTGGCATTGGCCTCGTTGTAGCAAAAAGCCATGAACACATTGCCTTTTTGCATCGCATTATCTGAGCGAGCATAAGCAGTTAACTTGCCTCGCCGCGACGCTATGGTAATCAGCTCTCCCGCCGTAACACCCAGATTTTTCAGGTCTTCTGGATTCAAGCTAACCACTGGATCAGGTTCTATAGCATCCAAAGTAGCAGAATGCCGCGTCATACTGCCAGTATGCCAATGTTCGAGTTGGCGACCCGTGATGAAAACCAGCGGATATTCATCATCCGGCAATTCATCTGCATGAATATATTCGGCAGGAACAAATTTACCTCTGCCCGATGGAGTTGGAAAACCGTCGGTAAAGATAACTGGCTGACCAGGGTCGCCGATGTTTTCAAGCGGGTAAGTCAAGGAATCTTCATTTTCAAGTCGCTCCCAGGTCATCCCAGCAATACTGGTCATCGCCAGCCTCATTTCATTGAAGACATCTTCAGGGCCGTTATAGCTCCAATCGCAACCCAGACGTTTGCCTATTTCCTGAATAATCCAAAGATCTTGCTTGGCATCGCCAGGCGGATTTACCGCTTGCCGCCCCATTTGCACTCGTCTGTCGGTGTTGGAAAAAGTGCCGGTTTTTTCGTAGAAGGCTGAAGCGGGAAGAATAACATCAGCAAAGCCGGCTGTTTCTGTGAGGAAAATATCCTGTATAACCAAATGCTCCAGTGCAGCAAAGGCTTCACGCACATGATTTTGGTTGGGATCAGACATGGCAGGGTTTTCACCCTCAATATACATACCGAAAACTTCTCCGTGCAGGATTGCATGGATCATTTCCACAGTGGTCAGGCCGCGTTTTGGATCAAGCTTAACGCCCCACAATTTCTCAAATTTATCCTGATAAACGGGATTATCAACCGGTTCATAATCAGGATAAACCATCGGAATCAAGCCGGCATCGGATGCGCCTTGTACGTTATTTTGTCCGCGCAAAGGATGCAAGCCAGATCCTGGTCTGCCGATTTGCCCCGTCATCAAAGCCAAGGCAATTAAACAACGGGCGTTATCGGTGCCGTGAATGTGCTGAGATATGCCCATGCCCCAAAGAATCATAGAGCCTTTTGAGGTCGCATAAAGTCTGGCTACCTCACGTATAGTATTGGCATCAATACCGCAAATCGGCGCAACATATTCGGGCGAATAATGCGTGAGATGACCGCGCATCGCCTCAAAACCCTCGGTGTATTTGGCGATATATTCATCATTCTGGAGACCTTCGTCCAAAATAACGTGCATTAGACTGTTAAGTAGCGCGACATCGGTGTCGGGGCGGAACTGCAAAACATGCGTGGCATACTTGGCTATTGACGTTCTAATCGGATCGATAAGAATGATCTTCGCGCCTTTGGCGGCGGCATTCTTCATGAATGTTGCGCCAACTGGATGATTTACTGTTGGATTTGAGCCAATGATGATAATGACTTCTGCTTTGGCGACATCAGCGACAGGGTTGGATACCGCGCCAGAACCGATACATTCTAACAGCGCAACCACGGATGAAGCGTGACAAAGCCGAGTGCAATGGTCGATATTATTAGACCCAAAGCCGGTACGTACCAGCTTTTGGAATAGATAAGCTTCTTCATTACTGCCTTTTGCCGAACCCAACCCAGCCAAGGCTTTTTTACCTTTTTCATCACGAATTTTCTTCAAGCCATTGGCGGCAAAATCCAATGCTTCTTCCCAGCTTGCTTCCCGAAATACGCTGTCTAAGTCTTTAGGATCGAGCAATTCAGTGGTCTTTGCTACGCCTTCACGTCGTATTAATGGCTTGGTTAAGCGCAAAGGGTTGTCGATATAGTTAAATCCGTAGCGACCTTTTACACACAAGCGCAGATGGTTAGTAAAGCCATCTCTGCCTTCGGTATACAGTATTTTGTTGTCTTTAACGTGATATTTGATTAAGCAACCGACACCGCAATAAGGGCAAGTTGAATCCACTGTTTTATCAGGCACTTGCAAACCGACGTTATTTGCTGGCATGAGTGCGCCCGTCGGACAGGCTTGTACGCATTCACCGCAACCTACGCAACTACTTGCGCCCATCGGATCGGCAATATCAAAGACGATTTCTGAATGTGCGCCACGGTTTGCGTAACCGATGACATCATTCATTTGCGATTCGCGGCAAGCCCTGACGCAGCGTGTACATTGGATGCAGGCATCCAGGTTCACCGCAATCGCGGGATGCGATAAATCAGCAGCGGGTTGCTTACGGCCTTTAAAGCGTGGCACACCGACTTTCAGCTTATCAGCCCACAAATCCAGTTCCGAATCCAACTTATAAGGCGATTTACCCTGCTCAGGCATATCTGACTTAAGCAATTCCAGCACCATTTTTTGCGACCTTACCGCCCGTTCGCTTTGTGCCTGAACTTTCATGCCTTCGGTAGGCGTACGACAGCAGGAAGGTGCCAACACCCGTTCGCCGTCTATTTCCACCACGCAAGCACGGCAATTACCGTCTGGGCGTAAGCTTTCTGTGTAACATAAATGCGGTATTTCTTTGCCGTGACGCTTGGCGACCTGCAATATGGTTTCGCCCTGAAACCCTGCCATGCTTTCACCGTCTAAGGTAAAATTGATTTCAGGCTTGTTGATGAATTCTGGATTAGCAGCCATAGCTTATTCTCTATACTTAATGCTGAGGATTATTGCAATTCGTCTGGGAAGTGCTTGATTACGCAGCGCAATGGATTGGGTGCGGCCTGTCCTAAGCCGCAGATGGAAGCATCAATCATCACGGATGACAGCTCTTCAAGCAAATCTTTATCCCAAATATTCTGTTCCATTAGGCCAACTGCTTTGGTAGTACCGACTCGGCAGGGAGTACATTGTCCACAGGACTCTTCCTCAAAAAATTTCATCGCATTCAATGCCAGCTTTCTGGCACTGTCATGTTTGGAAAAGATAACTACCGCAGCAGAACCGATGAAGCAACCGTATTTGTTTAAGGTGTCGAAATCCAAAGGAATATCGCCCATAGTTGCAGGTAAAATACCGCCGGATGCGCCACCTGGGAAGTAGCCGTAAAACTCGTGACCTTCCAACATGCCGCCGCAATACTCGGCTATCAGCTCTCTTACCGTAATACCTGCTGGTGCTAAATGTACGCCAGGCTTGTTGACACGACCTGATACGGAAAAAGACCGCAAACCTTTGCGTTCGTTTCGCCCAAAACTGGTAAACCATTCTGGCCCTTTTTCGATAATATCCCTGACCCAATAGCAGGTTTCCATATTATGTTCCAAGGTCGGTCTGCCAAATAACCCTACTTGGGCAAGGAAAGGCGGCCTTAAGCGAGGCATACCGCGCTTGCCTTCAATGGATTCGACCATCGCAGATTCTTCACCGCAAATATAAGCACCGGCACCACGACGCAAATGAATCGGTGGCAATTTATGCTCAGATGAAGGCGGATTGGCTTGTAGAGCTGCGATTTCTTTGGTTAGGATTTCACGGCATCCTGCATATTCATCACGCAGATAAACATAAATTTCGTCACAACCCACTGTTAAGGCAGCGATTATCATGCCTTCGAGGAAACGATGTGGATCAAGCTCCAGATAATGCCGATCTTTAAATGTGCCCGGTTCGCCTTCGTCTATATTGACCGCCATCAGTCGTGGCCCAGCAAAACCTTTCACGATGCGCCATTTTTTGCCAGCTGGAAAACCTGCGCCACCCAAGCCGCGTAAACCGGAATTTTCCATTTTTTGCAAAATGATTTCGGAATCAACTTGCCCATCCAGAAGGCTTTTTAAGGTTTGATAGCCGCCTTCAGACTTATACTTATCTAACGATATGTAATCGGCAACTTTTGCTGTAATGGCATTTCTATTTACTGCTATTTTGACAGTTTCTGCGGTCGCATGGTCGATTGGATTTTGCCCTACCACAGCAACAGGTGCGTGTTGACAACGCCCTACGCACGGCACTTTTTGTACTCGAACACCGTCGCCCAGACCGTTTTCCAAGTCATGTATCAAATCGTGTGCGCCGGACATTTCACAAGTCAATGACTCGCATACCCTAACTGTCAACGCAGGTGGTGCTGGCTGTCCTTCTTTTACGACATCAAAATGGTGATAAAAAGATGCGACTTCGAAAACCTCCGCAGTCGCCAGATTCATCTCATGGGCAAGCGCAACCAGATGTTTAGTCGAAAGATGGTGGTACTTATCCTGAATTTTATGCAAATGCTCGATTAACAAATCTGCTTTTCGAGACTCCGAACCCAGTAGCGCCCTAACTTCTTGCACAGAACCCAAGTCGATAGCATGGCCTTTAGGTCCCCGCCGTTTTTTCAAGGTAATCTGTTCAGGGCTAATCTTAATTACTGCCACGCGCCGTTTCCTCTAAGTTGTAAGTTTTTGCCAGCATACTTCTAATCTAATTTGCACACTGTTAATGTTATAACAGCAGAACCGTTTCAAGCTGCCATTATAACGACATATAGGCAACACAAGAACAGCTTATAGCTCAACATGCTCAGAATAATCCATAAAAACCGCATAAACAGTCTATATTTCTAATGATTGTAATCTATAGTGATTGACTGTTTTTAACATCAGGAAACAATGCCACTTTGACAAACACCCATTAGCCATCAGATTAAGTTATGAATATCTCCTATTTTCGTGTTGAACCCGCAAGTTACCAAGCCGATTTTGACGACCTTCGCGCCGCACGAGAAGCCGTTTTTATTGCCGAACAAAACATTCCTGAGGAAGTAGAATTCGACAGTATTGACTCAGATTGTCACCACTTTGTCGCTCGTGACAAGCAACATCAAGCCATCGGCACAGGCAGGTTGACGGCTGACGGTAAGATTGGTCGTATGGCGGTGTTGCAAACCTGGCGCGAGCAAGGTGTTGGTGCAGCGTTATTGCTAAATCTGATTGATAAGGCGAGGAAATTAGGGCTGGCGGAAGTAAAGCTCAACGCCCCAGACCACTGTGTTAGGATTTTACGAAAAATTTGGCTTTTCCAAAGAGGGCGATGTTTTCATGGAAGCCAACATCCCGCACCAGCTCATGCGTTTGCAAGTAGA
>SHZQ01000025.1 GCA_009695535.1 Methyloglobulus sp.
CGGGTCTTAAAGCGTTCGCCATGCACCGCTGCTACCTTAAAACTGTGGTTCCAGCTTGCCATGGCGGCGCTGTCATAACAGTCGCCTTGCTTGCTCATGCTGCAAACCAGCCGGTGTGTTCTGAACAGTTTCTGGTAAACCGCCGAACAATACTGGCTGCCCCGTCGGAATGGCCAATAACGCCCGTCGCCATCCTGCGCTTCCATAACGCCATAGTCAGGGCATCACACACCAGCGTTGCCGTCATACGCCCGCCGATTACCCAGTCAATGACCCGGTGCATAGAGTTCCAATACAACCGCCAGGTACAGCCAGCCTTCGTCCGGCTAGCTATAAGTGCTGTCCGACACCCACTTTTGGCTGGGCTTGGCTGCGCTGAAATCCTGTTCTAGCCGGTTGGGCGCAACCGGCAAGGAATACTTGCTGTGGTTGGTCGCCTTGTATTTCCTGGCCGCCTTCGCCCTAAGGCCACTGATCCGCATGATCCGGGCGACGCGGTGGCGGCCCGCCAAAATGCCTGCGGCCTTAAGTCTGCGGGCGACCCTGGCGCACCGGTCCGTCCTTGCTCGTCATCGAAGCCATGCTTTATTGCAATCTCAAGCGACTGGTTTGATCGCTCCCTAGCAGAAGGCAGTCTGTGTTTACAGGCGTAATAACCGCTACGCGACACCGACAGCAGGCAGCACAGCATACCCACTGGAAAGTGCGGTTCATTCGTCTTGCTCATGGCGTGCTTCACTTGGGCAACTTCGCGAAGTACGCCACCGCCTTTTTTAGGAAGGCCACCGCGTCTTCCAGGTGGGCGTTGTCACGCTTAAGCCTGGTCATTTCAGCTTACTGGAGCTTTTGCTCTGCAAAGGGTTGCCCAGTGTGCCGACGTTTTGCCCGCCAGACATACAACGTCTCTTCTGTCAGTCCTAGATCTTGCGCCACCTTGGGGGTGTCATCTTTATCAGCCCGTTCCAATGCCTGTTCTTTAAACGATGCCGTATATGTGCTGCGGACAGCTCGCGTTGTTACTTCTTCTTTCTTGCTTTTCATGACTGACCTCGGTTTTAGGGATTACTCTCTTAGTCGAGTGTCTGCTAGGTCTGGGGCAAGGTCAAAATAGCCATTGCAGTATTCATGCGCTTAAACCCCATTTTTTTGTAAAAAGACTCTTTGCCTGGAGACGCGTACAAGATAATTTTTTGTGGCCTTTTGATAAGGCAACAAACCTTAAAACAATTTCTTTGCCAAGGCCATAACCTTGATATTCAGGAAGCACTGCCACACCGCAAATGTACGAACAATCGACACCATCTGCTAAAGCGCGACCAACCCCAATTAGTTTTTGAGATTCAAAAATAAAACACTTGAATTTGCTGTTTGAAAATGCCACTTTGAGGTCTTCTGGTTTCTTGTCACCTAGAGGAGCGAGCGCATAAAGCATTGAAAGCTCATGCCAATCAATAGTGCCCTGTGAATCAAACCATTCAAATATCAAATTTCGCTCCAAATGAGAACACAACCCAAATGAGATATCAGCAATAAACAATTACTTTTTTATTGCATCTAAGTTAGCGAATAGCTTGGATTAAACGCACCGAAATCGAAAAATCAAAGCTTTGCACCTGACAAGCCGCATAAAGCTAAAGTTGCCTGATATTTTCCTTAGCCATACTTAAACCCGACAAAAAAACCACCTGCCGCACTAACGCCTTTGCTGGCTGCCGCACTAACGCCTTTGCTGGTGATACGGGTAAGTCGGTCTACCAAAAACCCACCGGAATCTTTAGTGCCTTTGGCGACGGTACTGACAGCACTCTGCAGTTTGTCACTAATGTTAATAATATCGTAGTAGTATTCACCGACGAGCATCAGCACAATGGCTGCACCGCCAATAAATAGAGCAATTTTGAGCATCTTTTTGGCAAAAAAACCGACTGCCACGCCGATAATAAAAGGCTCTGGAACGTTTTCTAACAAAAAATCTGAGGAAAAAAGGTCTATTTCTGGTGTTGTTTGAATCGGGGTTTCGGTCATTTTTGATGCTCTCCATTATTTTGCACCGCAATTTTGTTACAGGATGGTAACACATCAGGGTTGGTGTACAAAAGCTGGAGTACTGCTATATATCAGCAGCTTAACAAGAAATTTAGAATGCAGTAGGCAAAAAAACGGGCGATTGTCGCCCGTTTTTCTAAAAACATACGACTATTTATTAGCGGCTTTTAAATGTCCCAGGGCGGTTTCAGCGTATCTAGTTGCAACACCTGCATGACCATCCCCTTCTTTGGCGTGTTTGATTGTTTCTTCCAAATCGGTCATGGCATAGTCCATGTGCGATTTTGCTGCACCCTTAGCGACTACTGCACCCGCCATGGCATGTTCCAGAGCGGGCCTGGCATGCTCCAATACCACCGAAGCATGACCAGCCTTACCATGCTCAATTGCTGCGTTGGTATGTTCAATAGCCTGATCAATATGCGGATCGGCAAAAACGCTCATGCTTAATAACAATAAGGCACTTGCGGATACAATTGTTAACTTTTTCATAATTATCCCCTCTTAGTTGACGAATATCTGCGCTGTTGCCAGTATGTATTTTGGCTCACATTTTGTGCATCGCGTGCTAAATACTGGTTTGACTTCAACACAGTCGGTAAAGGCGTTAATGAACAACAAACTGCAATACATACAATACGCACTGCTAACGTTGTGACTTACGGGGTGCTATTTTGTTCCGTAGCAAGCGAATTAAAATGACCCATCTGTAGGAAAACAAGCCTAACTCACAAATTTGTGAGCAGTAATAGCTCTGTTGTTTTAGGAAACCTAAGCTCGAAAGCAATTCCGTGCTTCATTAAAGCTTAGCTGATTTGCAGGTTTGGGGGGAAGAGAAAACGAGAGAAGTAATCTCCCGTTTCTTAAAAAGCGTAAATTATTTCGTATTTGCCGCTTTCAGGTGTTCAACTACTGCTTGCACAGAGGCGGTAGCTTCAGTAGCCTTTTTATTTTTGACCAAATCAAGTGCGGCTTCCAAGGCTTTCACCGCCTCATCAGTATGCGATTTTGTTAGCCCTTTAGCGTTCAAAGCACCCACCATAGTATGCTCCAAGGCAGGAAGAGTGTGTTCTACTATCTTCGCAGCATCACCTGCTCCCGCAGCAGCACTGACATGTTTAATTGCCTCATCGTAATGCGGGCTGGCAAAGACATCCATGGTCGTGTACGCTCGCTTCAATTTTAAACAGGCCAGCATCGTAGCGCAGCAAACTCTTGCAAGAAAGCGGCACATCCTCTATAACTATTAGCGACGAAATCATAAATGCGCTTTGCAAGACGGGCATGGCTAGTTGGGGTGAGATATTGGCAAACCACCATTAACTTCCACATAACATAGCTAAACTAAATAGTGCTTTCTATTTATGCCATCCCCTAAAGCCTGTTTGAAAACAATGAGGTAAATATCATGACAACCATAGCAGACCCCATCATTGGCACTTGGTACAAGGATGTAGAGAACAATCTGAAGTTTAAGGTTCTCAACATTGAGGAAGAGAACGACTCGATTGAAGTGCAGTACCTGAATGGTGACATCGGCGAATACGATATGGAAAGCTGGTACGGCTCAACTTTTGATTACATCGAAGACCCGGAAGACTGGAGCGCACCTTTCGATGAAATTGAAAGTGATGACCTTGGCTATACCGATACCGATGTACACAGACCCAATCTTGATGATGTGGATATTGAAGATTATCTCGATTAATTAAGGACATATCATGCGTATGAGTGCCAGGGACTTTCTTGATTGGCCGTCCAAGCGGATAACTTTGTTGGCGATGTCCGGTGCAGGCAAAACCACGCTGGCAAATAAACTGCCCAAATCAAAATGGTTTCATTATTCCGGTGATTACCGCATTGGCACCAAATACATGGATGAGCCTATCCTCGACAACATCAAGCGCGAGGCGATGCAAGTGCCGTTCCTGCGTAACTTGCTGTTGACAGATTCCATCCACATCAGCAATAAGCTCACGGTGGATAACCTTGCGCCTGTTTCCAGCTTCCTCGGCAAACTGGGCAATCCTGACCAGAATGGTTTGTCTCTGCAAGAATTCAAGCGTCGTCAAAAACTGCATCACCAAGCCGAAGTTGCGGCGATGAAAGACGTGCCTGAATTTATTGAAAAGGCGGAAGACATCTACGGTTACAAACACTTTATCAATGATGCTGGCGGCAGCGTTTGCGAGCTGGACAGCCAGGATGTGTTAGAAACATTGGCGCAGCACACGCTTATTATCTACATCAAAATACCGTCTACGCTGGAACAAGCCATCATCGAACGTGCCAAAACAGATCCTAAGCCACTGTATTACCGCGAAGAATTTCTTGAAGAAAAATTAGCAGCGTTTATGGCATTGAAAAAATATCCTTCCCCGACCAGCATTCCGCCTGACGAATTTGTTAGCTGGGTTTTTCCAGAGTTATTCAAATCAAGAATCCCGCGCTATCAAGCCATTGCGGATCAACACGGATATACAATTGATGCTAACGATGCCGCTCAAGTTCGTAACGAAGATGATTTCATACGGCTTGTTGCGCGGGCTTTAAGTCATTAAGCACCCCTTATCGAACTTCTATCATGCCCTTAGTCGCCCACACAGACCTACCGACCTTCCGCCGCCTACAGGAAGAGGGTGAGGAGATATTAGACCCGATACGCGCGGCTAATCAGGACATTCGAGAAATGCATATTGGCTTGTTGAACATGATGCCGGATGCGGCGTTGGAAGCAACGGAACGGCAGTTCCTGCGCCTGCTGGGTGCGTGTAACCAGATTGTGCAATTCCACGTTCATCTTTTCACGATAGAAGGCTTGACCAGAAGCACAGAAGCACAAACCCATATTGACAAATATTACGAATCGTTCGAGCAAATCAAAGAAGATGGCTTGGACGGATTGATTATTAGTGGTGCTAACGTCGTCGGTACAAAACTGCACGAGGAAGACTTCTGGCAACCGTTAACCGAAGTGTTTTCCTGGGCCACCCAAAATGTTACCTCGGTAATTTGCTCTTGCCTTGCTACCCATGCCTTAATCCAGTACAGCTACGGCATAAAACGCACTCCTATCGGCAAGAAGCGTTGGGGCGTATTCGCACATAAAACTTTTAACCGCACACATCCTTTGGTGGCGGAAATCAATACACGCTTTGATGTGCCGCATTCCCGCTTCAACGAAATTTTTCAACAAGATATGGAAGCACACGACCTTAAAGTATTGGTCGCCAGCAAAGAAGCAGGCGTACATTTAGCGGTCAGCCCAGACGGTTTCCGCACTGTATTCTTCCAAGGCCATCCAGAATACGACGACATCAGCCTGCTAAAAGAATATAAACGCGAAGTGCTACGTTTTTATCACGGCGAATTGGAAGATTACCCACCTTTTCCCGAAAACTATTTCAACAACGCCGTTCAGCAAGTTTTTTTAGCTTATGAGCAACACGTGACTCTCGCTAAACAAAGTGCGGGCAAACTTGAACAATTCCCAGAACATCTGGTTTTGGAGCACCTAGACAACACCTGGCGCGATACCGCAAAAGCGGTATTCAATAACTGGCTGGGCAAAATCTACCAACTCACCAATCAAGATCGACGTTTACCATTTATGGATGGCGTTGATCCAAACAATCCGCTGGGCTTGTAAATGCACGAAACTTTCCTACATCAAGCTCTGCAATTGGCAGCAGATAATGTCGATAGCGGCGAAGGTGGACCGTATGGCGCAGTTATCGTAAAAGACAATCGCATCATTGCCGCCAGTGCCAATAAAGTGACCAGCACCATTGACCCTACTGCACATGCAGAGATCATGGCGATTAGAGCCGCTTGCAAGCAGCTTAACGATTTCCGGCTGGCGGGTTGCGTGTTATACAGTAGTTGCGAACCCTGCCCGATGTGCCTAGGTGCAATCTACTGGGCAAGACTGGATGCTGTGTACTATGCGTGCAATCGTTTCGATGCCGCCGCTGCCAAGTTTGATGACAGCTTTATCTACGATGAAATAAATCTACTGCCGCAACATCGGCGTATTGCTATGCACCATATTAATCTGCAAGACGCACGGAAACCTTTTGATGTTTGGAATCAGAAGATGGACAAAATTCCATACTGAGATGCAAAACACTCAAGCCGCACTTTCCTATAGAAAAATAAGATCATGATAAGTTCCTTTGAAACACTCATCTCCACCTTATCCGGCTGGGTTTGGGGGCCGCCGATGCTGACTTTGCTAGTCGGTACGGGTTTATATTTGACGATCTTGCTGAAAGGATTGCAATTTCGCGTTTTGCCTTTGGCTTTCCAAATAATTTTTCATAAAGACCACAGTGAAGACGGCGACATCAGCCATTTTGCCGCCTTGATGACCGCATTGGCTGCTACAGTTGGCATCGGCAATATTGTGGGTGTGGCAACGGCAATCTCACTCGGTGGGCCTGGGGCGGTGTTCTGGATGTGGATGACGGGCTTAGTCGGAATGGTAACGAAATATTCCGAAGCCGTGCTGGCCGTCAAATACCGCGAAAAAGGCGAACACGGAATGCGCGGCGGCCCCATGTACTACATCAGCAAGGGCGCGGGATTGCCGTGGTTGGGCTGGTTGTTCGCCTTGTTTACGGCTTTGGCTACATTTGGCATTGGCAATATGACCCAAGCCAATGCCACCGCCAAAATTTTCGAGTCCACTTTCCACATCCAACCCTGGATTACGGGCGTGGTTTTGATGGTGTTGACGGCTCTCGTTATCCTAGGTGGCATTCGCTCCATCGGTAAGTTCACCTCGTTTCTGGTGCCGTTTATGATTGTGGGTTACGTAGGTTCAGCTTTAGTCGTGCTTGCGTTGAATGTATCGGAAATTCCTGATGCGTTCGCGCTTATTTTTCATCATGCTTTTGCACCGATGGCGGCATCTGGCGGATTTGCTGGTGCTACGATTGCGACCGCCATGCGTTTTGGTATAGCCCGTGGCGTGTTTTCCAACGAATCTGGGCTGGGTTCTGCACCGATAGCTGCCGCCGCCGCCCGTACTTATGATCCGGTAAGGCAAGCATTAGTAAGCATGACCCAAACCTTTATTGATACCTTAGTGGTCTGCACCATGACCGCACTCGTCATTTTGACGGCAACACCGTGGACGCAAGGCATCAGCCCAGGACAACTGACCAGTGCCAGCTTTGCAGAAACATTAGGTGTCACAGGTGAGATTATTGTAGCTGTTTCAACCTCGTTATTCGCGTATTCAACCTTAATTGGCTGGAATTATTACGGCGAAAAAGCCATTGAATACTTGTTGGGATCGCGCAGCATTCGCGTTTACCGAATCCTATTTATTGTGGCAGTGGTTGTCGGGGCGATGATGAATCTAGAATTAGTGTGGAATATTTCCGACCTGATGAACGGGATGATGGCTTTGCCAAATCTCATCGGTCTGTTATTGCTATCTAAAGTCGTTAAAGCGGAAACTGAGCGCTATTTTAAATCCTAATTTTTGAATACAGAAATCGACTCAAATTACCGTTCGTCCTAAGCCTGCCGAAGAAATTACAGCGCAAAAACAAGGCTGTTCCAGTGATTAACAACCGGAACGGCCTTGCTTAGTGCTTTTTAAAGTGTAAATAATTGCAGCTCTTAAGGCGAAACTGCATTTTGTATATTTTGTTGATTTTGTAGAATTGGTGTTGAACTAGCAGGTGGCGAAACTACCCCACCCTGAACAGCAGGAGCAACTGAATCAGTTGCTGCAGGAGTCGCTGATGATTTAGGTGCTTCTACTGCTGGCGCACCAGCCACTTTAATCAGCCAACCCATTGATGTGTAACAACCTAACAATGCTGGAATGCGGACATTAATACGAATAACTTTTCCGGTTACCGCAGCCGGTAATTTCGCCTTAACCTTATGAAAAGTATCAGTACTTTCAACAGTAAATGGAATAGGTTGGTCTTTAGCTAATAATTTTATTTTTTTTACATCTGTCCAGCCGGAGACAATAAAACTAAAATCCGTCTCGGCTGGAGCTTCCTTTTTTGCTACCCCTATATATTCTGGGAGGGTAAACTCTTGGACTTTCGGGTTTCTACAGATGTCTTTTTTTTTGTCATCTTCGTAAGCATACGCTTCAAAACTGCACAGAGTCACAGCAAGCAACGCTAAAAACTTTATTATGGTGTGTATTTTCATCGTCCATCCCCGGTGTGTATTGATTTTTGATAATAATTATTGCCCCAAAACGCAAGGCAAAGTCGCTTTGATTATTTTTCTTTTATGTTGTCTTGTACAATACCAGCAACAGCAATTTTAGCAAGAGAACCCCCATTGAGCGAACAAAATCAAGAAAGTCTGAATTATAAAAGTGCCGGAGTCGATATAGCCGCCGGAAGTGCGTTAGTCGAGCGGATTAAACCGATTGCAGCCAGAACCCGTACGCCTGGCGTATTAGCAGGTTTAGGCGGCTTTGGCTCCCTGTTTGAACTGCCGTTAGATCGCTACCAAAATCCCATCCTGGTTTCCGGTACGGATGGCGTGGGTACAAAGTTAAAGTTGGCGATTGAATCCGGCATCCACAACACGGTGGGAATTGATTTGGTGGCGATGTGCGTTAACGACATCATCGTACAAGGCGCAGAACCCTTGTTTTTCCTGGATTATTTTGCCACTGGCAAGTTGGATGTTGATACCGCTGCTGCTGTTATCGAAGGCATAGGCGCAGGTTGCGAACTGGCTGGCGCTGCGCTGGTGGGCGGAGAAACTGCCGAAATGCCCGGTATGTATGCCGATGGTGAGTACGATCTCGCCGGATTTTGTGTGGGCATCGTCGAAAAAAGCAAAATAATTGACGGTAGCAAAGTTAAAGTGGGCGATAAACTCATTGGTATCGCATCATCTGGTCCGCATTCCAACGGTTATTCCTTAATCCGCAAAATTTTGGAACACAGCAATGCCGCATTATCTGATCCCTTTGAAGACAACACTTTAGGAAAAGTATTACTTAATCCTACTCGAATTTACGTTAAGCCTTTGTTATCTCTGATAGATCAAGTTCCCGTACACGCTTTAGCCCACATAACGGGTGGCGGCATTACCGAAAACCTACCCAGGGTATTACCCGAAGGTATTTCGGCACATATCGATCTTTCTGCTTGGGAATTTACATCTATTTTCAAATGGTTACAACATAAAGGCAAGGTATCGTTAGCTGATATGTTGACGACGTTTAACTGTGGTGTAGGTATGATTGTTGTTGTCGCAGCAGAACATGAAAGTGCAGCACTTAGCCATCTTAATAAATCAGGGGAAACGGTATTTCCGATGGGTGAACTGCTTGCTTCAGAAGGTAAGGCGCAGGTGATTTATCGGTAACTTTGATAAATGCAGTGTGTAGCTGCTGATATTATTGCAGTATTAAAGCCATTTACGAGAGGAAACGCGAACAAAATAACATTGTTACTCAAACGGTTATAAATTCGCGTTCTATGCAATTGATTTTTATTGTTGCCGCGACCTGCATCTGGATTGATTAAATATGCTCGCGTTAAATAAAATGCTGCGCGAGTTATTGCTCCTAAG
Organism: Methyloglobulus sp.; assembly: GCA_009695535.1. Taxonomy (GTDB): domain Bacteria; phylum Pseudomonadota; class Gammaproteobacteria; order Methylococcales; family Methylomonadaceae; genus Methyloglobulus. The sequence continues at coordinate 9,616 of SHZQ01000025.1, forward strand.
TTGATTTAAGCTGACTTCGGCCAAGCAAATTCGGGTATGCCTTTGATTGCCGTTTTTTCCATGTGGACGTACTGTAATCCCATCAAAGTCCCACCTTCGCTCAAGTGTTCTACCCAGATTACTTTTATTTCGCCTTCCAGCCCTAGCTGTTTAAATTCAAAAACAGTAATGACTCCTACTTCAACATAAACCGTCTCGGCAAGGCGAATCATAATTCCATCCACAGATACATTAACTGCATTAAATTCAAGGTATTGACCATTGAATAATATGTGTCCAGCGCCGGGCAGGTTTTTTCGATAGGCCTTCCTTTTATACAAAATGTCGTTGACATCATACGCAACGTTCTTGAATTCCAGGGCGAGCAAAATATGATCGTCTTGCAAATCAACCCTGATGACTTCAACTTCGCCAGCCAAGCGCATATCTGGGAGATACAGATCAATTATCGTCGAGACTAATAGCGTATTGAAAATGCCCTTAATATCACTTTTACCGACCTTGCTATTTAATTGAGCAAGAACACCAGTGATGGATATGTTTTTTATAGTGATTGACTGTTCTTCGCCGGCCAAATAAATTAGACCATTCATGGTTAAATTTTTCCGATACGGTCTTAACAGCATTGAACTCATGTAAATCTCCTCGTGGTATTGCAATCCGCGCATGTCCTGTACGGACTTCTAGCGCCGTTGTCTTGTCGCATATTCATTACTTATTTTGTAGCTTCCTACAACAGTTATTTAATAATTCAATTTTTAAACAAGCATGGACTGTTTTTACAAAAATGTTATTTCCAAATCGTAACTATATTAGTGAAGTCATCCGTCCACGGCTTGACATCAAAAGTCACCGGAAGTTTTTGCCAGCTTCCCAATTGACTCTGCCTTAATAATTCCAGTGTTTCCGGCTTTTTCGCCAGCACTACCCAATCCGTTGCGACGACCAAGGGGATGTCTTTATCTGGTTTGAATTCTTGGATTAGCCCTGACAATTGCAGTTGTTTTTCGTGTACCGCCAATACCTTTTTCAATGCCAGATGACGGTTGGTGATATGCAATGCTAGGATGCCACCTGGCTTGATCTTGTCGAAATACAGCTTGATGGCTTCCTGGGTCAACAAATGGGTCGGAATGGAGTCCGAACTAAAGGCATCGACCACAAACAAGTCAAACTTGTGGTCAGGTTCTTTTTCCAATGACAAGCGGGCATCGCCGACCGTCATCGTCATTTTCGGATTGCATTGGCTGATGAAAGTGAAGTAAGTCGGGTTGCTGGCGACATCGATGACCAGCGGGTCCAACTCATAAAACGTCCAGTGTTGCTGGGGTTTGCTGTAGCAGGTGAGCGTACCTGCACCCAATCCGATGATGCCGACGACCCAATTGTCGTTAACTTTGTCGTATTCGCTGAATAGCTGACCGATGGGGCCTTGCTGGCTGAAGTAGGTGGACGGCGTACGGGAATCCTTGTCTGCCAAGCGTTGTGCGCCATGCTTAGTGGTGCCGTGGTAGAACTCGCGGTATTTTTCGGGCTGACCTTCCTCGTTGGTCAACATGCTTTCACGCACGGACAACACGCCAAAGAAAGTCCGCTCCTGGTATAAAGTATGCGACAGTAAGCCGTGTAACCCAAAGGTAAAGAAAATAAGGATACCCGTTAGCAAAGCCAGCGTGACGGGCTGCGCCCTGAACGAATAGGTCAAACCTGCCAATAAGATCAAGCCAACCCCGATGGTGTCCAGATATTCCGGCAAATCGTCTATGCTGAAAAACAAGCCCAATCCGATAACTAACAGCAAGGCTGGAAAGATTAATTGCATTAACCATTCTTTCCTGTTGCGGACAGAATCTATCAAGCCAGGACGCAGCAACAGCGCGGCAATTATCATGAAAGGATATTCGTAGACGGCATTAAAGATAAAGGGCGCGACGAAGGTATTGAACATCCCGCCCAACATGCCAGCAAACGACATGATGAGGTAATAGGTGGTCAGATGCTTCGTACTCGGTCTTAATCTGGCGAGTTCACCATGACACACCATCACCGCCAGGAAAAATGCGGTCAAATGCAATCCTAAATCCACCCAATAAGGTAACACCGCCGGATTGATGAATGAAAACGCAATAAATGGGAGCAACACGATGGGTTGCATCGTGACCATTAACGGATGGACTTTATCGTGCCATTTTGAGAACACGATAATGAAGGTGAGCAGGTAAACCGTCAGCGGAATGATCCACAACAACGGCACCGAGGCGATGTCCGTGCTGATGAAAGTGGTCAATCCCAATAACAAGCTGGAAGGCACGAAGGCCAGTGCCAGCCAGTGCAGTTTGGTGCTTAAGCTGAGTTCGTCGTCTTGAGTAGCGGATTCTTCCGCCACATCCTTGGCTTGCTGGGCTTTCCATAAGGTAAAAGCACACGTTGCAATCAACAGGCACAGCACGACAAAGCCAATACTCCAATCCGATTTCTGGTTAGCCAAGCCAATATTGGGTTCGACCACAAAAGGATAACTGAGCAGGGCAATCAAGCTGCCAATATTGCTGGCGGCATACAGATAATAAGGGTCATCACTGGTGTGATGCCCGACACTGGAAAACCATTTCTGGATCAGCGGCGCGGTCGTGGAAACCACGAAAAATGGCAGACCTATCGAAAGAAACAACACGCCAAGCAACCAAAACGTCGGATTGCTTTCAGTTGGCGGTGAAACACTCTCAGGCAAACCGACAGGCAAAGCCAAAAAACTGACAAAGATGACGGCAATATGCACCAGGATTTGTTTATGCTGGTTGAGCCGAGTAGAGAGGAAATGGGCATACAGATAACCGAGGAACAAAATGCTTTGGTAAAACACCATGCAAGTGTTCCAAACGGCAGGTGAGCCGCCCAGTAACGGCAACAAAATCTTGCCGAACATGGGTTGCAGCACAAACATTAATGCCGCGCTGGTAAATAAAGTACCCGCAAATAAAAATATCAGAAATAAACTGCGGTCGGTTTTGGTGTTGGCTGGCGAATTCATTGTTATTATTCTAGGTTTAGCTGGGTTTAATCTTATCTAACTTGTTAATCGCTCTATGATAAACCATTTACCTAGGCTTGCGGCACTCGAAAATCGCCAGGCAATAAAAAAGGCGGGTTATCCGCCTTTTTTGACTGCAATATTGAATGTAAATTGAGTTATAAGGAACCGAAAAACGCCGCTAACGCTTTTATTTCGTCTTCTGAAAGGTTCCCAGCTATTGCTTGCATAGCTCCATTTATTCTTGAGCCGCTTTTGTAACCGGTCAATTGTTTAGCCAGATAATCAGGGTGCTGCCCAGCCAATCTTGGAAATTCGCCATTGCCCTCGCTCGATGTGCCATGACAGCCTAAACAAACCGTGGCTTTGTCCTTGCCTTTCTGCGCTAACGCAGGGTCACCGCCAGCCTTTGCTGGTTGTTGAACGGCAAAATAAGCCCCGTAATTGTTGATGTCTTCCACCGTCAACTTACTGGTTTGCGCCTGCATCACCGCATTTTTGCGTTCGCCTGACTTATATGCCTTGAGTTGATTAACGATATAAACCGATTGCTGCGCCGCCAAGCTAGGCCATTGTGGGTCGTTGCTTTTGCCCTTGTCGCCGTGGCACACGAAGCAGGTGGCCGCCTTTTGTTCGACCGATGTCAACTCGTTCGCCGAGACCTGCACTGTCCACAAATAGGTCGAAAATAACAAAAAAGTAAACGCTTTCCTAGATAAGTGCATGAATCACCTCAGAAAAATTAATACGAAGACCGTTAAGAGCTTCTTGTAACGTTATCTTAACGTTAACAACAAGCTGATTCGTAAAATATGATTATAATTCGGCTCTTAATATACAGCCAAATGTGATGAAAGATAATGAAAACTTCACCAAATTACCATGAATAAGCCCCATCTTTCAGAAACTATGCTGCCCGTACCCAGCATAGGTGTTGGCGGCGTGCTGCTCAACAGTCATCACCAGGTCTTATTGATTAAACGCAACCAAGCCCCAGCGAAGGGCTTGTGGTCACTACCCGGCGGCAGGTTAGAGCCTGGAGAATCCTTGGTTGAGGCTTGCAAACGCGAGTTCCATGAAGAAACCAACTTGGAAGTTGAGGTAAAGCATATTGTTGCCGTTGTCGATAGGCGATTAGAAGGCTTCCATTACGTGATTATTGATTATTGGGTTACGTTAGTTGATGAACGCAGATGTGTACCCGTAGCACAAAGTGATGTTGCGGAAGCCAAGTGGATCAACTTAGATGATCTTGGCTTGTATGATGTGGTCGTAGGCTTAACTGAGATCATTCTGAGTTCCTATCAGCCTTACGCCAAACGTGATTTAGTCGGTTTGCATGATGTTAATTTAACAGGTACAGATTTTATAGCGCCTCAGAAAACTGAAAATACCGTGTAGAGTATTGCTTGGCTCTCATGAGCTTTAAGGCTAGAATGCCATTAGACCATTCCGGTAACTGACTGGATGACGGCTTTTTAACCAACCGAAGGGAAGGCCTGATATGAGCCTGAATTACACCGAAGAAGAATTGAATTTGCTGGCTGGCTAACACCCCACACATTATTGGTGCGGCAGGCAATGGCGTTTACGGGCAGCAGTGGGCTATTCGGCACTGGAAAGGAAATGTTCACCCATGCTCAAGCCGTTATGGCTGGTATCAAAGATTATCCCAATAATGCACTAATTCAAGCCATACTGCCCGATGCCAAGGGTGATGCGTCCGCTATGGACAAAATGAAAAAGGTACGTGACCGGGGTGTGGCGCGCATGAAAGCTAAAAGTGTTGATTCTTGCCCAGAAATTTCAAGCCGAAGCCGTGGAAGATTGCAAAGCGGTGGCTGCGTTGTTGGCTAGCAAGGCAACGCCTCAAGAAGCAACAGAATATAAGCAATGGGCGATGTCAATTGCGGAAAAATCGCAATGACAACCACCGAAGGCGGTTTCTTGGGCTTCGGTGGCGAACGATTTAGTGCTAACGAAAAGCAGTTATTCGGTGAGATTGAAAAAGCAATGGGAATACAGAGCTTGCTGGCTTAGTGTTTCTTTTTAGGTCAAAGGCGAGTAGTCTGGATCACGTTACACCTCTTCGAGATTCTTCGCTATTGATTCAGTCCTTTAATGTTCGAACCGTTCATGCTGAGTCTTTCGGCTACGCTCAGGAGAGCCTTGTCGAAGCACACAAGCCTTTCGACAAGCTAAAGGCGAACGGGGCATTAAAACAACCCCGTTATCTTCCCATCATCATCAATATCAATCCGCTCCGCCGCAGGAAACTTCGGTAAACCCGGCATAGCCATCATATCGCCAGCGATTGCAACGATAAACCCCGCACCATTAGCCAACCTGACCTCGCTGATTTCGACAATATGACCTGACGGCGCACCTTTCAGGTTAGCATTTGTGGAAAATGACATCTGGGTTTTGGCAATACACACGGGAAATTTGCCGTACAGCTCATCCCAAGTTTTAAGCTGGGCTTGAATTTTGGCATTGGCGGTAATCCCTAATGCGCCGTAAAGCTTGGTCGCAATCGCTTCTATTTTTTCCCACAAACTCAAATTTTCATCATAGACGTAAGTGCAGCCAGGCTCGCGGTGTTCGGTGATGTTAATGATTTCCCTAGCAAGATTTTCCGCACCTGCACCGCCTTCTGCCCAGTGCTTGGAGACCACGCAATTTGCACCTAAAGCAGCGCATAAGCGTTTTAGCAGATCAATTTCTGCTTCGGTATCAAAAGTGAAGTGATTAACGCACACCACGCACGGCAAGCCATAATGTTGGGTGATATTTTGATAATGACGTTGCAAGTTTTCAAAGCCTTTTTCCAGTGCGGCTAGATTTTCTTGATTTAATGCTTCTTTGTCCGCGCCACCGTGAAATTTTAACGCTCGTACTGTCGCCACCAACACCACAGCCGATGGTTTCAAACCTGCCATTCTGCATTTGATGTCGATAAACTTTTCCGCACCTAAATCGGCACCAAAACCCGCCTCGGTAACCGCGTAATCAGCTAATTTCATAGCAGTTTTGGTGGCGGTAACTGTGTTGCAGCCGTGGGCGATATTGGCAAAGGGACCGCCATGAATAATGGCGATATTATTTTCCAGCGTTTGCACCAGATTGGGTTTAATGGCATCTTTTAACAAGGCAGCCATTGCGCCGTGGGCGTTGAGATCACTGGCATAAACCGCAGTCTTGCCATCAGCCTTATATCCTATGACAATGCGACCTAAGCGTTCTTTCAAATCAGCTCGACCAGTCGCCAGACACAGTATCGCCATGACTTCGGAAGCAACCACAATGTCGAACCCATCTTCACGTGCATAGCCGTTGCCAGTACCTCCTAAGCCAACAATGATTTTCCGCAAGGCGCGGTCATTCATATCCACCACCCGTTTCCATTGGATACGGCGCGGGTCTATCCCTAAGGCATTGCCTTGCGTGATATGGTTGTCGATCAGCGCAGCCAACAGGTTATGCGCCACACCAATCGCATGAAAATCACCCGTAAAATGCAGGTTGATGTCTTCCATAGGCACAACCTGGGAATACCCTCCGCCCGCCGCACCACCCTTCATACCGAAACAAGGCCCCAAAGACGGCTCGCGCAAACACATGATGGCTTTTTTGCCGATCCGGTTTAGGGCATCGCCCAAGCCTACGGTGGTCGTGGTTTTTCCTTCTCCTGCTGGTGTTGGGCTGATTGCAGTCACCAAAATCAGCTTGCCATCTTTGTTGTCTTTTAGGCTATTGACGTATTCGAGTGACAGCTTGGCTTTGTAGTGACCGAAAGGATCTAAGTGTTCGGCATCAATGCCGAATTTTTCTTTAACAAGGCCGATAATCGGCTGCATTTTGGCTTTTTGGGCGATTTCTATGTCAGACATGGTGTCTCGGAAATTGATAAGTTG
>SHZQ01000026.1 GCA_009695535.1 Methyloglobulus sp.
CTGTGCTTGAGGGCATTAACATGTCTTGATCCTTATCGACCGAGAAACAAGGGCTTATTTTATCATTTCCGGTCGCTTGGTTGTGCCTTATGTTGACAAATAGTTATATGATTCAATTGGATGATGCGGTTTTAAGGGTTGATTAATTATTTTTTGTGAGACCAATGGGACTTGGGTGATGTCCTGGCGTTTTCCTTGTTCAATATTTTGGAGAAACGGTTTGATCTCATCTAGCTATCAAGGCATTTTTCTTTTCAGTTAAATCTTTTTGATAAGCTTCATGCATAGTCACATAGGCTTCTTTAGCACCGTCTGACATCGCTGCATAAGCATCGTAGGCAGCTCTTTCTTCCTCTGTCATGGGCGTGTTGTTATCAGCTTTCTCTGGATCAAAATTTACAAGACGAGCGGCCATCCCTTGTACGCGACCTAATTCGTGCATGGTCTTTTTATCCAGCTTATCCATCATTGCTTTGTAGCTTTTACCTATCTCATTTTCACGCTGATTGGTAAAGTTGTCTTTTTCCTGTGACAGTAGCTTATAGTTAATTAACTCCGGTAAATCCTTAGCCACAAGATCAATCAAATGATTACGTTGAAATCCCCCAGCCAGCCTAAGGCTTGCTTACCTTGTGCTTTGGCAAACAGTGAGCGCATGGCGCTATTATCAGCGCGTGTAATTGTATGGGTACGACTGAATTTTATGTTGTTGTTGCTTTGTGAGAAATCACCGTTGTTTTCTGTTGCAGACTTTACCTTGTTGGTAAAAAAAGAAACGATCTCAATGACATTACCTAATTCTTTATGAAGCATAATAGCGCCATTATAGCCATTATCAATTAAGTCTGGAGTCGTATATGTCCAATCCCATTTCATTAGCTGTGCCTAAAACCGGGATTCCCGGTTTAATCGAAAACTGGCGCAGTGATTTATTGTCCGGTTTTTTAGTGTTTTTGATCGCTTTACCGTTATGTTTAGGTATTGCGATGGCATCGGGCTTCCCGCCTATGGGCGGCATTATTACCGCCATAATTGGTGGTTTGGTGGTTTCAAGGCTTAATGGTTCTTTTGTCACCATCAACGGTCCTGCGGCTGGACTTATAGTGGTGATCGTCGATGCAGTTGCTGACTTGGGGCAAGGCGACGCGATGGCGGGGTATCGCTATACCTTGGCGGCAATAGTTATCGCCAGCGTATTGCAAACGCTTTTAGGTGTTTTTAAAGCCGGAAAACTCAGCGCGTTTTTCCCGTCATCCGTAGTCCACGGTATGTTGGCAGCAATTGGCATCATCATCATGGCAAAGCAGATTCATACCTTGCTAGGCGTAAAGCCAGCCGCTAAGACTTTGCTAGGAACAATCGCCGAAATTCCGCATTCGTTAATGGAGTTTAACCCTGAAATTGCATTCATAGGGATAATGAGCTTGGCTTTGCTGATTATCTGGTCGCTGATTAAAAATCCTACCATAAAAATGATTCCCGCCCCTTTGCTGGTAATTTTGATGGGTTTGGCGTTAGACCGGTATTTCGATTTGGATCACATCCACAATTATGCTTTTTTGCCGGATACGAAGTTTTTGCCACACCACGAATTTTCGATTGGACCCGCCTTTCTGGTTTCGGTGCCAGAACATTTTATGGCAGGCTTTTCTTTTCCTGATTTTGGCAAAGTTGCTACACTGGAATTTTGGGAAGCCGTTGTCGCTATCTGGCTAGTAGGTAGCTTGGAAAGCTTACTCAGTGCAACTGCTGTCGATAAGCTTGATCCTTACAAGCGTACGTCCAATTTAAACCGTGATTTAACCGCCGTCGGTATCGGTAACATGATCTCTGGGATGATTGGTGGTCTGCCCATGATTGCTGAAATCGTCCGTAGTTCTGCGAATGTCAACAGCGGTGCTAAAACCGCTTGGGCTAATTTTTTCCACGGCGCGTTCTTGCTGATCTTCGTGGCATTATTCCCCCTGTTGATACACGAAATTCCGTTAGCATCGCTTGCGGCATTACTGGTATTTACCGGTTTCCGTTTGGCATCACCCAAAAAATTTGCCAATACAATGGAAATTGGCCTAGATAATTTTGTGTTATTTATCGTGACTATCATCGGCATTTTGGCAACCGATTTGTTGATTGGGGTATTGATAGGGATTGCCGTAAAACTGCTGACCCACATCGCCCGTGGCGTGAAATTGAGTAATCTTTTTACGATGGCTTACCATGTCAAGCAAACTGATGAAAACACTTATCATGTGGCTATCAGCGGTGCGGCGGTGTTTTCAAACTTCATGGGTTTAAAAAGTATGCTGTCCAATCTACCGGAGCATAAAACCATTTTCTTTGATTTGTCGGAAGCTAACTTAATCGACCATACGGTGATGGAGTTCATCCATGAATTTAGTCACGATTATGCACGCAGCGGGGGCACTTGCGAAGTAGTCGGTTTAGATGCACATGAACCTTATTCTGACCATCCGTTAGCGGCACGGCGTAAAATTTTGGCACAATACGAGCATCTTGATTCTGAATGATAGGTGTTTTGTTGGTGTTAATGTAGTGAATAGCTTTTCAAAAGTTACTTGAATATGGGTTTTAATGCCACTGCTCTTAGCTTCGAGTAACTGCCTAAGCGGGTGAGCGTTCATACCAAGCCTTCGACCTATTCGCAAACTTAACAACCATCAACATTGCTGGCACTTCAATCAATACGCCGACCACAGTAGCCAATGCCGCACCGGAATTAAACCCGAACAAACTAATGGCTGCTGCAACTGCCAGCTCGAAGAAGTTGGACGCGCCAATCAATGCTGATGGACAAGCGATATTGTGTTTTTCACCAACCACACGGTTTAGCCAATAAGCCAAGGCGGAATTGAAGAATACTTGAATCAGGATCGGCACGGCTAACAGGGCAATAACCAGCGGTTGCTTCAAAATGGCTTCGCCCTGAAAGGCGAAAAGCAACACCAGGGTTGCCAGTAAAGCGGCGATAGACCACGGGCCTATTTTCGCCATTACTTCGTCGAATACCATTTGCCCTTTAGTTAACAACGATTTCCGCCAAAGCTGAGCGAGTAGCACTGGAATAACGATGTACAAGACAACCGAGGCAATGAGCGTCGCCCACGGCACGGTAATCGCCGAAATGCCCAGCAAAAAAGCAACCAATGGCGCGAAAACCACAACCATGATGGCATCATTCAAGGCGACTTGTGACAGCGTGAACAGCGGATCGCCGTTGGTGAGTTTGCTCCACACAAACACCATTGCCGTACAAGGCGCAGCCGCCAGCAAGATTAAGCCAGCAATGTAACTGTCGAGCTGGTCGGGCGGCAACATGGGTGCGAACAGGTTACGGATAAACAGCCAGCCGAGAAATGCCATCGAAAACGGCTTGACCAACCAGTTCACGAATAGCGTTACGCCTATTCCACGCACATGCTGACGTACCTCGTGCAATGCTGTGAAGTCTACTTTTACCAACATCGGTACAATCATGACCCAAATCAGTAACCCGACGGGAAGATTGACCTTTGCATACTCCATTCTTCCAATCGCTTGAAAAACATCAGGGAAAATCTGCCCCAATACAATACCAACAGTGATACAAAGCAGCACCCAGACCGTTAAGTAGCGCTCAAAAAAGCTGATGGCAGATGGCTCACTCATTACTGGCTGCCAATCTCATTCAGTGCTTTTGTTATGTCGGCACTGTTCATGCCTTCTATCGGCACTACCAACATCTTGTTTATTCTAACGGATAGCGCATCGAAAGTGGCTTGAAATGCCTTAGCGATTTCTTCATCAGTGCCGCTGACGTGGGCGGGATCTGGTAAGCCCCAATGCGCCCTGATTGCGCTATTTAGGTAAACCGGACACACTTCTCCTGCCGCTTGATCGCAAACCGTGATGGCAATATCAATCCCCTTGCCGTCGAACTCATCCCAGGATTGGCTGGTAAAGCCGTCAGTAGGAATTCCATTTCGCACCAAAGTTGCCAGTGCATTAGCATTGACCTTTCCGGTCGGATGGCTGCCGGCGGAAAATGCCTTGAATCTATCGCCAGCGAGATGGTTAATCAATGCCTCGCCCAAAATACTGCGGCAAGAATTGCCTGTACATAAAATCAAGATGTTTAACATGAAGCCCTCAGCTATATTTATATATTCGTATAAGCGAATATTATAGCCGAAAAAATTAGCTACAGCATCCTTTCATCTCAGGACGACCTGTCATCGTTTGCAACCTAGCGCAGTCTTGCAGTTGCTTGTGTTCACCGCCCAGCTCTTTCGCGGTCATATCTAAAATATCAAACACCCAAGTGGGTAATGCAGGATTGATTTGATAATACACCCACTGCCCTTCGCGGCTATCTAACAGCAGATTACATTGCCGTAACTGGGCAAGATGGCGGGAAATTTTGGGTTGCAACATATCCAGCGCATGAGTCAGCTCGCACACGCACAATTTGCCTTCTTTATGCAGCAAGACCATACAACGTAAGCGGGTTTCATCAGCAAGGCATTTGAATAATGTGGTTGGGGTCATCTTAAGTGATTATTTATGTGGCATTGCACGGAATGCTATAAGTTTACAGCTTTATTGTCACTAACTGGGGAATAGCCGCCCTGCTCTTGGCAGCTCAAATTATATAGCAGTACTGCTACATCCCCCTGTTTTCGTTTATCTAATCCTAAGTTTACACAATGGTGTAATATTTCAATAGCTATCCGAGTGCTTAGTCCTTATAATGACTCCATGAATAGAAGAAAATCAGCCATTTACGTTTGGTTATTCTTTTATTCAATCCTTGCGTGTTGATCGGTACTTTCAGAAATTACAAGCGTTTTCCCCTTCTCTGCCTGGTATGGTTAGCAATCAAACACTTTGATTTATATGCTTATGGCATGAGGACTTAATATGGCAACAGGTACAGTAAAGTGGTTTAACGAAGCTAAAGGTTTTGGTTTTATATCGCCTAGCGACGGCAGCCCAGATGTATTCGTGCATTTTTCTGCAATTTCCAGCCAAGGCAGTTTTCGTACGCTGGCTGAAGGCCAATCAGTAACTTACGATGTAGAAACAGGCCCGAAAGGCCCACAGGCCAGCAATGTAGCTGGCGCATAGCGCAGCTTCTATTCAAGCCTACTTACCGGCTTAAATGTAGTTTGCTACTAACACCACTCTCCACTTATGAATTAGGACATGACACTTGAAACGATTATTTGTAGGTAACTTGCCTAGCGATGCCACAGAAGAAACAGTAACAACCTTATTTGCCCAATACGGCAAAGTCCGCTCCATACAACTTGTTGCCGACATTTTCAGCGGCAAATGCAGAGGCTTCGGTTTTATCGGTATGGAAGGCCATGAAGCCAGGGCAGCTATTGCTGGCTTGGACGGCAACCTGTACTGCGGTAAACCACTGAAAGTTAAATTTGAAGATCTGACTGCTGTTCGGGGCGGAAGGCGTTAAGCAATATTCAAACGTAGAGACGCAAAATTTTGTGTCTCTACGTCCATGAGAAGGGTCTTAATTGCTTAACTTAACAACACATTGCTCAAGCAACCCTATCCCCCGGCTCTTCCCCAGCAAAAAACGCCGCTATATTATCCAGCACACGATTACCCATTGCCGCACGGGTTTCTTCGGTAGCGCTACCTAAATGCGGCAGCAACGCCACATTGTCCAATTCCAAAAAGCCTGGATCGATATTTGGCTCGCCCTCGAACACATCCAAGCCTGCGCCTGCAATCCAGCGTTCTTTCAATGCCTTAATCAAGGCTTTGCTATCGACCACATCGCCCCTGGCGGTGTTGATAAGATGTGCCGATGGGCGCATCAGTTTCAGGCGTTGTTCGTTGATTAAGTGCTTGGTTGCCGCGCCGCCTGGGCAATGCAGCGAGATAAAGTCAGCTTTAGCAAGCACATCGTCAGCCGTGGCGTAATAAGTGGCTTGAAATTCTTGCAGGACATCAGGCACAGGGGCGTGCGGTGCAGTGCAGATGATTTTCATGCCAAAACCATGATACGCTTTCCTTGCCATCGCCTGTGCAATCCTGCCAAAGCCAATCAAACCTAGCGTTTTACCTGTCACCTTCTGCCCCAACATGTGAGTGGGAGCCCAGCCATTCCATTGTTTATTACGAGCGAGGCGGTCACCTTCCGAAGCACGCCGTGCCGACATCAATAGCAACAACATGGCAATATCAGCCGTGCAATCGGTCAACACATGCGGCGTGTTGGTGACGACCAGTCCTTCTTTTTTTGCAGCTTCAATGTCGATATTGTTATAACCGACACCAAAATTGCCGATGATTTTGGTGCGTTTGTTGGGTACGCTGAGGATGTCGGCGGTAATCGAATCGGTTACGGTCGGCAATAGCGCATCGGCGATTTGCAATGCCGTTTTCAGCTCGTCCTCCGTCATGGGAACATCGGTTTCGTTTAACTGCACGTCATAAAGCTCCTGCAATCGTGCTTCCACGGCAGCAGGCCATTTACGGGTTACGATAACTTTGGGTTTGTTCATCGGCTGCTATTTTATGGTGATCCTTAATAAGAACTAACCAACTCTAGGGTAAGGCGCGAACCCCAGTGGGCTTATCGGTCAAATATATCATGGTTTGGAGCTAACTTTATACTCTGCGAGCAATCTACTGCACCTGTTTATTAGTCGGTATTTTCCGCCAACCAATTGCTCAAATTGGCGAATTCGAGCAGGGAAATCGTCTCCGCCCGCGCTATTGGATCAATACCTAAACTAACAAAACAATCTTCACCGATAAGCTTTTTGAGTGAATTTCTCAGGGTTTTACGTCGCTGCGAGAAAGCTTGGGTGACGACTTGTTTGAATACCATCAGATCATTGACCACCACAGGCGGCTTAGGATGTGGTATCAATTTTATGATGGCTGACATCACTTTCGGTGACGGATCGAAGCTTTCTGGATAAACATCAAACAAGCACTCCGCCGCGCAGTAATACTGCATCATCACGCTTAACCTGCCGTATTTTTTGCTGCCAGGTGCCGCACATATCCGGTCAACGACTTCTTTTTGCAGCATAAACTGCATGTCGGCTATACAACTGGCATTTTCCAGCAGGTGAAATAACAAGGGCGTGGAAATGTTGTAAGGCAGGTTTCCGATGATGCGTAGTTTTTCATCCTGTTTAACGAGTGCAGAAAAATCAAATTTCAGGGCATCTGCGCTGTGTATGGTTAAATTCTTATTGTCTTTGAATTTATCCTTTAGCAATCGCACCAAATCCCTGTCCAACTCCACCACATCTAGCGAGATGTTTTTGTCGAGTAGCGGTGTCGTTAAAGCACCTTGGCCTGGACCGATTTCAACCCAGCGTTCACCTGACTTGATTTGCAGGCTGGCTAAAATATTGGCTATAACAGAATAGTCGTGCAGAAAGTTCTGACCAAAACGCTTGCGTGGTGTATGTGTGGTATTAGTCATTATTTGTCATCATCAATGCAGTTTCCAGTGCGTAACGTAGGCTGCCTACATCAGCCAAACCTGAGCCCGCCAAATCCAGCGCGGTGCCGTGATCGACAGAGGTGCGGATAATAGGTAACCCCAAAGTGATATTCACCGCTTTGCCAAAACCCTTATATTTAAGCACGGGCAAACCTTGGTCGTGGTACATAGCCAATACGGCATCGGCTTTATCGAGATATTTTGGAGTGAATAAGGTATCAGCGGGTAACGGACCGTCGAGATTCATGCCTTGCTTACGTAAGCCGTTTAGTACAGGTTCGATGATGTCGATTTCCTCCCTGCCTAAGTAACCGTTTTCTCCGGCATGCGGATTCAATCCGCACACTAATATTCTGGGCTTATCAATAGAAAAACGGGTACGCAGATCGTGATCCAAAGTGCGAATTACCTGCCGCAAACGGTTGCGTGTAATCGCTGTTGGGACTTCAGACAGGGGCAGGTGGATGGTCACCAAAGCCACCCTCAGGCCGGGCGTTGCCAACATCATGACTGGATTGCCGCCGGTAATGTCGGCGATAAATTCTGTATGTCCGGTGAATGCAAAGCCTGCATCATTGATGATGCCTTTATGCACAGGCGCAGTGACCATCGCATCAAATAAGCCTTTTAAGCAGCCTTGCGTGGCTTTGGTGATGGTCTTTAATACATAACGGCTATTGGCGGCGTTTAGCTGGCCGGCACTTACGGGCGCGATAAGTTCGACGGGCATGACGGTCAGTTGCCCTGCTTTGCTTGCTTCTACGGGTGCATCAGCACTGAACTCGATTATCTTTAATGACAAACCTAATCGTTTAGCGCGTTCTTGCAGCAAGTCTGGACTTGCAATTACAAGCAGTTGGCAAGGTAAATCGGTTTGCGCCAAAGCTATACACAAGTCAGAGCCTATGCCAGCGGGTTCGCCTGGGGTTAAGGCGATGCGTTTTAGGTTTTGGTTATTAACCATGTTTGCCAAGGAAAAATGAAGGATTTTACAGGATACAACGTTGAACTGGGTTAATTCCGCCTTTGCGTTGCAATTTTCTATGCCAAAATACCCAAGAAAATTTTTTGGGTGGATATCATTGCCAATCCAATACTCAGCTAATGCTTTTAAGTTCTAATTACTTCAAAATAGTGCAGCACATTAAATTGTGCTATTTTTGACTAAAAAATAAAGGCTTCAAGTAGCAGTCTCAACATAAAAACAACACTTCAGAGAATAATTAATGCAACAACATCAGGAATCGTGTACTAATCCATGTAGTGTTTGTGGCGGCACAGATGTTTCTATCCTTGCCAACCATAGCCGTAGCGGTAAGTCGCTTAGGACTGTAATATGTAAAGATTGTGGACTGGTTTGGTCTGATCCTTTACCTCACGATACACGCAGTTATTACGAAAACGACTATCGGGTTGAATACAAAGGCACATTTACGCCCAAACCGAAACATATATTGCGTGCCGGAAAAGTTGCTTTGAGTCGTCGCAAGCTACTGGGCAATTGGATAGCCAAACCGAAGAAAATCCTCGATGTTGGCACAGGCGGCGGCGAATTTGCTTACTTGCTGCAAACACTTGGTCATGAGGTTAATGGTGTCGAACCAAACAAAGGCTATGCCGAATATTCCAAGCAGCAATACGGCTTAAATGTGCAAGTCTGCTTCATCCAAGACATCAATCAACCGGACGAATCTTTCGACCTGATTACCATCTGGCATGTGCTTGAGCACACCGAAAATCCCTGCGAAGTGCTAACCAAGCTGTATTCATTACTAAAACCCAAAGGCATTCTGGTCGTAGAAGTGCCAACCATAGAAGCCACTTGCCAATCTCCCAAAAGCACATTCCACGAAGCCCATATTTTTAATTTCAATTTGGCTACTTTACGTAAACTTGGAGAAAAAGTCGGCTTTAGCGAAGTGGAGCATAAGATTTCCCAAGATGGCGCAAATATAACGGTATTCTTCCAGAAGAATGCCCAGGCTGCTGAAATAGCTAACGATAAAGCATTAAAAATTCCCAATAATGCAGAACGTATCATAAACATAGTCAACAACCACACTGCAGTTAAACATTATTTGACCGCATGGCCTTATCAACGGCTTTTGTGCAGGATGAGCAGAATGATGAGTGAAAAATATGCGACTGCTGCTTTTATTAGTGGAAAGCAATTGCTTGATCGACTTTATGCTTGAGCATCTTTTCACTGCCAAGCAACCCAATAGTCACTCCTCAATACCCAGCTCCTTTACCTTACGAGCCAAGGTATTCCGTCCGTAACCCAGTAACAGAGCGGCTTCGTGCCGCCGTCCTCGGGTGAAGTCCAAGGCGGCTTTGATTAGTATGGTTTCCACGATGGGGATGGTTTGTTTGGCTACATCGCTGTGGTTAGCCGCACCGGATTGGGCGCGCTTGATGAGCTGTTGGTCAATCCAGTTTCTAAGTGATGCTTCCCAATCGGTTACAGCGCCTTCTGTAGCCAGCGTTGTATTAAGCAATTCAGGTGGCAGATCGTCCAGTTGGATTTCCCGACCCGATGCCATTACGGTCAACCAGCGGCAGCTGTTTTCTAACTGCCGAACGTTACCCGGCCACTCTAAGCCACTCAAAAAACTTTCCGCATCCTGAGTCAGCAATTTAACTTCCGTGTTAAGTTCCTGCGCGGCTTGCATTAAAAAATGACGCAGCAATAAGGGAATGTCTTGTTTACGCTCCCGTAGCGCAGGAATATGGATGCGAATGACGTTTAAGCGGTGAAATAAATCTTCCCGAAATCGACCTTGCTCGACCAATATTTCAAGATTCTGGTGGGTTGCGGCAATAATGCGTACATCCACTTTTACTACTGAATGTCCGCCGACGGGATAAAACTCCCCATCGGGAGGAAGCACCCTGAGCAAGCGGGTTTGCAATTCTGCTGGCATATCGCCGATTTCGTCGAGAAATAATGTACCTCCGTTAGCTTGCTCAAATCGACCGGAACGACGCGCTTGTGCGCCGGTGAAAGAGCCTTTTACGTGACCAAATAACTCGGATTCCATCAAGTCTTTAGGAATAGCCGCCATATTCAGGGCGATGAAGGGGTTTTTGGCTCTAGGACTGTGCCGATGCAGGGCTTTGGCAACCAATTCCTTACCCGTGCCGGATTCTCCATTAATAAGTACGGTAATGTGGGATCGCGCAAGCCGACCGATGGCACGAAACACTTCTTGCATAGCGGGTGCTGCGCCAATAATTTCTGGTGTTGCAGCAAGCGTAGCAGGTTCTTTTTGCTCATCCAGCTTACGTCTTCGTCCATGCTGAACGGCTCTATGGGCAAGGTCAACGACCTCCTTAATATCGAAGGGTTTGGGCAGGTATTCAAACGCGCCGCCATGAAATGCTGAAACCGCGCTTTCAAGGTCTGAGTGTGCGGTCATAACAATCACCGGCAAATCAGGGTGGCTAATCTGAATTTTGTCCAACAACTGCAAACCATCCATGCCCGGCATTCGTATGTCGGTAATCAAGGCATCTGGGGTATCGGTATTTAAGGCATCTAATAAGTCTCTGGCAGCAGAAAAATTCCGAGTACCGATACCTGCCTTTTGCAGCGCTTTTTCGACCACCCAACGGATAGACTTGTCGTCATCAACAATCCATACAGTTTCAGGCTTGCTCATTGCCAATTCTCCTTGTGCTTAAATGGGTAACATAATCGAAAAAACCGTACTGCCAGGTTCGCTGTGGCATTCGATCAGGCCGTTATGTTGATTAATCAATGACTGTGCAATAGATAAGCCCAAACCCGTGCCATCAGCACGTCCGGTAATCATCGGGTAAAAAATACGCTCCATGAGGTCAGGATCAATGCCAGAGCCATTGTCGATAATGTCTATTTTTACTGCTAGCTTATGCTGCTGCCGACCGATGATCTGGTTTCTCTGAATGCGGGACTTAAGAATGATTTTGCCCTTGCCATCCAATGCTTGCACCGCATTTTTAGCGATATTCAACACGGCTTGTATCAACAAATTCCGGTCTGCACGAATGTCAGGAATACTGGGGTCATAATCGCAAATAATGCTGAGTCCACCCGAAGATTCTGCTTCCACGAGTTGCCTGACCCGTTCCAGCACTTCGTGAACATTAATTACCTTAAAGTCAGGCGGCTTATTCGGACCCAGTAGCTTGTCCATCAAGCCTTGCAGGCGATCAGATTCGGCAATAATGATCTGAGTATATTCTTTAAGGTCGGGATCTTCCAGCTCCATATTTAGCAACTGCGCGGCACCGCGTAGCCCTCCCAGGGGATTTTTTATCTCATGCGCGAGACCTCTCACCAATAATCTGGTGGTATTTTGTTGGCTAAGTAGCTGCTCTTCCTTAGAAATACGCAAATGATTATCCATCCGTTGCAATTCAACCAGAATCTCGCTAACTCGGTCATCCACCAGCAAAGGCGTGGCACACAGATTAACGGTAAAACTGTGCCCCATACGGTCTAGTATTAGCTTATGACCGACCAATGGTTCAGCCATCGTCAGGCATTGCCGTAAATTGATTAGCAATGCTGGATCAGAAAATTTGAATAACTCCGTTGCACTAACACCAACCAGATGCCTAGCACTATCCGCAAGCAAGATTTCCCCTGCCGTATTGATGTAAACAAGGCTTAAGTCACTATTGAATAACAGAGTAGCGGTATTGAGGTGATCCAGTATGCGTTTAAACATGATTTTTGGGTCGGCGTTTTATTCGGAATAATCACTTCTAAAAAAGTAATTATTAGCCTGCGTTTAGAAAAAAGTTAGCTTTTTGATTATGCCGCACACACTCTGTTAACTGATCGATATAGCGATGCACATCAAAAAACTTACATTCACTAACATAAAAACAGAAAACACAGGGAATAGAAATAATGCACCATTATAGTGCGATTAGCTGAAATGTGCATATTCTTTGCAAAACCAGAATCAATTAGCCAGTCGTAATAAAATATTATGACCAAATTTGATAACGTGGGCCCCATAGTCCAGACAAATAATATCTTAATTAAGATAGGGTTCTGTCCACACTCCAGCTGAATGGCGCTGTCCCATTTTTTTATACTGGAACTGCTATTTCGGCTCTCGGGACAATCTAGGGGGCAAAATAACTGGGTTTCGGTGGTTTCGCTTGGGAACGTCTAGGCACAAAAAACCCCGCTAAGCCAGATAACTTGCGGGGTCTTGGGTAGGTCTGGGGCTGTATGAAACAGCCCTAGATTTTACAAGCTGTAATACAAATCGTATTCAACAGGATGTGTACTCATGCGCAAACGCGTGACTTCGGCCATTTTCAGGTCGATATAGCCGTCGATTGCATCATCGGTGAACACGCCGCCACGGGTCAAGAAGTCACGGTCTTTGTCCAGCGCATCCAAAGCTTGGTCGAAAGAGTGGCAGACTTGTGGAATCAATTTTTCTTCTTCTGGTGGCAAGTCGTACAAATCTTTATCCATCGCTTCGCCTGGATGGATTTTGTTTTGAATGCCATCCAAACCTGCCATCATCATCGCCGCAAATGCCAAATACGGATTTGCAGTTGAGTCAGGAAAGCGCACTTCAATACGACGACCTTTTGGGTTGCTCACAAAAGGGATACGGATAGAAGCAGAACGGTTACGTGCTGAGTAAGCCAGCATTACCGGTGCTTCAAAGCCAGGAACCAGACGTTTGTAGCTGTTGGTTGAAGCGTTAGTGAAGGCGTTTAAAGCTTTAGCATGTTTGATGATACCGCCGATGTAGTACAACGCAGTTTCAGACAAGCCCCCGTAAAGGTCGCCGGAAAACAAGTTAACGCCGTCTTTAGCGAGTGATTGATGTACGTGCATACCGCTGCCGTTATCGCCAACCAAAGGTTTAGGCATGAAGGTTGCTGTCTTGCCATAAGCATGAGCAATGTTGGCTACTACGTATTTAAGCCCCAACACTTCATCCGCTTTTTTAACCAAGGTGTTGAATTTTACGCCGATTTCGCACTGTCCAGCAGTCGCCACTTCGTGATGATGTACCTCAGTGATCATGCCCATTTCTTCCAATGTTGAGCACATGGCAGAGCGCATGTCTTGCAGCGAATCAACTGGCGGCACAGGGAAATAGCCACCTTTAATGCCAGGACGGTGACCGATGTTGCCATCAGGATAGACTTTTTCGGAGTTCCAACCCGCTTCTTCGGAGTCCACTTTATAGAAAGAACCACTCATGTCGGTACCCCAACGCACATCGTCAAATATGAAGAATTCGTTTTCAGGACCGAAGAACGCGGTATCAGCGATACCGGTTGATTTTAAATAGGCTTCCGCACGTTTTGCGATGGAGCGGGGGTCGCGCTCGTAACCTTGCATATTGTTAGGTTCGATAATATCGCAACGCAAAATTAAGGTTTTGTCGTCATAGAAAGGATCCAGCACGGCAGTTGATGCTTCAGGCATCAGGATCATGTCGGATTCGTTGATGTGCTTCCAGCCTGCGATTGAAGATCCGTCAAACATTTTGCCTTCTTCAAAAGTGCCTTCATCAATGGCATGGGCTGGGAATGTGACGTGTTGTTCTTTGCCACGGGTATCGCAAAAACGAAAATCGACGTATTTTACGTCGTTTTCTTCAATCATTTTCATTACGTTTGCTGCTGACATTTTTTATAGTCTCCTAAGATGTTAGTTCTGTAGATGTTAGTTCTGTGATTTTAGCCAAACCGGGTAACGATACCATTTTTTATTGAGTTTGCCACTAAAAAAAGTGGGTGTTGAAAAACGACAGTTACTGTAGGTAAATCGCTCCGCTATATAACCAAAATGGTGCATATTTGTTTTAAAATGCACCATTTTAGAGCGTTTTATTAAGAGCTTGTTGCTAAAACCCAATAAATTCGCATTTTTACAACTGGCATACTACTTGCTTAACATATTATGTGATAATCACACAAGCAATTTAAGATTTCTTACAGCAGAGAATTTAACAAGGAGTTGCCATGAACAGAAAATCGAATAACCACCGCCCCTACCTCAAACCCCTAATCGCCGCAATTGCCGCACTTTGTGTTATCGGCAGTGTGCAAGCTAAAAGTCTGACCGAAGCCAGCACCTTGCTGGAAACCGTCGGCGACCCCAACGAAAGCAGCTTCATGAAAAGCAACCAGCTTAAAATCGGCGGATGGGCAAACGCAGGTGTGACTTACAACGCCACCGACCCCGGCGATAACTTCAACGGCCCTGTCACCTTTGGCGACCGCTCCTCTGAATTCCAAATGAACCAGCTTAACCTATTCGCCCAACGCACCGTCGCCGCCGAAGGTAACACATTTGACATAGGCGGACGCGTCGATGTCATGTTTGGTACCGACGCTATATTCACCCAAGCCTACGGCATACCTGGCGCCGAGTTAGGTACAGGACAAGCATTGGATCGTGGCACATGGGACTTAAACATCATGAGCGAGCGCTTCTACAACCTCGCCATTCCCCAAGCCTTCCTGGAAATGTACGTCCCTGTCGGCAACGGCCTTAACGTCAAAGTCGGTCATTTTTACACCCCGATTGGCTTCGAGACCGTTCCCGCACCCGACAACTTCTTCTACACCCACGCCTACACCATGCAATTTGGCGAACCGTTCACCCATACCGGTGTCATGGCTAACTACACCATCGACGACAACTGGGCCGTTATGGGCGGCGCAGTCACTGGCAGCGCCACTGGCGGCTGGGATGGCAGCTGGAATCAACAACTGGGCAACTGGGCAGGCTTAATGGGCACAACCTGGACCAGCACCAGCAAAGCCACCTCGTTCAACATCAGCGGCACTTATGGCGCAAGATCAGAACTAAGTAACGATGACTGGAGCCTGTACAGCATGGTGTTCAAACACAACATCACCGACAAAACGCACCTCGTACTGCAACACGACCACGGCTTTGCTGACGGTATATCCGTTTCCTCCGTCGCGACCAACGCCGAATGGTACGGCCTCAACACCCACCTGTACTACGACATCCAAGACAACTTAGTCGCAGGTATCCGAGGTGAATGGTTTCGTGACCAAAACGGGGTAAGGGTTTGCACCCCAGCCCGTACCGGAGCCAACTGCCAAGCCGGCACGTTCTATGCCGTCACCGCAGGCGTAACCTGGAAGCCGATGAAATGGCTGAATATCCGTCCTAACGTACGCTACGACTGGGTTGATACCAATGCCGCCACAGGCAGTCTGCCATTTGACGGAGGCAATCAGAAAGATCAGTTCTTGTTCTCTACGGATATGACTGTAGCGTTTTAAAGCGTCGATAGTTTTTATTGAGATACCTCGTTCCCAGCTACCCTCTAAATGCGCCTTCGGGCGCATTTTTTTGCTCAATAACTCCCTACAAAAAATAAATTTAAGCCGCTTAGGTGTGGTGGGTATTTTACCTACACTTGCAATCCCTTTTAGCTATCAGGTCGACGCAGCTGAGAAAAAATTGAATATTGAGAGCACAAACCTAGGCTTGTACTCCCGTTATTAGAAAACAATGCATTTGCACCAATACGAATCATAAGCACCATAACCGCACAATTTTGGTGCAATTCTTTCGAATTGCTGACTAACACCTGCTTTAATCTCAAGGTTTCTTTGTTTATCTCAATTGGCATGATCTGTGCATTAACTAATCCAAGTGAATCCCTTTTGTGTACACAAGGTTTCTCCTAAGCCATTAGGAAAGGTTCTCTTAGTTGTTAACTTGATGAAGGAGTGTGAGTATGAAACTGATAACCGCAATTGTTAAGCCGTTTAAACTCGATGATGTGCGAGAGGCCCTGTCAGAGCTAGGGGTATCTGGTGTAACGGTAACTGAAGTAAAAGGCTTTGGCCGTCAAAAAGGACATACCGAGTTATATCGCGGCGCTGAGTATGTGGTTGATTTTTTGCCCAAGGCGAAGGTTGAGGTCGCCGTCACGGAAGCCTTAGT
>SHZQ01000027.1 GCA_009695535.1 Methyloglobulus sp.
ACGGGTAAAGCCGCATATTTTAACGCGCGTTCGCATAAAAAAGACGTAGTTTTCACCAAAAATTCAAGCGCGTAAGAATACCATAAAATGATCTTTTATTTCCTCTAAATCATCATAAGGTTTGCATGAGAGTTTAGTGTTCAATGTGGATCTCATTGAACACTAAACCAATGTGAGGCATCGTAGCAATAAGCAGAGAAACCCATTGTCCAAAGATCAAAGCTTAGTCTGAAGAGTCAATACAATGCGGCACAGCAAGTGACACAATCTTTCTCGGTAAAGAAGTAACGCATAAATTTTAAATGGAAAGATCACCTATATTAGGTTTAAACACAAAACTAATAAGCGATGCGCGGCCTTTTTTATTATATAGCACTTCAACGCTTTGCTTTTCAATCGAGCCTAGATAATCTCTGGGCTTTTTTGTGCCTGTCGTTATGTAAACAATGTATACAATAGGTTACACATTACCTACACCCTTACAGGCCTTATTACACCGTGTAAAGAAAAATAAATTTAACTATTAACTTACACTTGCAAGCATTACTCTAAAACATTAATTTACACATTTATTTGTGTCAGAGGTTAGGCATGGTTTCAGCAAGGGTGCAGCCAAAAATTAATGTGAATGGCTATGACCACCGTGACTGTGTCCACTATGACTATGGCTATGGTTATGTCCGCTGTGGCTATGACCGCCGCGTTCATGCCCGCCAGCACTATCGGTATTATTGGAATCATGATTAGCTTGCTCAGGCGCAGCAACCGCCGCACCTTCTGTATCAGTCGCTGGAGTTGCTGCCGAAATAGCTGGTTGCTTCACAGAAACGCCGTGCTGGTAAACCATCAGACCACCTAAATCAGCACCTAAAGACAGTAGTACACATAGAAAAGCAGCTAACAAAAGAAATATCGTATTCCCTCTTTTTAATCGCAATCCCCACTGCTTCAAACGCCACGCAGAGAGAAAAAGCGACAGGGATAGTATAGCGATGCCGATATGTTCATGTCGTTCCATTATTTCATGGACATCTTCCCCATGCTCGACAGAATCAGCCGCAAACAATCCTGCCACTACCGTAACTGCGGCAGCGATCGTACCCACATACAGCAGGCAGCTTGCGACATACCGCCATTTTTCCTTTTTTGCTACCACCCCAAAAAAATCAAATACAAAAAAAGCCGTAAAAAAAGCGATAGGGTAATGTACAAACAAGGGATGTATATTATCCAAACCTGCAATGCCTGGCATTATGGCAGAAAACATTTCCGGTGGCGTTTTGCCCGAAAGCCCTTCAATAAATATCAGCAGGCTTTCCAGGTTAGCCGCAACACCGACCCCAATTCCTCCGCCATGTATCTGCAAGGATAAAAAATTCATCATATTTATCATGTAGTAAGTTTGAATGATTAAATCTACTTGATTAACCGCAAAGTGCAAGTAACTAGCTCACAAAAACGGTTATTTAGTTAAATCGTTTGGCATCTTCCGGTAATCTATTAAACGCAGGATGTTTTGAAATCCCATAACAATCAGGATAATAAACCGCTTCCAAATACAAACCGTAAGGCGGGGCTGTTACGCCGCCAACAGCCCGTTTTTTGGCGGCAAGCAGAGCCAACGTCCAATCTTCTGCTTGCTTGCCCACGCCTATGTCTATTAAGACACCGGCAATATTTCTGACCATGTGATGCAAGAAAGCGTTCGCGCATATCTCGATAATAACTTGATCGCCCTCTCGGTAAACCTCAACAAAATGCACAATCCGAATTGGGCTTTTTGATTGACAGCCTTGCGCCCTGAATGAAGAAAAATCGTGGCTACCTAGCAAATGCTGTGCGGCTTTACTCATAACATCCGCATCCAGTGGGTGATAGCACCAGGTTGATTGTTTGCCGAGCAATGCTGATTTTACCGGTCTATTTAAGATAATGTAGCGATATAACCGCGCGATAGCACTGTATCGGGCATGAAAATCACCGATTGCCTGCTTAACCCAGGTAATCCGTATCGTGTCCGGTAAATTGCAGTTGCCGCCTAACAGCCAAGCATCGAGATCGCGCTCCACGTTGACATCAAAATGCACTACTTGCTCCAAAGCATGTACACCAGTATCTGTCCTACCTGCACATATCACTGTAACGGGATGATTAGCCACTTTCGATAAAGCTTTTTCTAATTCACCTTGCACACTAGGCAGATTGGTTTGCCACTGCCAGCCGAAAAAACCACTACCGTCGTATTCGACCCCTAAAACAATACGTGTCATTTACTTTTAAAGATAAAACTCAGGACTTTCAGCGGGTTTTGTTTTAAAGTTTTGGCTGATACACCACAAACAGATTATTCATGAATACAAACCTTTACGCCAGCTTGCACACGCTCAAACAGATCTAACATGTCTATATTTTTCATACGGATACAGCCGTGTGAAACCGGAGAGCCAATCAAAGCTTCATCCGATGTACCGTGTATATAGATGTATCGCCAGCAAGTATCGACGTTTCCGTAGCGGTTTTTACCTGGCTCCAAACCACCCAGCCACAAAATGCGGGTTAGAATCCAATCACGCTGGGGATAAAGCCTCCCTAGTTCATTGCTATAGATTTCACCCGTTGGTCGCCTACCCTTAAATACTGAATTTACTGGCTGTTCTGAGCCAATTTTTGCCCTAATACTATGCCAGCCGATAGGCGTACATTCACTACCTCTCTGTTCACCCGTACCATTTTTAGCGGTGGAAACCGGATAACGTCGTATTTCCTTACCGCTATCCATAACGGTCAAACATTGCGCCGCAATCGAAATATCCAGAAAGAAACCTGCCCTCATGACATCGACAATCTTAAGTCAGTAATTATTCCATGTTAGTAAAAATCTACTTTATGCCATCCATGGCTCAAGATTCATTAGCTGAATCTGGTTTAGATGTCATGATTGGACTGGAATTCTCTGGGGCAGTATTTGCTGGGCTCGCTTGAGATTCCGATCTGCTGTCTCTGCCCTGCCTATTGGCGAATTCAGCAGCATAAGACGGCGCAGAACTTGCTTGGGATTCGCCAGAAAACTCTCTGGTCGCGCTTTCAGAATTATTGCCGTCCTCACCAGTAGTGTCAGGTTTTTTATAATTGGGATTACGCGGTCTTCTGCGATTCGGTCCACGCCTAGAGTTGCTTCTTTTATTTTCAGGACGTGGCGGCCGCTGTTCATCATTACTCGAAACTGATTCTTCCGAGTTGGCAGTGACTGCATTTTCACTTATGACTTCTTGCCTAGGTATAAAAGTCGGTGTTGACGTTACTGTTTCTGCCACATTAGCTATCGGGCTGGCATTGCTCTCTTCCATAGAAGGTGCCGCAACATCTCGCTTAAAATCTCTGATGGGCTCTTGCCGCCTATTGGGATTTTGATTCGGGTTCTGATTGGGTGTCCGCGTAGCATCTTGCGGCGTTGCTGTCCTTGATTCCTGACCTCTGGGAGGACGGGCATTACGTTGCGGCTGTTGCCCTCTTGGTGCGCCGCGACCAGAATTAGCTTCTTTGTTCGGGTTCTGGTTTGGATTTTGATTCGGGTTAGCACCTTGACCACGCCTGTTATTGTTGCGTGATCTCGCTTGCCTATTTTCCTCACCCGTGCCAGCATCTCTAACAACTTGGGACGGGGAATTTTGGGCTTTTGTATTGGGCTTAGTTTTAGCTTTTTCTGGCTTTGTACCCACCAATTTGTGCCAGAAGCGTTTAATCAGGCTGGCTGACTCATTCTTATTCTGTACGGGCGCAGGTGCTGGTGAGTCATGCAAAAACTCTTTAATGACGGCTCTATCACTTTTGGGTTTTACCTGTTGAGCAAACTCAGGAATCGCAATATCTTCCGCTTTTATCTGCACATAACTGGGCTTATCATCGGCACCGCCTTCTTTTTCCCTAATACGATCAATATCATAAGCGGGGGTTTCCAGGTGCTTGCTAGGCAGGATGACGATACCAACTTTTAATCTCTGTTCAATACTTTCTATTGCGCTGCGCTTTTCATTTAACAGAAAAGTGGCACATTCAATCGACAAATGCGCGATGACTTTTTCCGTGCCTTTTTTCATCGCTTCTTCTTCAAGCAAGCGCAATACGGAAAGCGCGACTGACTCCACGTTACGGATTGAACCTTGTCCCTTACAACGTGGGCAGGTAATTTGAGTGGAATCACCCAAAGATGGCCGCATCCGCTGCCTGGACATTTCCAATAAGCCGAATCGTGAAATCTTGCCGGTTTGAATTCGGGCGCGGTCAATTTTCAAGGCATCGCGCAAATGATTTTCAACCGTGCGCTGATTTTTGTTGGACATCATGTCGATAAAATCGATGACAAACAAGCCACCTAAGTCACGCAATCGCAGTTGTCGGGCAATTTCATCCGCCGCTTCAAGGTTGGTGTTGAGCGCCGTCTCCTCAATATCGCTACCCTTGGTTGCGCGTGCGGAGTTGATGTCGATGGACGTTAAGGCTTCGGTATGGTCGATAACGATAGATCCACCCGATGGCAAGGACACATCCCGACCATAGGCGATTTCAATTTGCGATTCAATCTGGTAGCGATTAAATAGCGGAACTGCATCCTGATACAACTTAGCTTTAGGAAGCAAGTGCGGCATGACCTGCTTCATGAAATTCTGCACGAGCTTGAAGGATTCTTCATTGTCGATCAGAATTTCATCAATATCGCCCCGCAAATGATCCCGTAAGGCGCGAATAATGACATTACTTTCCTGAAAAACCAGGAATGGTGCAACCTGCTCAGTCGATGAGCGTTCGATAGCATCCCACAATTGCAATAGGTAATTTAAGTCCCACTGCAATTCTTCGGCATTTTTACCGCAACCTGCTGTTCTGACGATAAGCCCCATCGTCTCAGGGATTTCAAGGCTCGCCATGACTTCGCGCATGTCGTTGCGGGTATCGCCTTCTATGCGCCTGGAAATACCGCCAGCCTTGGGGTTATTAGGCATCAGCACCAGATACGTACCTGCCAAACTGATGTAGGTGGTTAGCGCAGCACCTTTATTGCCGCGCTCTTCCTTTTCGATTTGGACGATGATTTCCTGACCTTCCTTAAGGTGGTCTTTGATAGCGCTACGACGCACCTCACCTTCGGTTTCGTCTTGGGCTTTGAGGTTGATGGGAGAAATTTCTTTGAACGGCAAAAATCCATGTTTATCCGCGCCATAATTGATAAATGCCGCTTCCAGACTAGGTTCTACGCGGGTGATTATGCCTTTGTAAATATTGGACTTTTTTTGTTCTTTTGAAGGTACTTCTATGTCAAAATCATACAGTTTTTGACCATCTACCAAAGCAACCCGCAGCTCTTCCGCCTGCGAGGCATTGATAAGCATTCTTTTCATTCTATTTCCTTTTTATGTACTGCTCCAATAATCAGAATTTACTGATTCAGACTGATTTAATCGTCGCGCCTAGCTAATGCGCCAAAATTTAGGCTTTCGTTGTCCTGTGTGCATTTATCGGTTTTTAGGCATAAATGACTTGCTGTTTGGCATCCCGACCCTAATGTGAGCCTTATGGCTTATAGTGTAATGAGATCAACGATGGCTACGCGCAGTGGTTAACTAAGCGATTTGTTTTTCAGTCGTTAGTGTAAAATCTGTCGTTGGACAGGATTTAATAATTCATTCGTCATGGGTGAATGACCAACCCGAAATTCTTTGCGGATGAGGGCTTGACATTATTTTTATAACTTTCGCTCCTCACCGACTCACTTTTTCCTAGTTTCATGATGGAAACCCTAGAGAGTCTGCTATTTTTACTTTATAGCAAGGTTAATATAGCAACCTTATTGCTTTTCATCAATTTAATCCATCAATTAAGGCAAACTACTGGTATTATTTAAGCCATGAATACCGACCAACAAAGCCCAGCGCCCCAGGTGCAATGGGTAGAGATCACCGAAGACAATAGTGAGCAAAGGCTAGATAATTTCCTCATTACCCGCTTGAAAGGGGTTCCCAAAAGCCGCATTTACCGCATCGTCCGCAAAGGTGAAGTCAGGGTCAATAAAGGCCGGGTAGACGTGAAATATCGCTTAGTTATCGGCGATATTGTACGAATTCCACCTGTGCGTATGGCAGAAAATACTGATGGTACCCTGTCCGTCAGCCGAGGTTTAACTGACATCTTGCAACATAACGTCTTGTTTGAAGACGAATCGTTATTGATTGTCAACAAACCTTCTGGTTATGCCGTACATGGTGGTAGCGGCATCGATTCTGGCATTATTGAAGGTTTCAGAAAAATAAATCCTGAACAACGCTTCCTCGAATTAGTGCATCGACTGGATCGAGATACCTCTGGTTGCTTGTTAATCGCCAAGAAACGCAGTGCCTTACGTCATTTACATGAGCAATTTCGTGATGATACCGTCACCAAAACCTATCTGGCCTTGCTGTCAGGACAATGGGCGCGCAAAAAACTGATTGTAGATCAACCTTTATTAAAGAATGTCAGCAAAGGCGGCGAACGCATGGTGGTTATCAGTCAAGCGGGGAAAGCATCCGAAACCTTATTCCGCCGATTAAAGCTGTTCAAAGATGCCACCTTGGTCGAAGTCTCACCCAAAACCGGACGCACCCATCAAATCCGCGTTCATGCCGCTTATCTAAGCCATCCAATTGTTGGTGATGAGCGTTATGGCTTGAATGATGTCAACAAGGTCTTTAAAAATCGGGGCTATAAAAAAATGTTTCTACATGCAGAAACTTTACAATTTAAACACCCTGTTTCGGGAGAAACAGTAAAAATATCCGCCCCCTTACCACAACAATTCATTGATTTTACTCAGCATGAAGAACAGATTTGACCTGATTGTATTCGATTGGGACGGCACACTCATCAATACCATCGACTGGATAGCGCATTGCTTACAAGTGGCAGGGGAAGAATTCGGCTTCATCAAACCCGAAGCCCAAGCCGCTAAAGATGTCATTGGTTTGTGCATAGATAGCGCCGTCGCCACCTTATATCCTGAAGCCGATGCTGTCGCCCAAAAAAACATTATCCAACATTACGGAACAACGTATTCTTCAAAACAACTTAGCCAGGATGATTTTTTCCCTGGCGTGTATGGCATGCTGGTGCAATTGAAGGCAAACGGCTATCAACTCGCCGTCGCCACGGGCAAAACCAGAGCGGGTTTGATCCATGCATTAGCTGCCACAGGTACAGAAAAAATATTTGACATCACCCGTTGCGCTGATGAAACCGCCTCAAAACCGAACCCCAAAATGCTGCATGAAATCATGCAACATACCCAAACCACGGCTGACCGTACACTGATGGTGGGCGACTCCATCCACGACTTGCAAATGGCACGTAACGCCAATGTGCCTTCAATCGGCGTTGCTTGCGGTGCAAACAGCCGGGAATCCCTGCAACAATACGATCCTTTGCTATGCTTGCAGCAAGCAACGGAATTACTGAACTTCTTTTCTTAAGGTAGATTGATGGAAAACCAATCAGACAATCAGCACAGCACTAGCACAAGCAACAAACCCGGCTGGGAACGTGAAATCGTTGAAAGGCTGGCTTTTTCTGCCATCACCGAGCAAAGAAAAGCGCGGCGTTGGGGAATATTTTTTAAGCTATTGATGTTCGGTTACTTGCTCGCGATCCTCGGCATTACTTTTTATCCCAAATTCAAGCAGGATATGGGTGCGGGTGGCAAGGGTCATACCGCTGTGATCGACTTAGTCGGCATGATCGCAGAAGGTCAAAATGCCAATGCAGACAGCATTATTGAAAGCCTCAGGTCTGCGGTGAAAGACAAAAACACCAAAGGCATCATTATAAATGCCAACTCGCCCGGTGGCAGTCCTGTGCAATCAGCTTATGTGTACGATGAAATCAAGAACATAAAAAAAGACCATCCTAGCTTGCCTATACACGCCGTAGTGAGCGACATTTGTGCGTCTGGTTGCTACTACATCGTTGCTGCAACTGACAAAATCTATGCCAGCCCGGCCAGTCTTGTGGGTTCTATCGGCGTAATAATGGATGGCTTTGGCTTTGTTGAAACCATGCAAAAACTGGGTGTAGAACGCCGTCTAATAACTGCGGGAGTACACAAAGCGATATTGGACCCCTTCTCCCCCGCCAAACCTGACGAAAACCAATACATGCAGAACTTAATCAACCAAGTTCATCAGCAATTTATCGGTGCAGTAAAATCCGGTAGAGGCACTCGCCTTAAAGAAACGCCCGATATGTTTTCAGGCTTGGTTTGGACGGGTGAGGAAAGCGTCAAACTAGGAATAATTGATGCGATGGGAACTCAAGATTATGTCGCCAAAGACATTATTGGCGCAGAAACCTTGGTCGATTTCACTCAACAAGAACGATTGATTGACCGGATCGCAGGTAAGCTGGGCGCATCCTTTAGCGCAGGCATTAGTAATTTAGTGCGGGAATGGTCGTTGCGATAGCAATTCAGTCTGTATTCAGGGTGTTCAATTAAACTGCACTCACCTGGTTTGCATAAGCATGTGAATTAATTAGGTAAAAAACCGTCAGCCTTAGCAGTGTAATCATGAATGTTCTGATTAAATTACTGATATTGATAGCCTTACCTAACACGAAGCCACCCAAAAAATCCTCAGCGACAGCAATAAGCGGGTATTAGGCGCAACAACCCAAATCATTGATGGCCAGGAAGTCCACATTATCAAAGTGTTAACGCCCGATGGACGCATCCTGCACTTTAAAATCGATGCAGAAACCGGCGCGATAATCAGCTAATCGTACCAAAGAGGCAAAAATGCGAATTCTAGTCGTAGAAGATGAACTCACCCTGTGCAAACAAGTCCATGATTACCTGGAAAGCAAAGGTTTTGCAGTCGATACCGCCAACACGGGCAAAGACGGCTACTACATGGGCAAGGAATATCCCGTAGATGCCGCAATCATTGACCTCGGCTTGCCTGACTTTTCTGGCATAGAGCTTATAAAAAACTACGCAAAGACAATATCGCCGCGCCTATCTTGATCTTAGCCGCCCTCAGCCGTTGGCAGGAAAAGGTAGAAGGCTTGGAAGCCGGTGCCCCGATGATTGTCTGGTCAAACCATTCCGCTATGAAGAGCTGCTGGCAAGGCTTAACGCGCTTATCCGCCGTTCGGCAGGTCAGGCACAGCCTGTACTTACGCATGACAACACCGAATTGAACACAGTCACTCAGGAAGTTTTGGTTTCTGGCACCAAACTGGAACTCACCGCTTATGAATACAAAGTGCTGGAATATTTGATGTTCCGCAAAGGTGAATTGATAACAAAATCCGTGTTGACCGCACATATTTATGATGAAGAATTTGACCGTGACAGCAATGTGACCGAGGTCTTTATTGGTCGCTTACGGAAAAAGCTCGACCCTGACGGCTCCCGCCAACCCATTGAAACCTTACGTGGCAGGGGCTATCGTATACCTCTTTAATTTTTTCCTCCGTTCAAGACCATGACGTTCAAGTGCAAATAAAATCCCTAAGTTTCCGCCTGTTAGCGACAGAAGGCTTGGTGTTGGTAGCATTTTTCGCGCTGGTTGCCGTCGTCCTAGAACAAAGCTTTCGGGAAAGTGCGGAAGAAGCCCTGAAAGAACGCTTACAAGTCCAAATTTACTCGCTATTATCGACTGCCGAATCCAAAAACTCCGGCGACTTAAGATTACCCCCCAGCTTGCCTGAACATCGCTTTGCCAATCCCGGTTCAGGACTTTATGCTTTCATCCAGCGACCCAACAAAAACCTAATCTGGCGTTCACCGTCTTCGATAGGATTGGATGTGCCAGTTCCGCCAGAAAAACTTGGTGCAGGCAACACGTATTTCCTGGCGGACAATCCACGGCGTTATTTCCTGCATTACGACATCGCCTGGAAAAGCCTTACCGGTGTGGAAAAAGAATATATTTTCACGGTTGCGGAAGATTCCGAATTCGTCAGCCGGCTCAGGAAAGCCTTGTGGTCTTGGTTGGTAGCAATCGGTACGTCTTGTTATTTATCCAATTTGCCTTGTTACGTTGGTGTTTAAAACCCATCCGCGTCATCGTCAACGACCTGAATGCGATTGAAAAAGGCAAAAAACCCTGCTGGATGGTGAATATTCAACCGAATTACAAAGCCTCGCCGGAAACCTGAACGCATTCATCACCCACGAACGCGCCCACCTCGAACGTTACCGCAACACCTTGGCTGATCTGGCACACAGTCTGAAAACTCCGCTCGCCATCTTGCACGGCTGCACCGAATCGTTCAGCGATAACAAGAAAACAGTGCATGAGCAAATCGCCATCATGAATAAAATCGTCGAATACCAACTCCAACGCGCCGCCGCCAAAGGCGACCATAAGACTATTAAAGGTCTCGACTTATCGACTTTTCTCAACAAAATCAGTGCGTCACTTAACAAAGTCTATATTGATAAAGCCATCCATTTCGACATCAGCGTACCTGAGCAATGCCAAATTTATTTTGATGAAGGCGATTTGTACGAAATCGTCGGTAACCTTATCGACAATGCCTGTAAATGGTGTCGCCGCCGCGTAAAAATCAGCGTCACCCAAAATCCGCGCAAAGACCGCCGCAATTACGCCCTGCTCATCCAAATAGACGACGACGGCCCCAGCATTCCCGGCGGCAAACTTAACGAAATCCTCAAGCGCGGTGTACGCGCCGATGAAAATACCCACGGTCACGGCATCGGCATGACTGTGGCTTATGATCTGGTAGGAATGTTGGGCGGAAAACTGGAAGGCAATAAAAGCAGTGAGTTAGGTGGGCTGAGCTGGCGGGTTTATTTACCGTAAAGACACAGCCAGCCCCTAAAAAGAGTGCCAAATACGGGATATTGGTCTCCATATTAGCTATTTAGGCTCATAACATGCATCACATCATTTGAGACTGTAGCGCCGCTCTGATACATCGCAAAATGCCGTAGTTATATGCACCGTCTAGCGACTCGAAAACCGGTTTTAGCGCATTTTTCTGGTCATCAGGCAGATTGATAATGATTTCTTCTATAAGGCGGATCTCTTGTTCCGGCAAATCAACCACATCAGCTAAGATTAGCTGTCCTTGCTCCAGATACTGCGCCAAATGTCCGTAGATAGTTGATTCTTGTAGTGATCTTTTTTCGGCAATTTTTGGGATACTGAAACCCAGCCGGAATAATTCCACCGATTCGCTTGCCGTATCGGATGACGTAATAGATATATCCCGGTATTCATCAATCACAGCAAGAAATTGTGCGCCATAAAGCGCCAGTTTACGTTCGCCCACGCCGGGCAGTCGGCTCAATTGCTCTAGCGTAGACGGCTTGTGTTCCATCATGGACGTCAAGCAAGCATCATGGAAAATGATGTAAGGTGGCACGTCTTGTAGCTCCGCCAGTTCGCGGCGTTTGTCGCGCAAGGCATCCCACAGCAAGCTGTTGATGCCCTTGCCCTTATGGGTGGGTTTGGAAAGTTTTCCGCCTTTGGTTTTTTCAATTTGAATGTCTTTACGCAACATCAATTGTTGCTCGCTACGTAGGATAGGCCGGCATTCCTCAGTCAAGCGCAATGCGCCGAAATTCTCAAAATCGACGGCAACCAAGCCTCGCGCCACCAATTGCCTGAACACTGAATGCCATTGTTTTTCCTCCAACTGTTTGCCGATGCCGTAGGTTGACTGCTTATCATGTCCAAAACGGATGATGCGTTCGGTAGCTTTGCCTAGCAACACATCGACCAGATACGCCACGCCAAAGCGTTGTTCGGTCCGGTGTATGCACGACAGGGCTTGCCGAGCAGCCAGCGTACCGTCCCAGGTTTCTACGGGCTCCAGGCAGGTATCGCAATTACCACAAGACTGCTCCAGCGTGTCGCCAAAATAGCCAAGCAAGGATTGACGACGGCAATGTACTTGCTCGCACAGCGCGAGCATGGCATCTAGTCTATTGTATTCAATGCGTTTTTGGATTTCATTGGCATTGGACCCTGCCAACATCCGGCGCAGCATGATGACGTCTTGTAGCCCATAAGCCATCCAGGCATCGGCCGGTAAGCCGTCGCGTCCGGCACGTCCGGTTTCCTGATAATAACCTTCAATACTTTTGGGTAAGTCGAGATGCGCGACGAAACGGACATTGGGCTTGTCGATGCCCATGCCGAAGGCAATCGTTGCCACCATTACTAAACTATCTTCCATCAAAAATTGGTGCTGGTGCTGTTGCCGTTGTTTGTTGTCCATGCCTGCATGGTAAGACAGGGCTTTAATGCCTTTGCTGGTCAGCCACACCGCAGTTTCATCGACTTTTTTGCGCGACAGGCAATAGACGATACCTGCATCGCCGGAATGTTCGGTTTCAATAAAATCAAACAGTTGCTGTCGTGGCTGTTGCTTTTGCACAATGCGGTAGCGGATATTGGGTCGGTCAAAACCGCTTAAGAAGAGCTGGGATTGCTCAAGCCCTAGCCGAAACTGGATTTCCTTACGGGTTTTTTCGTCTGCTGTTGCCGTTAGTGCAATACGTGGAATCTGGGGATACCGCTCATGCAGCAAGGACAGGCGTAAATAATCGACCCGAAAATCATGTCCCCATTGGGACACACAATGTGCTTCATCAATGGCAAATAAGGCAATAGGCAGGCGATCCAGCAAGTCCAGAGTGCGTTGGTTGGCTAGCCGTTCCGGCGCAATGTAGAGCAAATCCAAGTCACCGTTAAGCAGCTTTCGTTCAGTTTGTTGAACTTCTTCAAACGATAGCGAAGAATTTAGGAATGCGGCTTTAATGCCCAGTTGCAGCAAGGCACTGACTTGATCTTGCATCAGTGCAATCAGCGGGGAAATGACGATACCGACTCCCGGCCTTATCAGCGCAGGTATCTGGAAACACAGGGATTTGCCACTGCCCGTTGGCATGACGACCAAGGCATCTTGTCCAGCGACGAGGTGATTGATAATCGTTTGCTGCTGACCACGAAAGCTGGCATAGCCAAATACCGTGTTGAGAAGTGCAAGCGCTTGACTATCGGGTGTTTGCATCGTGACGATTTGTTTCTTGAATGGGGTAATAGCTTTATAATGATGCAAATTATACAGGACAGTAAGATTAGTTACCCTCACTGTTAAGTTACGACGACAATCCCTTCTCCAGGGGGAGAAGGCTAGGATGAGGGGGCATAAATAAGAATTTTCCTTATTTTATTCTCCTCACCCCGGCTCTCTCCAGCAGGAGAGGGGTTTTTTTGTTGAGCTAATGGCATAACCACATAACGGCAACTCATGAATAACACGCACTCTGCGCGTCTAACCCGGCTCATAGTAAACAACCAGCAACACCTTATAAGTGGGGGGCTGAAAGGGGTAGAAAAGGAAAGCCTGCGCATTACCGAAAACGGCAAGATAAGCCAAAGGTCGCATCCCAAAGCACTGGGTTCTGCATTGACGCACTCTTACATTACTACGGATTATTCCGAAGCCTTGATTGAGTTGATAACCCCGCCTTTTGCCGACATCACAGAAACGCTGAGCTATCTAAAACATACCCACCAGTTTGTTTATCAGCATTTGGACGATGAAATCTTGCTCTGCACCAGTATGCCATGCGGCATTAAGGGTGATGAAAGCATACCGATTGCCGAATATGGCACATCCAATGTCGGTAGGATGAAACATGTTTACAGGCATGGCTTGTGGCATCGCTACGGGCGGACGATGCAGGCGATAGCGGGAATCCATTTTAATTTTTCCGTACCGGAAACGCTTTGGCCTGTGCTGCACAGCCAAGAAAACAGTGTAATGAGCATTGAAGACTTCAAGTCGGACGCTTATTTCGGCTTGGTCAGGAATTTTCAGCGGATGGGCTGGATAATCTTGTATCTATTTGGTGCGTCACCCGCTATCTGCAAAAGTTTCTTCAACAGCCGTCCGCAATTGATGAACCAATTTGAGGAATTCGACCAAGGTACGCTTTATCATCCTTATGCAACTTCCCTAAGGATGAGCGACATCGGTTATAAGAGCAAAAATCAGGCGAATCTTAGGATTAACTACAATTCTCTACCCGAATATGTAGACAGCTTAGGCAAAGCCATTGCCACACCGTATCCTGACTATGAAAAAATCGGCGTGGAAGTTGATGGCGAATACCGCCAGCTTAACGCTAACGTGCTGCAAATTGAAAACGAGTTTTACAGCATCATACGTCCCAAACAAATCGCCCAATCCTGCGAAAAGCCAACTGTGGCATTGAAGCGGCGCGGCGTGCGTTACGTGGAGATGCGTTCGCTGGATTTGGATTTATTCAATCCGATTGGCATCGACGAAGGCAAAGCGCGATTTATCGAAGCCTTGTTGCTGACGTGTTTATTGCACGACAGCCCACCGATGTCGGAAGCGGATTTCCAAACTAATAATCGCAATCAATTACAGGTTGCTAATTTTGGAAGGAAGTCTAGCCTTGAGCTTGAGCGTAACGACAAAAACATTGCCTTAAAAGATTGGGCGGGTGAGATACTGACTTCAATGGAAGCAGTTTGTAATATTTTGGACCGGGATGATGCCAGCAAGCCTTATAGCAAGGCCTTATTGGCGCAACAGCAAGTCGTGCAAAACCCTGATTTGACCGCATCAGCGCGGATGTTGGCGATTATGACGGAAACCGAGCAGCCGTTCAGCCGATTTGCACTGGATAAATCAATTGAACATGCGGCTTGTTTCAAAGATTACAAGCCCGATGCAGCGTTTACGACGCAGTTTAACGAGTTGGCACAGCAATCCCTTGCCAAACAGGTGGAACTGGAGAACAAGCCGCAGCTACCTTTTAACGAATTCCTGCAACATTATTTTACCCAGACGCGCGAAAATGACGGTTAATATCGAGCAACTTCAAACCGAACTGACAGGGAAAAACCCACGGTTTATTTTAAAAAAAGCTTTGTCCTTATTCGACAACATAGCCATTTCCTTTAGCGGTGCAGAAGATGTGGTTTTGATCGACATGGCGGTCAGCATCAGAAAAGACATTCAGGTTTTCACTCTGGACACAGGTCGCTTACATCCTGAAACCTATCGTTTTATCGAAAAAGTCAGGAAGCATTACCAAATAGAGATTGAGATTTTAACGCCAGACCGGAATGTGTTAGATGAACTCGTCAAGCGCAAAGGTTTATACAGCTTTTACGAAGACGGCCATGAAGAATGCTGCAAAATCCGTAAAGTAGAACCACTCAGAAGACGGCTTGCAACCGTGGATGCCTGGATTACCGGACAACGACGCGACCAAAGCGTCGATACCCGCCAAGACATACCCGAAGTGCAGGTAGATAGCGTGTTCTCGACTGCAAAAAACCAGCCGGTCAAATTCAATCCTTTGCTGAATTGGAAATCCGCTCAAGTTTGGGATTACATTGAAGCCAACCAAGTGCCGTTTAACGAACTCCATAACAAAGGTTTTACCAGCATAGGCTGTGAACCCTGCACCCGCGCCATCTTACCTAATGAACACGAACGAGCAGGACGCTGGTGGTGGGAAGAAAGCACAAAAAAGGAATGTGGCTTACATGTTAGTGATAATAAACAAACCCATTAATTATGCAGCAGGCAGTTTGTGGTTGTTTGCGAACCCTAATAAAATTTGCCAAAATACCTTGCACTCCTACCTCAGCAACTGCTTTGAACTGACAATTCTCACACCCAAACAGGACGCTCTATGACTACTCTTATCCAAGAGTTGGCAAAAACTGAATATTACAGAATGCCCCTGATGAGCTGTTAAGACAGGTGCTGGCACATGCTAGTCCTCTTGAACTCAATCCTGGTGAATTAATCTTGCCCTAATTTCACAGACACCCTGCTAAGCGACTTTTTTGGTTTCAAACGCAATCGGGCTAAGATAACCCAATTTGGAATGAAGCCGTTTGCGATGGTAGTGCGCTTCGATATATTCGAACACCTGGTGCTTGGCATCAGATCGGGTCTTAAAGCGTTCG
>SHZQ01000028.1 GCA_009695535.1 Methyloglobulus sp.
AACACAACGCCTTAAAGCGAAAGCAGATTTAGAGGCTGCTATAGCAAATGACAGAATTAAAACTGTTTCAGAAGAAACCGCTTTAGCTAGAAAAAAAGAGGCTACGGAAATCGACGTAGCTCAATCGGGTGCTGATGTTAATAGAACAGCAGCGGGTGGAGTAAATTCTTATTTATCTGGTACTGGAAATGAGGGGCTCTATAAATTTTTAGTTGTTATTTCTCTGATTATTTTAGTTTTGTTAGTTGTCGTTATCGGTTGGTTATTTTACAATCGGAAGAAATCAAATGAGGAAGCTAATTCTATTAAAGTTAATAATGCATCTCCACTAGATTCTGACAATCAAGAAAATTTATAAGGGGGATGAAAATGATTTTTAAACAATCTAGTTTAATCATCACATTATCAATCGGCTTGCAGACACAAAGCGGTAACGTCAATGCTTTTGATCTATCAGATGCAACTAGTGCTGTTGATCAAGTTAACTCTGTAGCTAAACAATTAATGCACCTCAGCCCTTGCCAACTAATCCAACAGCAGCAGCAACAGTATCAACAATAACAAAAGTTCCAGCAGAGTTTCAAGGTAAATGGGTTACTCATCAAAGTAACTGTGTTAGCAATCCAGATACCGGTATTGTTGATATTGAGAAAAACAGGCTTTATGGGTATGAGTGGAGTTCAGATATAAAATCTACTGTATTAGCAAAACAGCCGGAAACCTTGAAACTCGCGTTTACACGAGATTTTTTGGCTTTTCATCCACATTTTTTATAGTTATCCCACTTGGAATAACCTAAAATGTCTTGCAGTTCCTACACGCTCCAGCTTTTTTAGGTCACTGTAGCAAGCTTATGAACGAGTTCTTCGATTAATTTTTTCACCGTACCAACCTAAATCTACCATAAGGAAACCCATGCCACAAATCACCATAGAACATAACCCTAGCGAAGAACGATTGAAAGAATTGGGCGTAGCCAATTGGTCTATATGGGAGAAAGAAGTCTCCGAATTCCCTATCGACTTTGACGAAACCGAAACGGCCTATGTTTTGGAAGGTGAGATTTTAGTAACACCCGAAGGCGGCGAACCAGTACGCATTTTACCTGGCGACTTAGTGGTTTTCCCCAAAGGTCTAAACAGCCATTGGAAAGTCGTCAAGGCATTGCGTAAGCATTATAGCTACGACTAAGTGGCTTAGTGACAAATCAGTGAGATCCACGCAAAATCAGTGACATGAGCACTCCCAACAAAGTATATTATGCGCCATATTGTTGGGGGTTGCTCTCACCCCTGTGCGCTGGTCTTTAACCCTGAGAATTTCATGAAAAACACCATCCTGATGATTGCTTGCTGTAGCTTATTTGCCTGCAACCAAGGCTCATCCTCTACTTCCACAGCTGAGACGCTCTCGTTATCAAAGTATTCACGTGAGGATTTATGTTGCTCCGTTACCTTGAACCAGCTAGATGCCACCCGCTGGGAAGCATCAGGTTGTGGTAAGCGCGGACTTTACAAGCCGCATCGGGATAGCTGGCAGCGGGTAGGCAAGATATTGCCTGGGCCCGGTTCGGCAGCAGATAAACTGCCCATTTGCGTCCAATAACCCAAAAGAATTGCAAGGCCTGGCTTATTTAATAAGGGCTACCGTCTTTGTGCGCTAAAGACCACGCCCCGTTTGCCAATTGTGTCGCTTTTAGGTCATCCTGGGGATATTCCACCACATCACCTACCGTGCGATCACCTGCTTCAAGGTAAGTAAACAACTCATCGGTACGATTGATAAGTTGATGGGCAACACCCGTCCCCGCCTTAAAACCCATACAATCGCCTGGTTTTAGCGCATGCTCATCATTAACAAGCACAAGCGTTGGCGATCCTTCAAGAATATAGATAAATTCATCCTACATGGCAGGATGGTGCAAAAGTGCCGAAATAGCGCTCGGTGCGAGTTGGGCTAGATTGACACCAAAATTAGTCAAGCCAAAAGCTCACCAAGTTTCCGCTTTTCCCTACCTTCCACCAAAGCAGCAAATGGCTGAGGATAAATAGTTTTTTGCGTCGGTAATGGAATGGATAGGATTTTGTTTCAAAGTTGACTCCTCATCGCGTTCTCATGGAATAGCTTTACCTCGATGTTAGCTATTAGCGGTAGATAAGTCAATGTAGGTTGCGAGTGAAGGTCGAACCCCAACTAGCCCTTAAGCAAAATGTTGGGGTTCGTTCCTCACCACCAACCTACAGAGCACCCAACCTATTGGAATCAATGAACATATTTTTTGATTCCGTATTTCCTAGCTATATCGTTCTCTTAGGTCAGACGGGGCATGCCGCCCCGTCTCGCTCTTCTTCTCAAGAGTCAATATATGCTATTCCGCCAACTGCTGAATGCCATCCAGCAGCCACTTGGTTTGCTTAGGGTTGCTGGGTTTAACAAAATGCCACACTTCCCGCACTTGTCCGGCTTGGGCATCGCTGTCTTCGCGCATGACGGTGTTGAACAGGACGACGACTTCGATTTCGTTGCCGATTTCGCGCACTTCCAGTATTTCAGCTTCCAGCTTTAGAATGTCGGTGTGGTTGTCTTCGGTTGAGGCGTTGATTTGGTCTTGTATTTCTGCAAAAACTTTGTCTGTGGTTAAGCCCCTGATTTCAGCAAGATCGCGTTCATCCCAGGCTTTCTGCAAGTTTTTGTAGGCGATTTTCGCGCCAGCGAGGAAACCTTGTTCATCAAAACCTTCGGGCATTACGTAAGTGTTAAAACTGGCATCTTGTTGTGCGCTTTGGTCAGATAAATCAGCTTGTTTTTTATTTTTATCAAACAAAATGTCAGTATTAAAGCCTGACGAGCTGTTTTGTGCTGATTGGTCGGGGTGTTGTTGGTAGTTAGAAGCAGTGTCTTGATAGCTATCATGACTGCTTCTGCCACTCGGTTGCCCAAAAACCGGACGTTGTGCTGATGCCTTACGCGCCGCAAACATTCTGTAGAGAAAAAACGCAATGCCGCCAAACACCAGCATATCCATAAAGTTAAGGCCATGAAAACCGCCACCCATAAACATCGAGCCTAATAAGCCGCCGATAGCCAAACCGCCCAACATGCCCATCAAGCCACGATTAGCCCAGCCTGGACGCGCTGCTGTTGGCGATTGTTTGCCCGCTTGCTGTGTGGCTGAACGTGTGGGTGCTGCTGAACGTTGGTAGGGTGCGCTGTAAGAAGACCTTCCGCCAAAAGAACTGCCACCGCCGAAACGTCGAGCTTCTGCATCATTTAAGCCTGCAAAAACTAAAAACAGGGAAAGTAGCGCGCTAAAAAGTATACCGGTTTGGATTTTCATAAATTCCTCAAAGTTAAATCGTGCATCACTAAGATGGGGGAGAATGGCAAAAGTTTCAAGTTGTTAATTATGTCCTTATAGAATAACATTCTTTCCATGTTACTCCATCTTCGCAAAACTCTTATACTTGTACTGCCAATGTTGCAATTTTTTGCACCATTAGTCCACGCACATGCGGGCGATAAAAACTTCAATCAGGGTTTGCATATTCCCTGTCTTAAGTCTTACCTTGCCCATCAAGATGCCCCTGTTTTGCACAATGTCAATGTTGAATGGGATGCTGAAGACTTGCTGGTTATGGTTGATACCGGCATTAAAAGTTCGCAGGATATTTCTGTAGCCAGCACAGATAGCGGCTTTGCGCTGTTACCGTCCAATCAATTACAGGTCTCTGCCCCTGAGACTGACAATAATTTTTCTCCACCATCAGTCGTTTAGTTTTCGAAGACCACTCCCTGTATTTTATCCTCGCACACCGCCTATTCAATGATCTACATTTTTGTCCTGATTAGTATGCGCTTACTTTTTAAATTAAAAGTGCGCGGCTTACCGCATTAAACTAACTATGTATATTTTAAACCTTGCTATAAAGGCACTGACGGTGTTTTTACTGATCGTTACAGTTGCGGTCGCAGAACCCAAGCCCACTGTTGCCCATGAAGATCCCATAGAAATTGATAAATCGCTAACCCTATCAAAAGTAGTTGATTTAACTATGGAAAAATTTCCCGATATGGCTTGGCTAAATTCTTTGGAGGAAGAGGCGGTAGCCATTAAGCAACGTGGGGAAAGCTGGGTGGCAGGCGCATCTCAAGCGGGGCTGCGCTTTCAGGAAGCGACCAGTGGTACGTTGCACTATGCTGATGCGACGATGCAAGTGCCGTTGTGGAATTTAGGTCAGCGCGATGCTGAACAAGAGAGTGGCATAAAGGCCGAAAACAGTGCCGACCTGCAATCTGTGGCGACTAAGTTACGTATTGCGGGATTGGTAAGAGCTGCATTATGGGATATGGAGCTACAAAAAATCCATTATGAACAAGCTCGTGCGGAAATTGATGTATTTGAACAACTATTAGCCAAAGTTAAGCGACGAGTTGAGTTAGGTGATTTGCCCCGCGCCGATGTATTACTGGCACAAACCGAATTGCTGCAAAAGCTTTCAATCCTTACCCAAGCAGAAGCTGAATTGATGCGCGCACGTAAGCGCTATTCCAGCATTACACAATTGACCAAAATACCAGCCACTTACCGGGAAAAATTGGTCGAACTAAAAAAACTGGAGCTTAATCACCCTGTTTTTGTTGCTATAAATAGCCAGATTGAACGTAAACAGGCGGAAATTAAAGCATTAAAACTGGTAGGTTCTGGTCAGACCAATCTAACAGTCGGGGTTAATAGTGACCGTGCAAGCAATGAAGATCCACGTACAAATGACACCGAGAGCTTTAATATTGGCGTAAACATTCCCTTTGGCGGCGCAGCACATCTTCAACCACAAATTGCCGCCCAAAATGTTGAGCTGAATCATTTAATAGCCGATCGTGAGCAGCTTTACCGTGACTTGGAACTCGCTCATCACGAAGCGGAACATAATCTGGGAGTCAACGAAGCAGAACTTGAAATCGCTAATGAGCTAAAACGAGTTGCTGAGGAACATTTGGGCATGATGCAGCTAAGTTTTTCTGTAGGAGAAATTAATTCGATGGATTTGTTGAAAACCCAGTCCAGGACGCAACAAGCGATTTTGAGCGCAAAAGAACGAGCAACCATGTTGGAACGCGATATTGCACTCTACAATCAAGCGGTAGGAGTATTGCCATGAGTACGCTAAAAGGCTTTGTGATGATTGCCACTTTAGGCTAGGCTGTTTTTGTTTCGATTTGCTGGGCTGATGGTAATTCCATTCAACTATCGCAGCAACAGCTTGATAAGCTTGGTATAAAACTTAGCACGTTAGAGCCCGCCAGTCATATTCCTTTGTTTACCGCTCCCGCGAAAGTAATCGCTCCACCTGCAAATGATTTTGTCGTAAGCACCTCGCAGGCTGGATTAGTCGTTAAAATGAATGCGTCGGTAGGCGATAAGGCCATCAAAGGCGGGGCGTTAGGATTAGTTAATGGCCCTGCTTTGCTGTCTTTACAGGGCAATTACCTTAAAGCTATTGGCTCGGTAAA
The DNA here is from genome assembly GCA_009695535.1 of Methyloglobulus sp. Classification (GTDB taxonomy): domain Bacteria; phylum Pseudomonadota; class Gammaproteobacteria; order Methylococcales; family Methylomonadaceae; genus Methyloglobulus. The sequence continues at coordinate 5,512 of SHZQ01000028.1, forward strand.
ACTAGCTTCTGCGACTTATAATTGAGATAAAAACTGCTTAAAGAAGGTGTTATTTCCGGTAGGAGCGAACAAGAGGCGTTTAGCATTTATAGCGCGGCAATGATAGAAGCCAATGAGGCAAAACAACTACTGCAACTTGCCGGATTGACGACCGCCGATGTCAAACAGCTCGATAGTACAGGTCGTTTGGTCAGCCAGATCAGCATCAAATCACCCATATCTGGCAGGGTAATTGAACGCATGGCAGCCCACTGGTTCTCACGTTGACCCCATGTCGCCGCTTTATCGGGTCGCTAATCTGGATGAACTTTGGCTGGAAATCAACATTCCGCAAGATTATATCAACGATGTGAAAATCGGCGACAAAATTCAGGTGCAAGACAGCCTAGCAGAAGCGGACATCAAGGTATTAGGACAAAGTGTATACCTAGAAAATCAGACAGTTCTAGCAAGGGCGGTCATAAAAGATAATCCATCGTCAGTGTGGATTGGGCAAAAAGTGACTATTCAACACATGCAGACCAGCGATGCTGTTACGTACAAATTACCTGATACAGCTATTGCCCATAATGAAGGCAAAACCTACGTTTTTATCCGAGTTAAGGACGGTTTTAAGGTTAGCGAAATTACCATACTGGGCAAACAAGCGGATGGCTCAGTAATTACCGGCGATTTTACGGGCAATGAAGAGTTAGCCATCAATAACGCCGCTGCACTCAAGGCTGTGTAGTTAGATTTAGGGAGCGAAGAATAGCATGGAGCGGGCCTGATACGCTTTGCGCTCAGCCAACGCATACTCATCCTGTTAGCCGTGTTTTTGCTGGCGGGTGGCGGTTACACTGCGTTTAAAAACATCCCGATTGATGCTTTCCCTGAAGCCTCGCCCACGCAGGTAAAAATCATCGCCAAAGCCCCTGGCATGACACCGGAAGAGGTCTAGGCTCGGATTACTGCGCCTATCGAGGTTGATTTGCCGGGTATCTCGCACCAAACCATGGCTAAGGTCGTCGTCTTGGGTTCTGCGCGGCGTTTACGTCCAGTCATGATGACCGCCAGCATCGCAGCTTTTGGCTTTATTCCCTTACTGTTCGCCACCGATCCAGGTTCGGAAATCCAACGGCCTTTGGCTATCGTCATCATCGGTGGGCTAGTGTCGTCCACTTTCCTGACTTTATTTTTACTGCCCATCCTGTTCAAGCGTTTTGGCATGGCAAAGGAGATTATCTGATGACTAATGATAGGCTGGTTATCCTGAACGCCCATCTGCCCTGGAAGAAGCCGTAGTTGATTGCCTGCTAACACTGGCATCCGAACACGGCTTCTCCAGCTTCCCAGTCAATGTTCATCATCATGAAAACATAGGCTTGTCTCTTGCAGAGCAAGTCAGTGGACGGCAAAAACAAATCAGTTTTCAGATTCATATTGATGAAGCTGGAGCTGGGTTTTTGTTGAAGCGATTGCAGGAAGAATTTGCCGGAGCGGGATTACAGTATTGGGTGGTGCCGATGCTAGGAAGTGCTGAAATTTAGCCAAGCAGTAGGGTGCACTTCATGCACCTGGTGCGTGCAACGCACCCACAGGTCTGGATAATTACAAAATTTGTTCATGCTAATGTGTTGGCTGACTTTTGCAAAACCAGCAGCCTATTATTCGCTGGCATAGCATTATCTTTCAATAACCTAAGCCCAGCGCGTTCAGCTAATGACATCACCGCCTCAAAATCCCTAATACCGCTCAAAGGATCACGGGTTTTCAACCATTGGTCGAAATTGGCGTTGCTGTCGCTGGTATATTTGCCGTCGTAATTAAATGGGCCGTAAATGCAGGCCTTCGCCAACGGGTTTAGATAAGTTTTGAAACGCTCAAACAGGATTTCAACATTACACCAGCTCATGATGTGCAAGGTATTCGCGGTAAAAACTGCATCTAAGTCGTCGCAAGGCCAAATTGGACGGGTGACATCAAGAACTAACGGCAGGTTAAGGTTCGCTAATTGCACCTCATCTCGCCATGCGTTGATGCCTGGGAGATTTTCGATCACATCTGTAGCTTGCCAGATAAGGTGTGGAAGTTCACAGGCAAAATAGCACGCATGCTGCCCTGTTCCGCTACCAATTTCCCAAACAGTTGTTGGTTCGGTAAATACCTCTTTGATTACCGCCAAAATGGGCGATTTATTGTTTTCGCAGGCTTGGGAGTAGGGTTTATCCATCTGTATAGCTGGGAGTGTCTGTTACGGTCAATCGAGGCTGAATTGAGTTGCTGCAAGTTTTTATCGCATCAGTCCTGATCTGCGCTAAGAATCATCGCTATTTACGTTATTGTCGGTATTGTCGGTATTGTCGGTATTGTCGGTATTGTCAGGTAAAGTGTCATCAGAGCTATTCTCATTTGCGCTCACCTTCGTCATAAACACCATCCCTGAAACTATTACGATCAGCATTACTGCCTCCATCACTAATTTCATCATTGTCATCACCTCTGTTATGAAGTCGGTAGCGCCAGTAGCACACTATCTTCAGTGAGCTATAGATTCTGTTTGGACAACTTGTAGACCCCATTCCTCAAACTGTCAATATCTTTTTCATTGTTTCCACGTACCAGCACAAGAACGAATTTTATACCGTTCCGGCGAAGCGAAACACAAAGCGTATTTGGCGATGTTGCCCGACGAAACACGTTGTAATTGACTGTTTTTATTATCGATTCTCTAATCTTCTGAATTAATTATCTCATTGACACTAAACAACCCGTCCAACGCCTGATGTACCTCGTCAATCCCGGTTTTTTTCAACGCGGAAAATAACTGCACTGTTAGCGGGATGTTAATGTCTTTTAGTTCTTTTTGGACTTGCAACAACGTGTTTTTGGCCGCACCAAAAGTCAATTTATCGGCTTTAGTCAGCAAAATATGTAACGCTAATCCGGTATGTTGGCACCATTCAATCATCTGCCAATCGAATTCGGTTAAAGGATGGCGTACGTCCATCACCAACACAATGGCGCACAAGGAACTGCGCTGGGTCAGGTATATTTCCATCAACTGATGCCACTTTTGTTTTACATCGATGGGTACTTTTGCATAACCGTAACCAGGTAGATCAACAAACCTTTGGAGTTCGTTGATTTCAAAAAAATTCAGCATTTGCGTCCGACCTGGGGTTTTGCTCGTCCGTGCGAGTGAATTTTGCCGGGTTAAGGTATTTATCGCGCTGGATTTACCGGCATTTGAACGTCCCGCAAAAGCGATTTCCTTACCTACGTCCGGCGGAGTATCTTTGAGACTGGGGGAGCTATTCATAAATTTTGCTTGTTGATAAACTGGATTCATCGCTGTCTCGCTTCGCTGTACTAATTAAGGTAGAATTTAATTCTACTAATGGCCTGTGCAGACAAGGCTACCACACACACGATTCCGAAGGGGAACCTGATGAAGAAAAATTGGCTGGCGCTTTTATTGACCCTGGTATTTTCTGGCACTGCGCCTATTTTACATGCCGAAGATAGCGTTGTTGCAGGCAATAGTGCGGCAGGAAAGAGTAAAGCAAGCTCTTGCGGCGGTTGTCATGGCGAAAATGGCAATAGCGCAATACCTACATTCCCTAAACTTGCCCGGCAGCATTCCTCCTATTTGGTCAACCAATTACACGCATTTAAGGACGGAAACCGTATCGATGCCGTGATGGCACCGATGGCGATGGCATTAAGCGATACGGATATGCTTGATATTGCGGCTTATTATTCAGCGCAAAGTATTTCAGTAAATCCTACACCTATGTTACCGCCCGATGATAATGCTGACGAAGCAGTCGATGCTAATAAAGCTAAAGAAAAATTAAAAGACTTGTTAGCTGTCGGTAGTAATCTGTACCGAAACGGTAATCTTGGCAGCGAAGTATCTGCTTGTATCGCCTGTCACGGTCCTGCTGGCGAAGGCAATAAACCCGCTGCATTTCCCGCATTAAGGTCGCAACATCCCGATTATTTGATAAAAACTCTGGCCGATTTTAAGTCCGGTGTGCGTAGCAATAATCCTGATAATATGATGGTGATGATTGCAAAAAAAATGAGTGATGAGGAAATCAAAGCTGTTTCTTATCACATTTCGACCATGAAATAAGCGTTTGTATTAATACGAATTATGAACAGATTCATACTCTGTTCATCAGTTGGATTTATGCTGTGACCTATAAATTGACCATTTGGAGACAAAACCGATGCTGAAGAAATTTTCTGGCATTGCAGTATTAGTGTTTTTCGCTTCCTTCTCAGTACTGCTAAGTGCGGAAGAAAAATTAACCTACGAAACCATATCTCCCGCACAACCTACCACCAATCCAGACAAAATAGAGGTCATAGAGTTTTTCTGGTACGGCTGTCCGCATTGCTACAGCTTTGAGCCTTCGCTGGCGGCATGGCTAAAAACAAAGCCCAAAAATGTCGAATTCATCCGCATGCCTGCGGTATTTAACGAGCAATGGGGCAAACATGCTAAAGCTTATTTTGTTGCTGAGGCTTTGGGCGTAGTTGATGCAGTCCACGCCGATTTTTTTGATGCCATCCAAGAGAAAAAACAAGCCCTTGAAACAGAAGATGAATTAGCCAAATTCTTTGCCGCCCACGGCGTTAAAGATGCGGATTTCCGTGAGACTTATAATTCTTTCATGATTGATTCAAAAATGCGTCAAGCCCCAGCTCTTGCCGCAAAGTACGGAATCACTGGCGTTCCCGCCATCATCGTCAACGGCAAATATAGAACCAATGGAGCTTTAGCGGGATCTCAGGAAAAAATGACTGATGTGATTAATGAGCTAATTAAAAAAGAAAGCGGGGGGAAATAAGTCCTCTTATCAACATGTTGGCTGGTTGATACAACGGTCTTCACGATACCTTAGAGAATTTAAGACAGACAATCCATTTACTGTAAGATTTGATGAGACCCCAAAAACCACAAGTGACTTAACTGCCTGCTTGTGGTTGATTTGAAAAGATAATTTTGAAATATCAATCAAAAGTTAAGTTTATTTACGAAAAATTTCAAGCCACCAAAACCAACCGAAAGCTGGCTTCCATTTGCCATTATTGTAGAAAATAATGGCTGTTCACAAAACTACCAGGTCAAATCATCAGGTACTTGGAATACTGAGTAAGCATCTTCTTGTGCAACAAGCTGTTGATTTAAATCATTTAATACGATAACACTTGTTTCATCACGTAATTTTATTTTATCGGCGACATCGGCGGAAACCAACTCATATTGCTTACCTAAGCGGACAATCGCCAATTGACCTTGAGTAATTTGTTCGCGCTGATTTTTGGATACGTACAAGGTTTTTACCTTGTTGCGATCAGTGAAATGGTAAGCCAAATTGTCATCAAGCTGGGCTGCCGAAAACTTTTCTTTGGGCAGTCGGTTTTGCTCAATCAACTGCTTAACTTGTGCGGCAAGTTGTTTGCGCTCTTCCTCCTGCTTGCGTTGCTGATTGAGTTCGCGGTCTTTTTCTGCTTGTTCTAGCCGAGCTTTTTGGGCTTTTTCCTTTACATCATCGGCGACCGCTATTTTATTGTGCTGTTGCTGCTTTGCTTGCTTATACTTTCCTGCTTTTATGGTTTTTGCCTGCCCAGAACCCACTAAGCCGGATTTTAACAACTGCTCTTGTAATGACAATTTTGCCATATTGACTACTCCACGAAACGGTACATTGCATTCTACAGCCCCAAGCGCAGAGGTCAAAAAACTAATCATGCAGACAGCACGATATATTTTTGATGCCAACTATCATCAAAAAGTGATGAGAAACATTCGTTACATGTAGGAATTTTTTCCTTTTTTGCCGGATAACTGGTTAAGTGCCTTTGTTTTGGCTAGACTGCTCTCATTTTACTGTTTTGTTGCTTTATGAAAACGCTATTCCGCAATCTCCTGCCCACGCTTTGCCTAACCATAATTAGCTGTAACGCGCTGGCAGAAGAACAAGAAGCGGTTGAGTTGGATACGGTTGAGGTTATCGGTGTAACGCCTTTGCAAGGGAATGGTGTTTCTACTGACAAGATACCCGCGAATGTGCAAACGGTGAATGCCGATCAACTCAAAAAAGCGCAGACGATTTCCTTATCTGATTACATTAACCGCTATTTGGGCAGTGTGAGTGTCAACGAGGCGCAAAGTAATCCCTTACAGCCGGATATTTATTACCGTGGCTTTGTGGCCTCTCCCTTACTAGGTTTGCCGCAAGGTTTATCAACTTACGTGAACGGTGTCCGATTTAACGAGCCGTTTGGTGACAGTGTCAATTGGGATTTAATCCCGCAAGGTGCGATTGACAGCATGGCTTTATACCCCGGTTCCAATCCGGTTTATGGCTTGAATAGCCTGGGCGGTTCGATTTCCATCAAGACCAAAACCGGATTTTCCGCACCGCACCATCAAATAGAGATCTACGGTGGTTCATGGGGCAGGCATTCTGAGGAACTGACCACGGGCTGGAATAACGGCACCTGGGGTTATTTTTTGGATTTGCATCACTTTGAGGAAAACGGCTGGCGGCCTTTCTCGCCCAGCAAGGCCGACCAAGCCTTTGGTACGTTAAGCTGGCGCGGCGATAAAGGCTCTTTAGATTTAACTCTGGGCGGTAATGACAACAGGCTGAAAGGTAATGGCGCAGCACCTGTGCAACTGCAAGCTATCGACCGAAAAGCGGTTTTCACCCATTCCGACCTAACCGTCACCCGAATGTTTTTCTCCGAGTTGGAAGGTAATTATGACCTTACCAATGACATTCAACTAAGCGGTAATGCTTATTTTCGCCAAAATCGACTTAAGACTTTTAATGGCGATGACAGTGATTTTGATGACTGTGATAACAATTCATCATTGCTCTGTGATGGGGAAGAGAATATTGTTGAAGACATTAATGGCAATCAGGTTGCTGCAAGTGAAGCCGTCGAGGGTGCAGCCAACAACACCAGTGCCACCCAAATGCGTAGCCGTGGCGGCACTTTGCAAGCGGCTTTCGGCCAAGATTTGTTTGAACATCAGAACAATTTAGTCGTCGGCGCCAGTTACGACAACGCCAATGTGCATTTTGCTTCCGATACCGAACTGGCAAGTCTGACCGATAACCGAGGCACGGTAGGTAGCGGTGTTTTTGTGGATGAATCCAAAGTCCGCTTACATGCCAATACATCAACAGCAGGGGTATTTCTGACCGACAGCTTCTCAATTACCGATAAGCTCACAGCAACTATCGGAGGGCGTTATAACTACAGCCATATCAATATGGAAGATAAGTACATTAACGATCCTATAAAAAATCTGAATGGCTCACATACTTTTGAAAGGCTAAATCCCTCCGCAGGCCTGACCTACCAAGCCTTGGATAATTTGAATGTCTATGGCAGTTACAGCGAATCCTCACGCATTCCAACCCCTATGGAGTTAAGTTGCGCCGACCCTGAAGCACCTTGCCGACTTCCCAATGCGTTTGTTGCCGACCCACCTTTGCAACAAGTCGTTGCCAAATCCTGGGAAACGGGTGTTAGGGGCGACCTCAACCACTTTATTCCCAATGACAGTGATTTAAAATGGAACTTGGGCTTCTTTCATACCATCAACCATGACGACATTATTTTCAATCGCGGTGGCGACAGTGTAAGCGAAGGCTTCTTTAGCAATGTTGGGCAGACACGACGTTACGGGATAGAAGCGGGTACAACGGCGAATATTCCACAATTATTTAGCGACATTGACAACTGGCACTTTTCCACCAACTACACCTATCTGAATGCTAGATTTCAGGATGGCTTCGATATACAACATCCTACGAATGTCGATGCCAATGGCGACCCTGTAAGGGCCACCGTGAGCAACGGCGACAGAATTCCTGGCATCCCTGAGCATATCTTTAAGGCTTCCATCGGTGTAGACCTGTGGCAAAAGCTGTCCTTGGGTATCAACGGCACGTATAGCGGCAATCGCGTATTTCGGGGTGATGAGGCGAACCTTACGCCTAAACTATCTGGCTACTGGCTCTTTAACGCGACGGCGGAATATAAGTTTACCGATAACTTCAGCTTGTTCGGTAAACTCGATAATATTTTTGATACCAACTACAACTCGTTCGGTGTTTTTGGGGTGGCAAACGAAGTGTTACCAGGATTTAACGATGGACGCTTTGTATCCCCTGGTGCTCCCCGTGCCGGTTGGATTGGCGTGAGGTTGAGTATGTAGTGACAACACCAAAATAGTTGACGATAGCGATCCGCGCGAACAGCAACTCTAAAAGATAAGCGCCACGCCGGCTCTTAACTGCCCTACAATTCAACGCGTATACCAAGCTCTATAACCCTATCCACCGGAATTTTGAAAAATTCAATGGCACTAGACGAATTCTGGAACAGGAAACGGGACAATGGCCTACGCCAGACAGGCATCTGGCTGCTGCGCCGGAACGAGATAAATTCTCTGCCCACAAAAAACGATACTTTTTTTGGCTCAGTATCGAGGCCTTGCTGCATACATAGTTCTAACGCCCGCCGCACATCTTGCGGCTGCTTGAAACCAAAATAGAGTTTTACCCGATAAAACTGCCGATTTTCCCCATAAGACCGGATTTTGACTCGATGTGCCTCGTCAACATAGGGTTCATCTTTGGTGACGATGGTCAGCACAATGATCTGCTCATGCAGAACATGGTTGTGTTCAAAGTTATGTAAGAATACTTGCGGTACGCCATGTAAGCTTCGGGTTAAATAAATGGCGGTGCCTAGTACTGTCCCGGGTGGATTTTTTTGCAATGTTGTTTCAAAATCCTCGAACAGAACCCGCTTTTCGTTCTGACGTTCGGTTAACAATTCGCGGCCTTTAACCCAGGTTGTCATCGTCAAAAACAACACCGTAGCAACCGCCAGCGGCAACCAACCACCCGTCGGAATTTTTAAGCTATTGGAGGAAAAAAACAGCACGTCGATGACTAAAAAGCTCGACAAAAAAATCACACTCGCGGTTGTTTTCCATTTCCAAAGTGCGCTCATGACAATGAAGGCTAAGATGGTGTCGATAATCATAGTGCCGGTAACAGCGATACCGTAAGCGGAAGCCAGCGCGGACGAAGATTGAAAACTTAACACCAGCACGAATACCGAAAACATCAACAGCCAATTGACGGCAGGCACATACACTTGCCCCATTTCATCACCTGAGGTATGGAAAATATCCATGCGTGGGCAGTAACCCAATTGAATCGCTTGTCGCGTTATCGAAAATGCCCCTGAAATAACGGCTTGCGAAGCGATGACGGTCGCCAAAGTCGATAAAACCAATAACGGATACAGTGCCCAAGTTGGTGCCAGCAGATAGAAGGGATTTTGTATTGCTTCAGGATGAGCAATCAACAATGCGCCTTGCCCAAAATAGTTCATTAGTAGTGCCGGAAATACGAAACCAAACCAGGCGTAACGTATTGGTTTCAAACCGAAATGCCCCATATCGGCATACAAGGCTTCAGCGCCAGTGATCGCCAGTACCACCGCACCCATAATCAAAAACCCCTGCCAGCCCAATTCCCACAGCAAATGCACCGCATAATAAGGGTTGATCGCCATCAACACGCCCGGCTCTTGGATAATATTGACCACACCCATGACCGCCAGCGCAACAAACCAGAAGCACATCACGGGCGCGAAAATCTTACCGACAGCACCAGTCCCTCTAGCTTGTATGATAAACAACATACTCAATACCGCTATCGTTATTGGCAGTACGTAATTTTCCAATTGGGGGGCGACGACTTGCAAACCTTCTACCGCACTGAGTACGGAAATTGCCGGCGTAATAATGCAATCGCCGTAAAACAACGCCGCACCGAGCAAGCCGATGGTAACGATAAAACGCATTTTGCCGGGATTGTCGTGCGAGCCGTGCAACGCCAACGTCATCAGGGCCATGATGCCACCTTCGCCTTTATTGTCTGCACGCATGATGAAAATGGCATATTTGGTCGCCACCACCAGAGTTAACGACCAAAAAATCAGCGATAACACACCCAAAACATGGTTTTCGTCAATGGGTAGCCC
>SHZQ01000029.1 GCA_009695535.1 Methyloglobulus sp.
CGAACGCTTTAAGACCCGATCTGATGCCAAGCACCAGGTGTTCGAATATATCGAAGCGCACTACCATCGCAAACGGCTTCATTCCAAATTGGGTTATCTTAGCCCGATTGCGTTTGAAACCAAAAAAGTCGCTTAGCAGGGTGTCTGTGGAATTAGGGCAAGATCATAACAAGCGTATCACCACTTCCATCGTGATGAAATTAATGTAGCCTATATTCTTAATCTTTTGGTAAACCTTAACAAGAACCTTGATCCAGAAGAGAAGCAGAAACGTCAGAAAGAAATTATTGATTTAGTAGCAGGAGAAGTACAGCTTCGTAGTAAACGTGAATTGATTGAGAAGTTTGTTGCTGAAAACTTACCGTCCTTGAAACCGAAGGATAATGTTATTCAAGAGTTTGAAAATTACTGGTCAGAGAATAAACAGAAAGCATTTGAAACGCTGTGCGCCGAAGAAAATATGTTACCAGAACAATTAGAGCAGATTGTTAAGAATTATGGATTTTATAACCGATTACCGAAATCACAAGATATTGGTAATGCCCTTAGTTTCAAACCCAAGATACTAGAGCGTAAAACCATATTGCAACGAGTTGGCGATAAGATTCAGGATTTTATTAATACCTTTATTGAAGGGATGGGTTGATTTTAGAGTATGAGTTATAAAGATAACTAATAATAAAAAAATGACAGGATTTTTATGAAGGCGAATGAACTACCAATAATTGAATTTTTACAAAAACCCGATGTGCAATTTGTAATACCTGTTTATCAAAGAAATTATGATTGGACTACTAGTGAATGCAAAGAACTGCTAAATGACATTATCTCAGTAGAGACTGCAAATAGAGGAACTCACTTTATAGGAAGTATTGTTTTTATTCATGAAGGCACTTATAGCACTAGTGAAGTAAAAGAGTTGGTAATCATTGATGGACAACAAAGACTAACAACACTCAACATTTTATATGTGGCACTTTATCGTTTTGCCAAAGATAACAACCGCCAGCAAGATGCAGAAAGATTGTATAACAAGTTTTTAACCAATCAGTATGTTAAGGAAGAATCCAGTAAATTAAAGCTCAAACAATCAGATACTAACTCCATAGTATTTAAAGCAATTATGCTAGGTACAGAAAATGGATATGGCGAATTTTCAAACGTTACAGAGAACTACAATTATTTTAGAGGAGCAATTACCGATAACACTTTTGACGTAATTTTAAGAGGCTTGAATCGTTTAATATTTGTAGAAATATCTTTAGAAAGAGATAAAGATGACCCACAGCGTATCTTTGAAAGTCTAAATTCTACAGGTTTGGATTTATCACAATCTGATTTAATTAGAAATTTCATTTTAATGGATTTGCCACCCAAAGACCAAAATAAAATTTATGAAACCATTTGGAATCCTATAGAGGAAAATGCAAAGGATTTAGTGAAACAGAATTCATTGGTTTCAGATTACATAAGAGATTATCTAACACTTCGCAATAAGAAAATACCCAATAAAAGCAAAGTATATGCGGAATTCAAAAGTCTCTATTCCAATAAAAAAGATGAGGCTTATTATCAAGAACTAGAACACATAAAATCATTATCCGTACACTATAAAAAGTTTATAAATCCTAGCGTAGTGACTGATGGGAATATCAGAAAAGAATTAGAATACATTAATCGCTTAGAGATAAATGTTACTTATCCTTTCTTACTGCAGGTATTTGAAGATGCAGAAAATGGATTGCTGAGTAAAGATGAGTTAATTAAAGTGCTTAAGTTAATTCAAAGCTATGTTTGGAGAAGATTTATTGTTGGTTTACCAAGCAGTGCACTAAATAAAATATTCATGACACTCTATGCAGAAGTTGATGCTGAGGAATATTACGACTCTATAGCTAAAGCTTTAATTAGAAAGAAAGGAGCTGCAAAGTTTCCAAACAATGATGATTTAAAAACTGTATTGAAAGATAAGGACTTATATAACACGCAGCCTAAAAATAGAAATTATCTATTTGAGATGTTAGAGAATTTCAATAACAAAGAATATGTAGATACCAGTAACGAAAACATAACAATTGAACATATTTTCCCCAGAAATCCCAATGACGATTGGAATAAGGATTTGTCGCCAGAAGATTATTTTACATTCAAAGAGAAGCATCTAAATACGATAGGAAATCTAACACTATCTGGTAATAATGGAGCGTTAAGCAACAAATCTTTTTTAACAAAGAAGGAGATGAATATTAATGGTGAGGAACAAGGTTATCAATACAGTAGGTTATGGTTGAATTCTTACTTGCAATCAGTAGACCATTGGAACCTTTCTAATTATGAGGAACGTTTGAGTCTTATATATGAACGATTTTTAAAAATTTGGGTATTCCCAGATGTCGTTGTTATTGAAGATAATGATTCGGAAGAACAAAACATTTTTGATGCTGAAATTCCTACACACAAAAAACTGGAATATTTTATTTTTGAAAATACGAAAGTTGAGGAAGATACCGTTGCTCAAATGTTTTTCTATGTGATTAGAGGTCTCTATGATAAAAATTCGCAATTATTATTGAGTCATCAAGATGTTTTCAAGATCACTAGAACCATATCTGATTTTAGAGCCCCACAAGAAGTAGTGAATGGTTGGTACATTGAATCTAACATAGATAGTAATTCAAAATTCAATACGCTAAAGAAGTTACTTTCATTATTTGAGATGGAAGATGATTTATTTATAAAATATTTATCCATTACAGAAAACGAGTCAGAGCCAAATCGTTTCAATATCCGAAAAAAATATTGGCAGCAATTGTTACCATTGTTAAAAAACACTAAATTATTCACAAACGTTAGTCCCTCAAAAGACTATTGGTTGTCAGCAGGAGCTGGTACGGCAGGTGTTTCTTATACATTTGTAGTAACTAAATATTGTGTAAGAATTGAACTTTCTATTATTACGTCTAGTAAAGAGACAAACAAATTTTACTTTAAAAAGTTACAAAAAAATAAAGATGCAATTGAACAAGTATTTGGCAATGAATTGGTTTGGGAAGAACTTCCCGATAATAAAATGAGTCGAATTAAAATTGAAGAGCAAAATGTTAACCTATTCAATGAAGCAGACTGGGAAAGAATGAATAAATTTATAGTTTCAAATCTTCCACGATTTGAAGGTACTTTGCAGCCTTATATTAAGAAATTAAAATAGTTAAGACAAATCTGCCCGTATTTGTCTTGTCTGTGACCACGAATGGAAAATAGTCAGATTTACAGTGTGTTAATATTAAAAATACTAAGGCGAGAATGTTTGATATTTTTTCAAGCTGGCAGATAACAACAGGAACTATCTACAATCCTTGCTGAAATCAAAAATTTCCAGAAAACAGAAAGTTAGAAAATAGTAACCAGAGCTAACTGATCGAATTCTAAACCTATGTGGACACAAAAAGAAATAACGCTGAAATCCCGTTCCAGGGGGTTTCATCTGGTCACTGATGAAATACTGGGTCAATTGCCTGAACTCAAGGGTATCAAGATAGGTGTGATGAATGTCTTTATCAAACATACCTCTGCATCCTTGACCATCAATGAAAACGCCGCCCCGGAGGTTCGCGTGGACTTTGAAAGCTTCTTTAACCATGCCGCGCCGGAAAACGAACCTTACTATAGGCATCTTGATGAGGGTAGCGACGATATGCCTGCTCACTTAAAAGCCAGCATCCTGGGTTGTAGCTTGACTTTCCCGATCACGAACGGTCGACCAAACCTAGGTATTTGGCAAGGCATCTACCTTTGTGAGCATAGGAATTACGGGGGCAGTCGTAAAATTGTGGTGACTATAAATAGCGAATGACATTGAACACTACTTTATGCCCAAATCCTCCCCAGTGTCTTTGCAAGCAAAAACCTTGATCGAAACCCGTTTGGCTACTATTGCAAATGAGCATCAAGTTAACATTGTGTATAAAATTTGGTTCACATCCAGGCGGTCATTAAGCTAGGATTACGCTTCGGAGTTGAATCCTTTCCATGTTATGTATGGGATGCTTATTTAGCTCAGTGCTTCCTGCAATTTTTGATAAATTCCCCCAAAACTGCCATTGCTCATTAGCACAAAATGACCGCCATAACGGGCTTCTAGTTTGAGCTTGTCGATGATTTCATCCAAGCTCCGGCAAATTTCAATATTTCCGGCGTATTTGAGCAGGCCGTTCAAATCCCAACCCAAGTTATCGGGTTGGTACAGAATTGCCTTATCAGCATTATGCAAGGACATTGCCAAGGTTTCGGTGTGTACGCCAAGGCGCATGGTGTTGGATCGCGGTTCCACTATCGCTATGATGCGCTCCGCACCCACTTGTTTCCGCAAACCGTCCAAAGTGGTTTCAATGGCAGTAGGATGGTGTGCAAAATCGTCATAAATCGTCACACCACTGATCTTGGCGATGACCTCCATGCGTCGCTTGACGTTTTTAAATTCGGCTAACGCAGCGATTGCATCTTTAGGTAGGATGCCAATATGTTTGGCGGCGACAATGGCAGACATAGCATTGTAAACATTATGGTCGCCCGTTAACGCCCACTCGACACAGCCTTGCTCTTTGCCGTCAAAACACACTTTAAACTGACTGCCATCGGCATTGACCAGTTTGGCATTCCATTGGGCATCGGCGTTAATTGAGGTGCGTGAAGTCGGTGTCCAGCAGCCCATCGCCAACACGTCGTCTATATTTTTTTCGCTGGCTGGGCTGATAATCAAACCTTCGCCAGGAACTGTCCTGACAAGATGATGGAATTGCTTTTTGATAGCATCCAGGTCAGGAAAAATGTCGGCGTGGTCATATTCCAGATTGTTCAAGATTGCCGTGCGCGGGCGGTAATGGACGAATTTTGAGCGCTTGTCGAAAAATGCCGAATCGTATTCGTCCGCTTCAATTACGAAAAAATCCGATTCACCGAGTCGTGCAGAAATGCCGAAATTCATCGGGATGCCGCCAATAAGGAAGCCGATCTTGAAGCCATTATGTTCCAATATCCAGCTCAACATGCTGGTGGTCGTGGTTTTGCCGTGCGTGCCTGCCACGCCCAGCACCCATTTGCTTTGCAAGACCGCTTCGGACAGCCACTGTGGCCCTGAAATGTAACGAATACCTTGGTTGAGTACGGCTTCGACTTCGGGATTGCCGCGCGATAAGGCATTACCGATGATGACTAAATCCGGCTTATCCGCTAGGTTTTCAGCTTTATAGCCAGACATCAACTGGATGCCCTGTTCCTCCAGTTGCGTACTCATGGGCGGATAAACATTTTGGTCTGAACCTGAGACTTTGTGGCCCAATTCCCGCGCAATTAGTGCAAGTCCACCCATGAAAGTGCCGCAAATACCTAGAATATGAATGTGCAATGTCGTAATCCTATATTTGGATTTAGGTGGGTGAATTATTTTTAAGTCGCTTTTTGTTATAAAATGCGAGCTTATATTAATATGCTGAATTATAACAAACCGCGAATAAGCCATATCATCCGATAATGACCGAAAAAAACAAAATTTTAGTTGAAGCCATGCCGCATTTTATTGAGGCGCAATCATCGCCCAACGAAGGACGTTATGTGTTTGCATACACCATCACCATCACGAATGCGGGCATAATCCCCGCAAAATTATTGAATAGGCACTGGCTGATTACCGATTCCAACGGCAAAATTCAGGAAGTCAGGGGTGAGGGCGTAATCGGCGAACAGCCTTATCTTAAACCTGGCGAATATTTCCGTTACACCAGCGGCGCGATGCTGGAAACGCCAGTCGGCACTATGCAAGGTCAGTACACCATGATTTCCGATGAAGGCGTTAATTTTAATGTCAGCATTCCCAAATTTACCTTATCTATCCCAAGGACATTGCACTAACTAGATGGCGATCTACGCAATTGGTGACGTACAAGGTTGTTACGATGAGCTATTAAGGCTGCTCGATGCCATCACATTCAACGAACAAAGCGACCAGCTTTGGTTCGTGGGTGATTTGGTTAACCGAGGGCCAAAGTCGCTGGAAACCTTACGATTCATCAAAGCATTAGGTGATTCAGCCGTTGCAGTGTTGGGTAATCATGATATGCACTTACTTGCTGCTGCCTGTTCAGTGCCATCAAACAATACCAAAGCCGCGCTTAAGGAGGTGCTGGCCGCGCCCGACCGAGATGAATTAATCGACTGGTTGCGCCATCGTCCCTTATTCCACCACGACGAGCATTTTTGCATGGTGCATGCCGGCATCCCGCCGCAGTGGGATTTTAAGAAGACCCAAAAAATGGCACAAGAGGTTGAAAAAGCCTTACAAAGCAACGCTTACAAAAGCCTACTGAAAGCCATGTATGGTGATAAGCCCGACTTGTGGTCGCCCGTGCTGCGCG
Organism: Methyloglobulus sp.; assembly: GCA_009695535.1. Taxonomy (GTDB): domain Bacteria; phylum Pseudomonadota; class Gammaproteobacteria; order Methylococcales; family Methylomonadaceae; genus Methyloglobulus. The sequence goes on from SHZQ01000029.1 coordinate 6,411, forward strand.
GTACGTCGCGCTTGCGGTTCATTATTAACTGCTTTACCCGAATGCGTTATTGCGATGCAGAAGGAAGGTTGGAGATGAATTTTAATGGCTCGCCAGGATCTCAGCCCAATCACCTGATGCCCTGGTTTACTGTACCTAATCGGAAAAGTGTAGATATGAAGATTGTCTTCGGACATTGGTCTAGTTTGGGCTATTACGAAGGACACAACTGTTACGCTATCGACACAGGTTGTCTTTGGGGCGGGCAGTTGACGGCGTTGAAGCTAGGGGAACAGGTGGTGCGGTTTAGCATTGACTGTTCGGATTATAAAAATAAAGTTGGCAAAATTTAATGCCGCAATTAGCGCAATTTTCCTCGAGAGAAGCAGGGCATTGCTCAACCTTAACCTGTTACTCCGTTACCATAGAGACTGCCTACCTTGAATTCATTGAATTGAACGAAAGCCAGCTATGAATTCTTTATTAAAGTTTGACTCAAAAGGGGGTAGTCATAGACAATACCATGTTCCGATTCGTATTATTAATCCTTGCCAAATATGAGTGATAGTGTTCGCTCTCAAAACAGTCTAGTTGCAGTCCGAGGTTTATCGTTTTTGCGGGGCGATAATAAGATATTCAAAGATATGTATATGGACTTTGAGCGCGGCAAAATTACCGCCATCATGGGGCCAAGCGGCACGGGCAAGACAACTTTGTTGAAGCTGATTGGTGGGCAATTACGACCAGCGCAAGGCAGTGTTACGGTAGATGGCAGCAATGTCCACCGTTTACGCAGAAACGAGCTATTTGTGCTACGTAAACGCATGGGTATGTTGTTTCAAAGCGGCGCGTTGCTCACGGATATGTCTGTTTTCGATAATGTCGCTTTTCCTTTGCGTGAGCATACCCATCTTTCTGAATCCATGATTCGCACGTTGGTTTTGATGAAACTGCAAGCCGTTGGCTTGCGCGGCGCAAGAAGGCTGATGCCGAATGAGCTATCCGGCGGCATGGCGAGACGAGTCGCCTTGGCACGGGCTATCGCATTAGATCCGATGATGATTATGTACGATGAGCCATTTACTGGGCAAGATCCCATCTCCAAAGGCGCACTGGTGCACCTTATCAAGTCATTAAACGAAACTTTAGGACTAACTAGCATAATCGTATCTCATGATGTGCATGAAACCGCCGCAATTGCCGATTACATTTATGTGGTTTCGGATGGCAGAGTGATTGGTGAAGGCACGCCTACAGAAATAAAACAATCGTCGTCAGAATGGGTTAAGCAATTTATGGACGGTTCTGCGGATGGCCCCGTGCATTTTCATTATCCTGCCAAAGATTTACAGGACGATTTGATGTCTACCGGAAAACGTTATTAGGTTTACGGCTTAAACATGATGAATTTTATTCAAACTTTAGGTAGAAATACCCGTGGCAGCTTTACCAAGCTGGGACGTGCAACATTTTTTCTTATGCAGACGGCCACTGGGGTTATCGAGATACTGCCGCGCCCTCGACTGCTACTTAAGCAGCTTTATTCAGTGGGTGTATTATCTTTTTTGATTATTTCCATTTCCGGCTTGTTTGTCGGTATGGTGTTGGGATTGCAGGGTTTTTACATTCTGTCCGATTTCGGCGCTGAAGAAACCTTGGGTGTTATGGTTGCCGCCTCATTAGTACGTGAATTGGGGCCTGTGGTTTCAGCCTTGTTGTTCGCCGGACGTGCAGGGTCGGCCTTGACGGCCGAAATCGGCCTGATGAAAGCCACGGAACAATTGTCTGGCATGGAGATGATGGCAGTCGATCCGATCAAACGCATCATCTCACCACGCTTTCTGGCAGGTATTATCTCCATGCCGTTGTTGGCGGCATTGTTCAGTGCCATTGGTATAATTGGCGGACAGATTGTAGGCTCCGGTTTGCTAGGTGTTGACGACGGCGCGTATTGGTCGCAAATGCAGGCTAAGATTGATTTTCAGGACGACATTATTAATGGTGTTATCAAAAGTCTGGTATTTGGCTTTGTGACCAGTTGGATTGCCTTATTTGAAGGCTATGATGCCATTCCGACATCCGAAGGTGTTAGCCGCGCAACCACCCGCACGGTGGTAAATTCCGCTTTTAGTATTTTAGGTTTGGATTTCATCCTGACCGCACTCATGTTTGGAGACGATTAACATGCAGCACAATAGTACTCAGGACACGCTGGTCGGATTTTTTGTCGCGACTGGTATTGCCGTATTATTTTTTCTTTCCTTGCAAGTCAGTAACTTAAGTTCGTTTACAGAGCAAAAAGGCTATACCATTACTGCACGTTTTGAGAATTCCGGCGGATTAAGGGTTAAATCGCCCGTCTCTGCGGCTGGGGTTAAAATAGGTCAGGTCAGCGATATCAGTTTTGATCCAAAAACCTACGAATCCGTGGTCAAAATGCGGATAAATGCACAATACGACAGCATTCCAGATGATACGACAGCCAGCATTTTTACCGCTGGATTACTAGGTGAACAATATGTCAGCTTAGAACCCGGTGGCTCTAGTGAGCATTTAAAACAAAATAGCAACATAGAAATCACGCAATCGGCAATTATTCTCGAAAAAGCCATCGGTCAATTTCTGTTTAAATCCGCCGAAGAGAAAAAATGAGCAAACTGAGCATTGTTAATGAGGGTTCGGGGAATTTTATCGTCGATGGTGATCTGATTTTTTCTGCGATGGATAAAAAAACCGTCAGCTCATTTGCTTTTTTAAGCACGTCCAAACAAATCAGTGTTGATTTAGGTGGCGTTGGTAATGCTGACAGTGCTGGACTCGCGTTAATGATTGAATGGGTAAAATATTCCCGCAGTAAAAGAGTACAATTACGCTTTAGAAATATTCCCAAGCAACTCTTAAATCTGGCTAAATTAAGTGGACTTGATAAAACAAGTTACTTTATTTCAGCTAAATCTGGGTTAGCCGTCACAGAATAGCCTGCGTAGATAATCAAAAAATAACACACTATGGATAAATTAATCATAACCGGCGGCAATCAGCTTAGCGGCGAAATTCGCATATCTGGTGCTAAAAATGCCGCATTGCCCATTTTGGCGGCAACACTACTTTCCCATGCGCCTGTCAGCGTTGGAAATATTCCGCATCTTCATGATATTACAACCACGATGGAGCTATTGGGTCGAATGGGTGTGGGCTTGATGGTTGATGAGAAAATGAATGTCGAGGTGGATAGTAGCACCATTAGCGGCTATGAAGCACCTTATGAGCTGGTTAGAACCATGCGGGCATCTATACTGGTTTTAGGGCCTTTGCTGGCACGTTTTGGCGAGGCGCATGTATCTTTGCCAGGTGGTTGTGCTATTGGCACACGTCCGGTGGACATCCACATTAGTGGTCTTATCAAGATGGGCGCAGACATTACCGTCGAAGGTGGATATATTCATGCTAAAGCTAAGAGACTAAAAGGTTGTCGCTTAGTCCTCGAACAGGTTACGGTTACGGGTACGGAAAATTTGATGATGGCAGCCACCTTGGCGGAAGGCATTACCATTATGGAAAATGCAGCAAGAGAGCCGGAAGTAACTGACTTAGCGCATTTTCTCAATAAAATGGGCGCAAAAATCACCGGTATCGGCACGGATACGCTAGTGATTGAAGGTGTGGAAAAACTTGGCGTGGAATCTATTCATTACGACATCCTGCCCGACCGAATTGAAACGGGAACGTATCTGGTCGCCGCTGCCATAACCGGTGGCAAGGTCAAACTCAAAAATACCCGTCCCGACATACTGGATGCTGTTCTGGACAAGCTGATTGAAGCGGGGGCAGAAATTACCTCAGGCGAGGACTGGATTGCTCTCGACATGCACGGTAACAAGCCGAAAGCGGTGTCTTTGCGTACTGCACCTTACCCCGCTTTTCCAACGGATATGCAAGCCCAGTTCATTGCCATGAACACAATTGCAAATGGCGTGGGCATTATTACCGAGACGATTTTTGAAAACCGCTTTATGCACGTACAAGAACTGCAACGTATGGGCGCAGATATAAAGCTGGAATCGAACACCGCGATTTGTACGGGGGTCAAAAAGCTAACCGCCGCGCCCGTTATGGCTACCGATTTAAGGGCTTCAGCCAGTCTAGTCATCGCCGCGCTCGCCGCCGAGGGTGATACACGGGTAGACAGAATTTATCATATAGACCGTGGTTACGATCACATTGAAGAAAAGCTGTCGCAATTAGGCGCAACTATACGTCGAGTACCAAACTAACTATATGCTAACGATTGCCGTATCTAAGGGCAGAATTTATGAAGAAGCCTTACCTTTTTTGGAAGCGGCTGGCATTACGCCCACAGATGATCCCGAAAAATCCCGCAAACTGATCCTGTCAACAACGCGGGAAGACGTGCAACTCGTCATCATCCGTGCCACCGATGTCCCCACCTTCGTCGAATACGGCGCTGCTGATATGGGCATTGCTGGCAAGGACATCCTCCTGGAACATGGCGCGGAAAGCCTTTATGAACCCCTGGATTTAAAAATTGCCTGTTGTAGGTTAATGACAGCAGCACACAAGGATGCACCTGTGCCGAAAGGGCGTATTCGAGTTGCAACGAAATACGTCAAAATCGCACAACGCTATTTTGCCAGCTTAGGTATTCAGGCTGAAATCATCAAGCTGTACGGCTCGATGGAGCTTGCGCCCTTGGTTGGTCTTGCCGATTGCATCGTCGATCTGGTCGATACCGGCAACACCTTACGCGCCAACAATCTTGAACCACGCGAATTAATTATGAACATTAGCTCCCGTCTTGTGGTCAACAAAGCTGCCATGAAAATGAAAAACCACGCCATAGCCGCCTTGCTCGAACAATTTGAAGCAACGCTCGCCAAAAGGTAAGCCGATGTCAGAGATTGCTATCACTGAGCTTGATGCGAAGTCTCCTGATTTTGCAGCGCAATTGCAGAGCTTGCTGGCGTGGAATGAAGCCGACGACTTGGATATCCATCGGCAAGTGTTGGACATTATTGCTGACGTACGGGGTAATGGCGATAAGTCGGTGATTGCTTACACCAACCGCTTCGACAACCGCCAAGTCAGTTCTGCAACAGAATTGGAGCTAGACCAAGCCAGTCTCAAATTAGCATTTGCGGCAATCCCAGCAGATCAAGCCCAGGCTTTACAAACCGCAGCAGGCCGCATTCGCGCTTATGCCGAACACCAAAAACTACAATCTTGGGATTATATCGAAGCTGATGGCACGGTACTGGGACAAAAAATTACCCCATTAGATCGCGTAGGACTTTATGTTCCGGGCGGCAAAGCCGCATATCCTTCTTCCGTATTGATGAATGCCATCCCCGCCAAAGTCGCGGGAGTCGAGGAATTGATTATGGTCGTCCCCACACCCAAAGGCGAAAGCAATCAACTGGTATTGGCAGCGGCTTATTTGGCAGGTGTTGACAGGATATTCACCATTGGTGGCGCACAAGCCATTGCCGCGCTGGCTTATGGAACGGAAACCATCCCAGTCGTCGCAAAAATCGTCGGCCCCGGTAATATTTATGTCGCTACCGCCAAAAAACTGGTGTTCGGTCAAGTCGGCATCGACATGATTGCCGGCCCTTCGGAAATCCTGATTATCTGTGATGGCAAGACCAATCCCGATTGGATTGCGATGGATTTATTTTCCCAGGCCGAACATGATGAAAACGCCCAAGCAATTTTAATAAGTGACGACAGTGTTTATCTTGCAGCCGTCAAACAAAGCATTAACAAGCTGTTGCCAACGATGGAACGCGGCGAGATTATCAAAACTTCCTTATCAACCCGTGGCGCACTCATCAAAGTCAAGGATTTGCTACAAGCTGCCGAAATCGCCAATACCATAGCCCCAGAGCATTTGGAGCTTTCGGTAGAAGACCCAGAAGCCTTGTGCCAACACATCCGCCATGCGGGTGCTATCTTCATGGGTCGTTACACGGCGGAGGCTTTGGGTGATTACTGCGCTGGACCTAACCACGTCTTGCCCACGTCCAGCACAGCACGGTATTCTTCACCATTGGGAGTTTACGATTTCCAGAAGCGTACCAGCTTAATTAATTGTTCCCAAGCAGGTGCAAAAGAATTAGGGAAAACGGCTTCCATTCTTGCGCGCGGCGAGAGCCTGACCGCTCATGCACGATCGGCTGAATACCGAATTTAGGTCTTTTAAATTGCTTTTGCGAGATGGCTTTTAGGCAATGAAAATCTAAAAATTCACTTTTTAAAATCATTATGATTTATACCCAAGATTTCAAAACCGCAGCGATAGCTTTGTGCAATGCCGGAAAATTCATCGACAGCAAGGGCTGGGTGCCAGCGACCAGCGGGAATTTTTCTGTCCGATTGCCGGATGGTACGATTGCGATCACGACATCGGGCAAGCATAAGGGTTGTTTGCAAGTCGATGATATTATGTTGATTGATGCCTATGCCAACGCGCTAGACGGTAAGAAACCATCAGCGGAAACAGGTTTACATACAGCTTTGTACAAACGTTATCCAAGCATACAAGCCATTTTGCACCCGCATTCGATCAATGCCATTTTGGTTTCGAGGCTATTTGGTGGTGAGATTATTCTGAAAGATTACGAATTGTTAAAAGCTTTTCGGGGTATGTCCACACATGAAACACAAATTACGGTGCCGATTTTTTCCAATGACCAGGAAATTCCGCGCTTATCTCAACTGGTAGATAGTTATCTGGATTCCGTAAGCAATTGTTATGCTTATATAATAGCCGGACATGGTTTATATACCTGGGGTGAATCCGTACCAGAAGCACTGCGTCATCTGGAAGCGTTGGATTATTTATTGGATTGCGAATTGCGATTGCACGGAGTCAAAAAACCATGAGCGTGCTAACCATTTATCTCGACGATCAACCCAAGAAAGGCAAAAGATACACCGATTTTGTAGCCATCGAACGCGAACTTGCAGGGATTGATGTCAAGTTTGAACGCTGGACTGCCAATCGTGAACTGACCGTCGATGACGACCAGGCGACGATCATTTCTGCTTATCAGGAATCCATCGACAAGCTGAAGCAGCTTCATGGTTTTCAATCCGTGGACGTGATTAACTTAAGCCCAGACCATCCGCAAAAAGCGGAATTCAGGCAAAAATTCCTAGCTGAACATACCCATGACGATTTTGAAGTGCGGTTTTTTATCGACGGCTGTGGGCTGTTTTACCTGCACGTTAATAGCAAGGTCTACGCGGCTTTGTGCGAAAAAGGCGACCTTATCAGCGTACCCGCTAATACTACACACTGGTTTGATATGGGCGAAAACCCCAGCTTTAAGGTGATCCGCCTGTTTACCACGCAAGAAGGCTGGGTTGCCAAATTTACTGGAAGTGATATTGCCAAAATATTTCCGACATTTGATGAAACAGTAGCAGAACTGAAACCTCTACTTTCCCCTCTTTCTATGCAAGAGGGCGATAAATGATTAAAGCCATCGTCACTGATATTGAAGGCACGACATCTTCGCTGTCTTTCGTTAAGGATGTTTTGTTCCCTTATGCCCGTGCAAAACTACCCGAATTTGTACGGCAACATCAGGGTGAGCCGCATATCAAACAACTGCTTGTAGATGTCTGCCATGAAGCGGATAGTACATTAAGCACCGAAAACGCCATCAAACAACTTATCGAATGGATAGATCAGGATAAGAAAATCACACCACTAAAAGCCTTGCAAGGCCTGATCTGGCAAGCGGGTTATAAGCGGGGCGATTTCAAAGGTCATTTATATCAAGATGCAATAGCCAATCTTAAGGCTTGGAAAGAAAAGGGAATTTCCTTGTTTGTGTATTCTTCTGGCTCGGTATTGGCGCAAAAAATGTTGTTTGGGCATGCGGATGAAGGTGACTTAACACCGCTATTTTCGGGTTATTTTGACACTCTGATTGGCGGCAAAAAAGAAGCGGATTCTTACCGTAAAATTGCCATCGAAATCGGCTTTCCTACAAATGAAATCCTGTTTCTATCGGATATTAAAGAAGAGCTAGATGCTGCAAAAGCGGTGGGTTATCAAACTATCTGGCTTACTCGTGACAATACACCAGACCCTCAAGCCGAACATACACAAGTCAGTAGCTTTGATGATATTGCGTTAGATAGCTGATAAAACCAATAAGTTCTCATATTTGCCTCTTCTCCAGAGGGAGAAAGTTAGGATGAGGGGATTTAAATAACAATTTATTGGGATTGGTATAAAACCAGTTTTACGTTTTTTAAGCGGTAAGTTTCCATCGTTGAGTTTTGCTAGCTAATCAAGTAATATTATAACTAAGCCACTCAAGCATCACTCTTGAGGGTTTTTTAATGATTTTGTCTTAATACGAAATCTGTTCTTTGCAAAAGTAAGTGAAATAACCTCCAGGCCCACCAAAAGTTTTGAAGATGCTATCGAAGAAGGTCTAAAACGCGCCAATAAAACGATAAGCAGCATTCAGGGTGCTTGGATTCAAGACCAGAAAGTCGTCGTTAATGATGGTAAAATTGTTGAGTACCGCGTTAATATGAAAATTAGTTTTATTATTGATTAGTGCTGGTGGGCATAGAAACTACATCAATGTAGAACGAAGACCCTAACCTAAAATTACCGCTAGTTGGTTAATTTTAAGGGGTTTTTTATGAATTCAGCTTTATGCCAGAACCCGTTCCGGCAGGATATTCACGTCAACATCACCACCCCAAAGCTGTGAAATAACCTGCTTTGCTGTGCCGGATTCATCACTGCTCCAAAACTTTACAGTTCCTGCATGATGCGGTTCAG
>SHZQ01000030.1 GCA_009695535.1 Methyloglobulus sp.
ATGTCGTTTGGCAACCGTGCCATTCTGGCGGGAGCTGGTGACCAGTGCGTCTAAATAAACCACTGCGTAACGTTCTGATAATGCGCGTTGTTGCCAAGCACGCATGTCGTCTAACACTTGGTCGGTAAGCGTGCTGATGAAGCCAGTGGCTACTTCAACCGCATAGCGTGTGACTTTAAATACAATGAAAATTGTAATACTGAGGTTAGGCAGTTCAAACAGACAGCACCGCTGTGTCCATCAAGCAAATGAAATAACAATGCTAGCCCGGGAATGAGGCTTCCTCAGGCTTGGGCAGATAATCTCGATACAGCATCAAAACGATTCCGAACCTAGATCAGACACAATTACTGACTTTGACTGAGGCCGATATTGATAATATGGGGGGAGAGGAATTATTTACGCAGCTATCTGTTGACCTGTTTGCTATCCGTAATCAAGCTCAATTAGAATCCATCAGTGCACTAAGCAAGAAAGAACTATTACAACTAACTCCACAAGACATTGATCGTATGGGCGGCGCTGAGTTGTTTCTGCATGCAGGGAAACAAATACGCTACAAAACCTTTCGAGTAGTCTGCGATGAATATTTGTTAAGGTGGAATAAAAAGGATTATAAGTATCGCGATAAACCGGCAAGTCATAATAAAGTGCCATGGTAAAAAGTCGCCCGCTCTGCGGGAAAAGAAAATAGCTAAATAGATAAATAGTTAAAAAGCCCGAACCGCACGTACTAGGTAAGTGATAGTCTTATTGTAGTAGTTCTGGTTGCCATTGAAGAAAATCTGGTTCCACGCAAAGTTAGCATCGAGCTCCGTAGAACTCCAGTAGAGAGTATTAGAAAAACCACCCACAACGGATCTTTGTTCATATAAATATCCCAATTCTGTTTTGGAGGGTAAATGCCAGCAATTAGGGGTTGTTGGATATGCCGATGTAGAACATGATAGAGCATTAGTAATCGTCGTTGTATTATAGGCTGCCGAAGTCGTAATAGCATCGCTCCAAGTTTTATATACCCCTACATATGAGTTATCCGAAGTAGCTCCTACATCATAAGGCTGACCCGTTATCTGTGAGATTGCCGGAGTTTCCACCGAAGTAGCTCCTACATCAGAACCTACATCATAAGGTTGGGCTTCTAAACCATGACAACCCGAACCGTCGACATAAAACACTTTACCGCCGTCCGGTCCTGTATCACCCAAATTATAGGGCGTGCAAGAGGTCGCTGCTCCTGTTGCCTCAGCAGCCTCAACAGCAACAATCAAGCCCATCGCAAGCAACAAAAACGCAAACATTCTTTTAAATTTCATGGATGTATCTCTATTAAGGATTTAAAAAATAACAATACACAATTAGGTAGATAACATAACACATTCTGTTACCTTGTTGCTATGTCGCCCCTATAGGGGCCCCGAAATCCGGACAATAGTTTAAGCTATGCTCTGTCATGAAATGAGAATTGGGAAATGAGCGAAAGTAAACGGAAGGCCTTACAGGGACGCAGAAAGCCAAGATTGCCTTGGAAGCAGTTAGAGACACCAAGACGATCAATGAGATTGCCCAGGCACACAGCGTGCATCCTACCCAGGTCAGTCAATGGAAAAAGGACTTGCTGGATAATGCCAGCAGCTTGTTTGAAGGAAAACGAGAGCCAAAGCCAGTCAATGCACAAAGCGATCCGGATCGGCTGTATGCCAAAATAGGGCAGCTGAACATGGAACTGGACTGGCTTAAAAAAAGTCTGGGATCAGTCTGTAGAGGAACGACAGGTGTGGATAGCGCAAGATGATACGCTAGTGCTATCCCCGCAATGTAAGCCACTTAAAGTCAAAAGGTTGATCTGTCTGACGGCGGTTTTGACCGCCCTGAATAGAGCATTGATTCGGCAACGCCCAAATCCTGAGCTACCTTGGGATACCATCACGATCGGCACGTTCCAATGCCTGTTCTTTAAACTGGACTGTATATTTGTTGCGAACAGCGGGGGGAATTGATTCTTTTTTTGTTTTCATTATTGACCTCGGTTTTAGAGATTACTCTCTTAGTCGAGTGTCCGCTAGATCGGGGCGAGATCAGCCCAATTCAGCTATATTTGTCAGCCCTCTTTAACCCAGTCCATCAAAAAACTGGAAGATGAATTGGGCGGGGAGTTGTTCATCCGTGACCGTTCAGGTTGCTTGCTGACTTCGCCTGGTCGCCTGGTTGAATCCAATTTTCGTAAGATATTCAAAGAAATGGTGGCGACCAAAGCCGATGCGATACGCTTTACCCAGTTCAATAATATGCCATTACGGATTGGCCTTATGGCAATCATTGGCGCTCAACGTTTAAGCCAAATTTTTGCCCATTATCAGCAGGAATTCCCCAATATTGAATTTGAATTGATTGTTGAAAGCGAAGCAGAATTATTGAAACAACTAGAGTCAGATTTGCTGGATTTCGTGATTAGCGCTACCGCGCAACTGCTAGCATCGCTGTTTCAATCGACGCTGCTCTATACTGAACGTTATGTGGTTTCTTTCAATAGCAAGCACCGTTTTAATAAACTTAGCAAAATCGACCTGAAAGAAATCCAGTCAGAACCTTATATGGATCGACTAAACTGCGAATTAAGGGATAAGCTAAGGGTCATCTGCCAAGATCAGGAAATCAATCTCTACGCCGCCTACCGCAGCAACAGCGAAGACTGGATTGTTAACCTAGTGCGCACTGGTATGGGGTGGCGTTGATACCGGAGTACGCTTTGTCATTAAACGCGGGTGATGTGCAAAGCCGCTACCTATGCAATCCTGAGATTAGCCGTCAGATATGTGCTATCTATTATCCGCATAGCCAAAAAAAGGCTGAAATTAAGACTTTGCTCACAAGTTTAAGTCATGCTTAATCAGAGTGTATGTTGTAGCATAGAACCATGTTAAGATATAACTGATATAGAACGAAATAACCTGATTATTATCAAAGGGTAACGCAAATTTTTTACAACACCACTACCAAGACATGACTAGCTTATACACTCCTACTCAAAAAACTGGCGCAATATACATTCTTGCCCGACTGGTTTTTTCTAGCATACTGATTTGTATAGGCGGTAATGTTGGCGCGACCACCTATCAATTGCCAGAAACTTCAGGCGACACTGTCCTTGAAAAATTCCCCAATAATGATGCTACGGTAACGGTAGTGGCAGATGAGACGCTGCTAGATATAGCGCTACGCTACACATTAGGCCAAACAGAAATCATCAAGCTTAATCCCAAGATGGATAGATGGTTGATTAAGAAAGGTCAGACTGTACGTTTGCCTAATCGTCGTGTGTTGCCAGATACCCCGCACAACGGTATTACCCTGAATATTTCTGAATTCCGTATGTATTATTACCCACCTGGACGAGGCGGTGAAGTGATGTCTTTCGCACATGGAATAGGTCGGCAAGACTGGAAAACGCCGCTAGGTAAAACCTCAGTTATCCGAAAAATCAAAGATCCTGCTTGGCATCCACCTGAATCCATCAGGCGCGAACATGCCGCAAATGGTGATCCGCTGCCTGCGATTGTGCCGCCGGGCCCACATAATCCTTTAGGTACGCGTGCGCTATACCTTAATCTGCCAGGTGAATACCGCATTCATGGTACAGATGTCGATAAAATTTATGGTATCGGTATGCAAATCACTCACGGCTGTGTACGAATGTACCCAGAAGATGTTGAAACTCTATACGATGTTGTGCCAGTAGGGGCTACCGTCTATATAGTTAAACAACCGATTAAAGTAGGTTGGCTGGAGAATGTGCTGTACGTAGAAGCGCATCCTGATTTGGAAGACGAAGAAATGAGCCAAGCTGATCGCTATGCGGTGGCTTTACGGCTTATTCAGAAGGCGACGAAAGAAGAAATGCCGGAATTCGATCAAGAAGCGTTAAATCAGGCGTTGAAGGATTTGGACGGCGAACCCGTTGCAGTTTATGAGCGTGTACCTATGATGGAGCCACAAGAAGCCGCACCTGCACCTAATCAAAAGGAAGTGTTTCCCGATGCTAATCCGGCTCCGGCTGGACAAGGTTCTTCCGGCGGTTATTATCACGGCACATAAATATCGTAAGGGCAGGTTTTGTGTCTGCCCATCGATTTAAATACCGCTGAATTTAAATATCCACAGGGTGTCTAGGGCGGCTACAAAAGCTGCCCTGCCGAGAACAACAACCCCGCTGCAGTAAATACCATAAGCACAGGTACAATTTCCACCTTATTGATCCACCCTTAGATGTTTGAACCGTTCGTGCTGAGCTTATCGAAGTACATAATGCCTTTCGACAGGCTCAAGGCGAACGGAAATTAAAACTTCAAAGGCCAGATTAATAAAAGCGGAATAAAGCTATCAACCTAGCCAACAAATGCACTGAATTTAAAAATCATGTCCCAAACCACGCAAACAAGTACTGAAAAATTTATCCTGGTATTTAGTTTGTTGGGTATTTGCGTGTACCTAGTTTTGCGATATGGCTTAAAGATAGAAGACGAAATCTATGCGGTATCGCTTAATGCTACGCTGACTTCTGCGGTCGCCAATCTCTATCAAGGGCAGCTTAGTTTTCCCGTTTCCCTAGTGCAATCACCTCTGTACCTAGTTTTAATTCTGGGCGGAGTTCCTCTAGTTTTTCAGATAATCACTAAATTCTTGCAAGGGGATTTTGGTGCTGATTTGCTGGCTGGCTTGTCGATAGTCACAGCCGTGTTATTGGGCGAACATCTAGTCGGAAGCCTAGTGATATTAATGCTTGCCAGCGGCGTAGTGCTTGAGACTTATGCGGTAAGAAAAGCGTCATCGGTACTGGAGGCCTTGGCTAAACGGATGCCATCCATTGCCCATAAGCAAGCTGATGAGGACGTTTTTGACATTCCTATAGAGCAAGTCAATATCGGCGATATTTTATTGGTACTACCGCATGAGCTTTGCCCCGTGGATGGCACAGTACTGGAGGGTATAGGTAGTATGGATGAATCTTACCTGACCGGTGAGCCTTACTTAATGGAAAAAACCAGCGGTTCGCAGGTAATGTCGGGTGCAATCAACGGCGATTCCGCCTTGACCATCCGTGCCGACAAGCTGGTCGTCGATTCGCGCTATGCCAAAATTACCGAAGTCATGCGCGCATCTGAACAGCATCGACCTCAACTTCGACGTTTGGGTGACCAGCTCGGTGCCCTGTACACGCCATTGGCTTTGATAATTGCCATTGCCAGTTGGTGGTATTACGGGGATGTGGTGCGGTTTTTGGCGGTGCTGGTGATAGCTACACCTTGCCCTTTGTTGATTGGTATTCCGGTCGTGATTATTAGTTCTATCTCATTAGCGGCAAAGCGAGAAATCATTATAAAGAACCCAGCAATCCTGGAGACCATCGGTCAGTGCACCACGGCGATTTTCGATAAAACCGGTACGCTCACTTATGGTCGGCCATCGTTGACAAAGCTGATTCCTAGCAGCGGATATAATGAAGAAACCGTGCTGACCTTAATTGGCAGCTTGGAACGCTACTCAAGGCATCCCTTATCAATATCTATAGTCAAAGCGGCGGAAAAAGCCGGATTTCCTGTGCTGGTCGTAAGTAATATCAAGGAGTTGGCGGGTGAAGGCGTTATCGGCGAAGTGGACGGAAAGAAAGTCCAAGTGACCAGCCGCAAAAAAATACTGGAACACCAGCCCGATGTTGCCCGCTTATTACCGCCCGTCAGCGGTGGCTTGGAATGTGTAGCTCTGATTGACGGCAACTATGCCGCACTATTGCAATTTCGGGATGAAGTACGCACGGATAGTTCGTCATTTATCAATCATTTAGCGCCTAACCACGCCTTTGCCAAGGTAATGATCGTGTCCGGCGACAGGGAATCGGAAGTGCGCTATTTGGCGGAAGAAGTCGGCATCAAGCATGTGTTTTTCAGCCAAAGCCCTGAGCAAAAACTGGAAATAGTCCGCGCCGAAACCAAGGCGGCAAAAACAGTTTACTTGGGTGACGGTATTAACGATGCGCCCGCGCTAACAGCGGCCACCATCGGCATTGCCTTCGGTCAGAACAGTGATATAACAGGTGAATCCGCCGACGCGGTCATCATGGACAGCTCTCTGCTAAAAGTCGATGAGCTGATCCACATCGGCGAACGGATGCGAAAAATTGCCCTACAAAGCGCAATAGGCGGCATGGCATTGAGCTTGGTCGGTATGGGTTTTGCTGGCTTGGGTTATCTCTCGCCCGTCGCTGGCGCAATTACTCAGGAAGTAATTGATGTAATTGCGATTTTGAATGCGTTTAGGGCGGCGATTCCACCCAAGACCTTGTCAGATTATTAAAACCCTGTATTTTATGTTTAGGGAGAAAATGTAGCTGATGTTCCTTGATTAATTGCCCAGTAATCCAAATCTTATTGCCTTAATAGCCGCCCCTTATGGCATCATAACATCGTTAAAATTACCCACACCAGCCACAAACTCATAGTGACAAGCAAGCAACTAATCTCTCCACTACCCTATTTTGCTGATAGTGCAGCATTATTTTCTGCTATTGCAGATCGGACTTGGGCGGTGTTTATCGATAGCGGTAATCCCTATAGTGATCAGGGTCGATATGACATTATCGCCGCAGAGCCTGTCACCACGTTGGTCACGGATGGCGAAATCACCCAGATTAACCGAAACGGTTCGGTGTTTGAATCCAGTGATGATCCGTTCGATTTGGTAAAGGCAGAATTAGTCACAAATCCATTTGAAAGTTTTAAAGACTTACCTTTTAACGGCGGTGCTATCGGTTACTTTTCCTATGATTTGGCGCGTCGGCTGGAAAAATTACCCACTATTGCAGATGATGCGGAACACATTCCTGAAATGGTGGTGGGCATTTATCGCTGGGCGGTGGTGGCCGATCATCATCGGCAGCAGAGCTTTTTGGTCGGGCAAGACTGCGCTGAGGTTGATTGGCAAAAGCTAATCGACTTATTCAGTGCGTTACCGACAAAAACCAAAGACAATCTATTTAGCGTGACTAGCGAAGTTAAATCCAATATGGATAAGGCCAGTTATACCCGCGCTTTCGATAAGATCAAACATTACCTCAAAGAAGGCGATTGTTATCAGGTCAACCTAAGTCAGCGTTTTGTCGCCGATTGTGTAGGCGACCCCTGGGTTGCATATCAATTGTTGCGGGAAATGAATGCCGCGCCGTTCAGTGCTTTCTTGAATTTTCCAGAAGTGCAAATCTTAAGTTCGTCGCCAGAACGCTTCTTAAAACTCGAAAATGGCCGCGTTGAAACCAAGCCAATTAAAGGTACACGTCCCAGAAAAGCTTATCCGGCATCCGATTGGTTGCAAATTGACCAACTCCGATACAGCCCAAAAGACCGCGCAGAGAATTTGATGATTGTCGATTTGCTGCGTAACGACTTGAGCAAAACCTGCAAAACAGGTTCGGTAAAAGTGCCAGCTTTGTTTGCGGTGGAAAGTTACGCTACCGTGCATCATCTGGTTAGTACGGTGACAGGGGTGTTAGCAGCGGGTAAACATGCGCTGGATTTGCTCAAAAGCTGCTTTCCAGGTGGCTCAATTACTGGCGCACCAAAAATACGCGCAATGGAAGTGATTGAAGAGCTGGAGACTAACCGGCGCGGTGTCTATTGTGGTGCTATAGGTTACATGGGTTTTGACGGCAATATGGACAGTAATATCGCCATTCGTACGCTAGTGCATTCCAAAGGCACGATTCGGTTCTGGGCGGGTGGCGGCATCGTCAATGATTCCGTTTTGGAAGAAGAGTACCAAGAAAGCTTTGATAAGGCGGCAGCGTTGTTGAAGTTGTTGAATAAGTTACGGATTGAATGATTGTTATCAAATTGGGTGGCAGTTTGGCAGCGCTTGGCAAGTTGCAGCAGTGTCTGGACAAGATTGACCAAGATTATCAGGGTAGGGCGGTGGTCATTGTGCCTGGTGGTGGCGCGTTTGCGGATCAAGTCAGAGATGCACAGCAGCAATGGCAATTTGACGATAGAACGGCACACCTAATGGCAATCTTAGCTATGCAGCAAATGGCTTTTTTGTTAAAGGCGCTAAAGCCACATTTTATGATCGCTGCCTCAATAGATGAAATAAGTAATCAAATCAATCAGCCAGGAATTTTTATTTGGTCGCCCGATATTACAGAACTTGATAGCGCGGGAATTCCATCATCATGGGATATTAGCTCAGACAGCTTGTCAGCATGGCTGGCTAAAACCCTAGATGCGGATAAACTTATCCTGGTCAAATCTGTTAATATTGAACCTAATTTCGATGTGCTGAAACTTGTGCAGGAACAGAATGTCGATGCTTCGTTCCATAAATTTACCCAACAAACATCATTCAAATTAAATATCGTTAATGCAGAAGAATTCATATCCTAGTTCAGTAAAAATACCTTCAAAAGGGCTAAGAAGAACTACTTTCGGGTTTTTCCGTAAGATTTTCTCCAAACTGTTCAGGAACTTTTACTACAGCGCACGAGAATCCATCGGCGAACACAAGCGCGACATTGTGGTCTATCAAGTGGAGCAAGCCTGCACAAGTCTACAAGAAACTCGCAATGAATTTGAAGATGCACTGGGGAAATTCAGGTCGTTAGTTAACGTTAACGAATCGACTTTAGAGCAAAAATACAATCTACTGAATCGGCAATATCAATTTTGCCGAGCAAAATCCGATTCCGTCAGCGACCGGATACGGGCAATAGAAGAAGTCAGTCACGCTCTATTTACGGAATGGGAAACTGAGTTGAATGAATATTCTAATCGTACCTTGCGTAACAACAGTAAACAGCAACTTAAAGAAGCCAAACAGAACTACGTTCGGCTGATTAAGACCATGCGATTGGCTGAAACCCGCATTCAGCCAGTGCTATTGTCGTTTAAAGATCAGGTGCTGTACCTTAAGCATAATCTGAATGCGCGTGCTATTTCCGCCTTGCAACACGAATTTATTGAGATAGGCATCGACATTTCCCAATTAATACATGCAATGGAGCTGACTATTTTGGAAGCTAGCCAGTTCGTTTCGCTATTGTCCAACCAGAAAACCTCACTTATCGGGCGCTCTCATATCATATAAGATGGTGCCGTTTTTCTTGGTGTCTTCTCTTTTTGTGCTACCTGGCTTTTTTTCCTGATCGATTCTTTCCTTATCAAACTGGGCAATCATTTGTTCCCAGCTCGTGAATTTCTCATAACCTTTGAAGCCGCTAGCCTTGCGTTGTTGATACACTTCCTTTGCCATATCAATAATTTCCCAAGGATCTTTGCCATCAACGGTATCCAGAAATTCATCGTCAGACTTTTTAGAATCACGTATCGTCCAGAACGAGACTTCAAACTCAATCCTATTATCAGGCGGCAGTTTTTCTTTGATTATCTTGATGGAGCGATAAGCAGTTCTTGTGGTATGTCCGTTAACTGACTGGGCTTTACCGCAAGCAGTCAATGCTAAACATAAGATAATAAGAAAAAGCAGGGGGTTTCGTTTCATAGTGTGGCCTCGTGTGATGGTTCTGTCCATGATTAGGGTATTCATGGTTATTATTACTGTATATTATATGACGCTATGTACCGTGTTTTGTTTTATCAGAACAGCCACTACCCAGCGGTGTTCTGGTGCAATCAAGCTGCTGTTAATACGGTCTTGCGTATAACACTAAATCGCTAAACCGACTAAAATGTAAGTCAATTATAAACTTAAGCAAACGCCTTATGCTGGAATTTATACAATTACTAAAACAGCGTTACCAATCAGTATTAAGCCAACAGCGCGATGAGTCAAATAATTCCATCTATCAGCAACGTATAGACGACCTCATTCTGGCGGAAGCGTTTCTGCGTAAAGGGCAAATGTTGACGAATACGCCGGATTATCCCTTGCAGATTGCCGTCGTAGGGCCAACGCAGGCGGGTAAAAGCTCCTTGGTGAATGCCTTGCTGAATAGCAGTGTCGCCAGCGTAAGTCCGTTAGCGGGTTACACCATGCACCCGCAAGGCTTTTGTGAAGGCGTAAATCTTGCGGCTTGTAGCGGGTTGCAATGGTATTTCGGTCGCTTTCAACAAATGCTGCAAAGCCAGCTACCTAAAGATAGACATGATTGCTATTCCTTAACCGAAAACATCACCGATTCCGCGTATTTGCCCAAAGGCGTGTTGTGGGATACGCCAGATTTTGATTCCATAGATTCTGCGAGTTACCGAGAAGGGGTTATCCGAACAGTCGCGCTGGCGGATGTAGTGATATTAGTCGTCAGCAAAGAGAAGTACGCCGACCAATCCGTGTGGGACATCATGGCAGATATTGAAGTCATGCAGCAACCGACTATTATCTGTTTAAATAAACTAAGTGAAGGCTCAGAAAGCTTATTAATAAATTCCTTAAAAGATAAGTGGCAGCAAGTCAGGAAGGATGGCTTTCCTGAAGTTGTGCCTTTATATTACCAAAAGCAAAGCGGTAAGCCTCAGTGGCCTGATAACCAACAATTGCAACGCTTGGCTGGGCAGACTAACCGCAAAATTCAACCTCGATTAGAGCAAGAGCTATTACAAAAGCATTGGCAGCCTTGGCTAGAACCCGTGCTGGCTGAACATTCTTCACTAAAAGATTGGAGTGGCTTGGTCGATCAAGTCATACAACAAGGCTTAGATAGCTATCGGCGCGATTACCTCAACCACCCGCATCATTACGAAACTTTCCAACTTGCCCTTGCTGAGTTGTTGAATGTACTGGAAATTCCCGGTTTGGCGGGAATTTTAGCCAATACGCGGCGACTGCTCACTTGGCCTGTCAGAAAAATGATGAGCATCGGCAAAAAGCGCCTACATATCGCCGACAGCAGCCAAGAACTCACTTTACTTAACCAAATCGCCGAACACGTCCTCATTCAAATGGCGGATAAGTTGTTAAACCAAGCCGAGCAAAATCGGCAAAGCCAATGGTGGAAGGAATTCAGCAGTTTGTTACGCACGCAACGGGCTGAAATTCTTAGTGATTTTAGTGCTGCCGCACAGCGTTATCATCTGGCATTTCAGGAAGAAGTCGAAAATACAGCTAACCAGCTCTACCATAAATTACAAGAACAACCGATTATACTCAATAGCTTACGGGCAACCCGGGTCACTGCTGATGCTGCCGTTATCGCATTGGCATTGCATACCGGCGGCATTGGTATGCACGATTTAATTATTGCGCCAGCCATGTTGACGGTCACATCATTGTTGACAGAAAGTGCGGTAGGCAGTTACATGGGGCGGGTGGAAAAAGAGCTAAAACAACGCCAATTGGCGGCTGTCAAACAAGCTTTATTTACTGACAGCATGAAGAAAAAGCTCCTGGAGTTATCCGGTCAATTGTCCTTGGTCACTTATTTCAACATTTCACCTGAGCAGCTACAGCAAGCAGAATCACAACTCACAGAAAAACGTCATGGCTTACGATTACTCTGAACTTGTAGAAAAAACCAAGCGTTGGGCTGAGCAAGCCTTATCAGCCGGATGGATTAACACCGAAACGGCACAAACATTGTCTGATTTTGATGCCAGAACGCCGGAAGCCTTGTTCAACCATAGTGGCTCAAGACCGTTGATTGTTGCCTTTATGGGCGGTACCGGCGTGGGCAAAAGCTCTTTGCTCAACCGTCTGGCAGGCAAAGCAATTGCCAAAGCAGGTATAGAAAGGCCAACTTCACGTGAAGCCACCCTTTTTCATCATAAAGATATTACTATCCAGCACTTGCCGGAAAAATTGCCTATCGAAAAGATACGCATTGCCCAACATGAAGACGAAAGTAAAAAAAATATCGTCTGGATCGACATGCCTGATTTCGACAGCACCGAGCAAAGTAACAAAGCGCTGGTGTTTGAATGGTTGCCACATATTGACGTATTGATTTACGTCGTCAGCCCAGAACGCTATCGCGATGAAAAGGCTTGGCGCTTGTTGATGTCAGAAGGCAATCGCCACGCTTGGTTGTTCGTTTTGAATCAATGGGATAGAGGGCAACAAGCGCAATATGAAGATTTTAAGCAGCAACTGGGTAAAGCGGGGTTTGTAGAGCCAATCATATTCAAAACCGTGTGCGGCGAAAGCGCTTATCCTGATGAGTTTGATGCTTTACAAGCAACTATATTATCCCTGTCAAACAAGCATGTCGTTGCAGAATTGGAGCAACGTGGTACGCAGGTTCGCAAAGATGAGCTAAGGCAAAAGCTCCAGAACAGCCAGCAAAAGCTGGGATCACATTCCGCATTCAAAAAAGCAGAGACGCTTTGGGAAGCGCAATGGCAAACAACTTCTGACCAATTGCAGCAAGGTTTTGTCTGGCCGATACAGAAACTCGCCGCTTATTATGCTGACCATGCGGCGGATTTAATCGGCAATCCCGCGAATGGCGGAAGTCAAGCCGACCAGGCCGCCAATGCCTTATGGGACGACTGGGCGCAAGCGCGGTTTGGGGACGCGCTGGATGAATTTGTCGTGAAGGTCGATGAATTAGGCTTACCTGTTGCGCCGTTGAAAGACCAATTGGCTGTGGTACGAACTAAAGCACCTAAGATAGTGCAAGCGCAAAGCGAGTTGCATGTCCGGCAAGCGTTAGCCCATCCGGGCAATGTAGTACATCGGGCGTTCTTGAAGTTTATCCGGTTTTGTGAAATTGTCCTACCCTTGTCGGCGATAGCTTGGGTAGGCTATCAAGTATTTGTCGGCTACTATGACAGCATCGCCACTCACGATCACTATCTTGGTATGGATTTCGCCATCCATAGCAGCTTGTTAATCCTTATAAGCTGGTTGATTCCTTGGTTTATCCTGAAAAAACTCAAACCCTCCCTGGAAAAAAGCGCATTAAGAGGACTCAACAAAGGCTTGGAAAATGCCATCAACATGATCGATGGTGAAGTATTAAATATAGTGGAAACCGTGACTCAACAACACACGGCGCAATTGAAGAAAATTACCGAGATAACTGAACAATGCAGTGCAGGTGAGGGTTATAAGTCGGAGAAAACGGGCAGCGACAATCCGTTGACACGGATGTTGATAAATTAAAAAATTAGGCACAAGGCACAAGGCACAAGGCACAAGGCACAAGGCACAAGGCACAAGGTTTTGTTGCTGTTTTAGCCTTGTGCGGTTAGTCTTTCTCTTTTATGATATATAAGTTGTTGATTTTAATGTGCTACAATGAAACCAACAAACCCGCCGCAGCCGACATAACAATCACAGGCATCACCCCAACTTTAAAGCGGAATAACGTAATTAACGCATAAACACCAATCAAAGCAGCAACCCCGTCAAAATCTCCGCCAAATCCTGCCGGCCAGAATACGTGCAATGCGAAAAATACCGCAAGATTAAGAATAACGCCCACGACCGCAGCAGTAATTGCTGAGAGTGGCGCAGTAAACTTCAAGTTGCCATGCGTTGATTCCACCAATGGACCACCAGCCAGGATAAACACAAAGCTCGGTAGAAAGGTAAAGTAAGTCACAATAAGCGCAGCTATTGTGGCGGACATCAGCATGGAATCAGCACCTAATGGCAGCTCGTGCCAACCTGCCAGAAAACCAACAAAAGTGACTATCATAATCAATGGGCCGGGTGTGGTTTCGCCCAGCGCTAAGCCGTCGATCATTTGCGCGGCACTTAACCAATGGTAATGCTCCACCGCACCTTGATACACATAAGGCAACACCGCATAAGCACCACCAAATGTCAACAACGCCGCCTTGGTAAAAAACCAGCCTATCTGGGTAAATGCACCTTGCCAGCCAAACTGCCAGCACAACACGCCCATTACGCCACTCCACAATGCCAAGCCTATCAAAAGGATTGTGCCTAATCGCGCCCAACGAAATTGAGCATGGCCAGGCGTGGGCGTATCGTCATCAATCAATGCTGCGCCATAACTTAGCTTGCTTGCACCGTGTCCGCCACTAACAGCAAATAATGATGGCGCGATACGACTACCCAAAGCACCCAGCAAAGCAGCAATTAATACGATAATAGGGAAGGGCGTATGTAAGACAAGAATAGCGGCAAAAGCCAATGCCGCCAGCAGCCGCATCAGCCAGTTCTTCAGGGCGCGGGAACCAATGCGATAAGCAGCGAACAATACAACCGCCGTGACTGCGGGTTTTATACCGTACAGAATGGCAGATACAACAGGCGCTTCACCAAAGCGTAGATATATCCAACTCAGCAAAATCAGCAAAAATAACGATGGCAAAATAAACAGCAAACCTGCCGCAATGCCGCCCCAACTGCGGTGCATTAGCCAGCCGATATAGGTCGCCAATTGCTGCGCCTCAGGACCTGGTAACAACATGCAGTAATTGAGGGCATGGAGAAAGCGCCGTTCCGAAATCCAACGGCGTTGCTCAACTAACTCCTGGTGCATGATGGCGATTTGTCCAGCGGGTCCACCAAAGCTGATAAAACCCAGTTTCCCCCAAAAGCGTAAAGCTGCTATGAAACTTACTGGTTGAGGTGGAAGGCTGGTGTCAATATGATTAGGTTCGGTGTTTTCCATTTGTGTATAAGAGTACTTTTTAGTACACGATAGATCGTACAGTAAGCTAATGTGGGTAGGCTAAATCGATTGTGAAAGCATTGTAAAAAAACTTCTGATGATCGCATTTTATTCGCATATCACTTTGATTTTAATAGTATACATTGGTTGAAAACCTAGGTTTGTAGTCCTGCATTTAATTCTTGCACAATCGCTAAAGCGAATTCCGATATAAAAATCCTTTATTGCAGGTTTCTGCTATCGCCATCGAAGCAAGCTACGACTGTTCGCAATCCAATAACGCTTTTTCAGGAAACTGCATGGTCATGCAATGCAAGCTACCGTATTGATAAACCAATGGACGGCACGGTATAG
>SHZQ01000031.1 GCA_009695535.1 Methyloglobulus sp.
GGCTTCATTTAAGCGACAGCCGAGCGTTTTTAAGTGGACTTTCATTGAACTTATATTAGCTCGTAGGTCACATTGCCGCGAAGCGGTTATGTGACATTTGGTGGCAAGTAAACGTCAGGTAGCGCAAGCGCAACCTGACCTACTCGGCTCTTTTTACTCATAGTTTAGTAATTTTGATAGGCTTTTGATCTTTTTTAGATTCACGCCAAATCTCGATCCTATAGTGCTGGGGAATTGGAGTTGGTTTCGGTTGAGGTGTTCGAGGAGTTTTCTTCTTGTGTTCAATTGGCTTTTCAACAGATTTATCCCGCTCTTCATCAATGAGGCTCAGTTGCTTGGGAAATAGAGGTGCATTTTCAAATTGACGCTTTAATTCACGAATAAAGTCTGCAAGATCCAGGGTCTGCTCGACAACCCTATCCCATTCATCGAACAGCTTGGTTGAATAGCGCTCAAACTCATCTTCGGGCAAGCCCGGCACCTTAATCAGGAAGTTTGTAGACCCTATATCAATCATTGCTTATTCCATAGTTTTTTTAAACTAAGTGCGCACATCTTACAATCAACCAAAAAACCAATAAGCAACAAAAATTGCGGCAATTATGCCGCCAAAATCGGCTATTATCCCACAGGTGGCGGCATGGCGGATGTGCTTGATGCCGACTGAGCCGAAGTAGATCGCCAATACGTAAAATGTGGTTTCCGTGCTGCCTTGGACTATCGACGATAAGCGTCCGGCAAAGGAATCCGCACCGTGGGTTTTCATGGTGTCTATCATCATCGCCCTGGCACCGCTGCCGCTAAACGGTTTCATGAGTGCCGTGGGCAAGGCATCGACGAATCTATCATCCATCTTAAAATAATGCACGATGCCACGCGCCCCATCCGCCAGCAATTCCAATGCGCCGCTCGCCCGAAACACGCCGATAGCCACTAACATGGCAACCAGATAAGGAATGATGGTTATCGCGGTCTGAAAACCTTCCTTCGCGCCTTCGACAAAAGCATCATAAGCATTCACTTTTTTGTAAATCGCCCCGCAGATAAAGGTGATAACCAAGGAAAACAGGATGACATTGCTCATCAATGCCGATTGTGCAAGCATCTCTGCCTGGGGCAAGTGGGTGAAATAGCCGAGCAAACCACCTACAACCAGGGTAAATCCAACTAGATAAGTCATAACGACCTTATCCACAAGGTTAATTTTTTGCACGGCGGCAACAGCAAACAAACCAACCAATGTTGATATATAGGTGGCTATTAGTATCGGAATAAAAACATCGGAAGGGTTGGCCGCGCCTAATTGGGCGCGATACGTCAAAATCGTCACCGGAAATAACGTCACGCCCGACGTGTTGATTACCAGGAACAGGATTTGCGCGTTGCTGGCGGTATCTGAGCTTGGGTTTAAAGTCTGCAATTCCTTCATCGCCTTAATGCCCAATGGTGTTGCGGCATTGTCCAGCCCAAGCATATTGGCGGAGATATTCATGACGATTGCACCCAGCGCTGGATGGCCTTTCGGGACATCGGGCATCAATTTACTGAACAAAGGCGTAAGAAATTGGGTTAATAACTGGATGAAGCCGCTGCGTTCGCCGATCCGCATGATGCCTAACCACAAGGACAAAACACCCGTCAGCCCTAAGGAAATTTCAAATGCAGCTTTGGCTTGGCTGAACAAGGCCTCCATCAATAAGCCAAAGACTTGCTGATCGCCAAAAAAAACCAGCTTGATTAAGGCGGTGCAGAATGCGGCGAGGAAGAAGGTAATCCAGATGATATTTAGCACGATAAGCAATTGGTTGGCAGACTGTTTGCCTATTTTAGTGCTTATCGCTTTTGATTGGATTGTTTTATACGAAAAAAAAGCCTGCCCGTCCATTGGGTCGGCTTTTGAGTAGCTTACTAACAAAGAAGGCGTTAAAAAAACGCCCAGGTAAATTGGGGCATAGGCTTGAATTTGTTTTTGTGAATCAGCTCACATTTTAGAATTTGACATTCGCATAAGATGCTATTTTTGTGACACAGTTCACATTTTTGAGATGCTTATCCTCTTCTTCTTTCCTTATCTCAGTCAGAAAATATTATAAAGCCGCAAAAGCACTATCGTAATCCGGCTCATTAGCAAGCTCATCAACCAGTTGCGTGTATATCACTTTATCGTCTTCGTCGATGATAACGATTGCACGAGCGGTTAATCCAGCGAGAATGGTATCCGTTAAGGTGACACCGTAATCGCCCGAGAAGCTGGAGCGAAAGGTGGATAAAGGAATCACGTCGGTTAAGCCTTCGGTTTCACAAAAACGGCATTGGGCAAAGGGTAAGTCAGCGGAAATCACCAGTACGACGGTGTTATCGAGCTTGCTGGCTTTTTCATTGAACTTACGAGTGGACATCGCGCAAGTCGGTGTATCCAAGCTAGGGACAATGTTCAATACCTTCTTTTTTCCGGCATACGTGGCTAAGGTAGCATCTGCCAATTTGCCATTAACCAGAGTGAAATCCGGTGCTTTGCTGCCGACCGCTGGTAATTCACCTGATGTATGGAGTGGGTTGCCTTGAAATTTGATATTAGCCATGATCTTATTCCTATTGTGGATTAATATGGGTAGGTTGTTGAATTACTTTTCATTTTTTTTAATTCGCCTAACTAAGCGCTTACGCTTTTCCATTTGCTTATCGCCTAGTTTACTTTTTTGACCATGAAAAGGATTGACTGGGGATTTAAACTCTAAACGTATCGGCGTGCCGGACAAATGCAATTTGGTCCGGTAATAATTGGTCAGATAGCGTTTATAAGAAAGCGGCAAGGCATCGGTCTGAATGCCGTGGATGATGACCACCGGTGGATTACGTCCACCTTGATGCGCGTACTTCAATTTAATGCGGCGAGTGCCAACCAAGGGAGGTTGGTGCGCCCCAGTGGCCTCTTTGAGGATTCGGGTCAGTAGCGGAGTTCCCATATTGACCATCGCTGATTCGTACAAGGTGTGGACGACATCAAACAATTTTCCTACGCCGCTACCATGTAATGCCGAGATCGGATGTTTTTCAGCAAATTCGAGGAAGGAGAGTTTTAAATCAAGTTGCCGTTGTATCGTGGTTTTTTGGTGAGCACTTAATCCATCCCACTTATTCAACCCGATAATCAACGCCCTACCCGCTTCCAATACCAAGCCCAGTAAATGCGCGTCTTGGTCAGTAATACCTTCGCTGGCATCAATCAGAAAAATAACGACATGCGATTTTTCAATCGCTTGCAAAGATTTGATAATGCTGAATTTTTCGATAACTTCTGAAACCCTGGCGCGGCGGCGCATCCCTGCCGTGTCAACCAAAGTAAATTTTTTACCGTTACGCTCAAAAGGAATATAAATGCTGTCGCGGGTTGTGCCAGGCTCATCAAATACGATAACCCGTTCTTCACCCAATAAGCGATTGACCAAGGTTGATTTGCCCACATTTGGTCTGCCGACGACAGCAATGCCTATACCACCTTGATTTTCATCAACGGTTTCAATATCGGGCGGCAATAGCTCATTTGCGCGTTCCAATAATTCGGGAATACCGCGTCCGTGTGCTGCCGAACAAGCTATTGGCTCGCCCAATGCTAAGGAGTAAAAGTCAGCCATCACTATGCTGGCATCAAGACCGTCAATTTTGTTAGTGACTAAAATTACGGGCTTGGCGAGCTTTCGTAAAGTTTCCGCAATGACTTTATCGGATGCGCTTAAGCCTTCACGCGCATCGACCATAAAAAATACGATGTCGGCTTCTTCCAGTGCGATTTGCACCTGCTTACGCGCGAGGCTTTCAATACCTGCGGCATCATCCGCAATACCGCCGGTATCGACGATCAGACAAGGTCTGTTGCCGTGTTTTAAGCGACCATACTGTCTATCCCGCGTAAGACCAGGAAAATCAGCAACCAAGGCTTCACGAGTACGGGTTAAGTAATTGAATAAGGTGGATTTTCCCACATTGGGGCGGCCTACTAAGGCAATAACTGGTAACATACTACTGAGCTTTTAGGGCGGCTAAGGTGCCGTCTTTGGCGTAAATATAAACGGTATCACCGACCACAACAGGCTTAGCATCAATGGCATCACCCGCTACTTGCACGCGGGCAAGTTGGCGTCCATCGGTGCTGCTTAACCAATGGACGTAGCCTTCAATATCGCCGACCACAACATTGCCTTGGTATGCGACGGGGGATGTCAGTTTTCGTCCATGCAAATCTTTTTGCTCCCACAACGACGAGCCAGTACGCTTATCCAGTTGCAGAACATGTCCGGCTGAATTGGAAATATACAGGTACTGCTCATCTTGACTTAAACCAGTATAGGAGGAAACGGCTTCATTGCGCCACAATACATCGCCGTCCAAAATCGAAACAGCCGCAGCGCCGCCGTTATAACTTGCAGTATAGATAACGCCCCGTGATTCAATGGGATCAACGTCAATATCGACTAAACGCTCAACCTCTGACCGACCCTTTGGAAGAGTAACGCTGGATTCCCAGACGTATTTGCCATCTTCCAAGCGCAACGCCATTAATTTGCCGTTGTCGTAACCTTCTATAATGGTGTCTTCGATGATTAATGGCGCACCCGTGCCGCGTACCGTTAAGGCTGGCACGTTGTGTTCGTAGCTCCAGACTTTTTGCCCAGTCTGTTCATTCAGTGCAATCACCAAGCCATCGGTAGTGCGTAATATAACGATGCCACCCGAAATTACAGGTACCGATAATACCTCACTGGATACCGTGGTCTTCCAAAGTTGCGTTCCGTTATCAATATTCAATGCGATAACTTCCGCATCATTAGTACCTACGATTACCGCTGAAGCACCTACCCCTGGGCCACCAGAAAAATGCACTTTGTCTTCATTTTCCGCTTCCCAGGCTAACTTACCGGTACTCAAATCCCTAGCTTGCACCAGGCCATCCCTATCCGCAGCAAAAATCCTGCCACTTCCAATAGCGGGAACTAACTTCAAGGTTTGTTCGTCCGTACCCACGCCCACGCTTTCTTTCCAAAGCACTTCGGCTTGAATTTCCGGCGCATATTCGACCAGAACATTGGGCGGATCGGCATTGTCAGCACCGCCAGTAAAATAATCCTTGATACCGGACATGGACTCACTCGCCAAATCCATAGCGGAACAACCCGACAAGGTCAGGAGGATTAGTAAGGGCAGCATGATTAAACGAGGGAAAAAATGCATTATTTTTTAATTTCGACTTTTTCTGGTGATGTCAGATCGTTGATTTTAAGCTGCAACAACGGCGATTGATAACCATTTTTTAAGGCTTTTTGGTACGCAGTACGGGCTTCATCCGAACGGTCTAGTGCCACATACAAATCCCCTACTAATTCATCGTAGTTATCGGAAAATTTTGCCGCCGCTGCTTGATCGACATCATTAATAACCTGCAAGCCTTGCTCATATTCACCGCTTGCTAACATTAATTTGACCAATCTAATCTTGGCAATATGGCTTAATTCCTTATCTTTGCCAGCAGCAATTTTTTTCAGGATTTCTTTGGCAGCGGCAATATCACCCTGCTGAACTTTGACTTTCGCCTGAAACAGGCCGCCATAAGCGGCATAATTACTGTTTACAAACTGCTCTTGTAAGCGTTTTGCCAGTTTATCTACCGAGTCTTTTTGATCGGTTTCAGCCGCTTTAAGTAATTGGTCATAAACTGCCGAAGCCTGGTTTGCTTGGTCTTGCTTGTGTTCACGCCAGTAATTCCAGCCAACAATAACCGCAATACCTATCGCTATACCCACAACCGTTGATGTGCCGTTTTCCTTCCACCAGCCTTTTACGGCTTCAAGTTGCTCTTCTTCTGTATCGTAAATTGCCACTGTTGCTCTCTGTTTTCTAAATTACTAGGGATTCTCATTCATATTCTGAGCACTTAACGCGCAGATTAAAAACTAATTTGCTTACCGATTTATTTGGAGTTGCTGTTGTAAAAAACTAATCGCCTGACTTTGCGGCATGGTTTGCTGGGCAAGCTCATTTCTTAAGGACTTGATGCCTACTTCGCCACGATCAACTTCATCATCGCCGAGAATAATGGCGAATTCTGCACCGACTTTGTCGGCTTTTTTAAACTGGTTTTTAAAGCTGCCACCATCAGCAGATAATTGCAGTTTTAGCGTTGGGAACTCATTCCTAATCGTTTCTGCAAAACGCAGACCTTCCCGTTCTGCCTTCTCGCCCACCCGTATCATATAAGCATCAACCGGTTTTGTTATGGGAAGATCATCACGCAATTCCAGCAAGGCCAATAAACGCTCCATGCCCATTGCAAATCCCACAGCATGATTGGGTTTACCACCTAATTGTTCGATAAGCCCGTCATAACGTCCACCCGCACAAACAGTGCCTTGCGAGCCCAGCTCATCAGTGACCCATTCAAAAACTGTTTTGCTGTAATAATCCAAGCCGCGTACTAATCGGGTGTTGATCTGATATGTCACACCTAAATCTTCCAACGTTGTGGTAATGGCCTTGAAATGCGCCAAGCTGTCAGCACCCAGATAAGCTATTAATTCAGGGGCATTGGCAATAACGTCCTTCATCTCAGGGTTTTTGCTGTCCAAAATCCGCAACGGATTAGTGTTTAGTCTACGCAGACTGTCTTCGTCCAAACTTTCTTTATGTTGCTGAAAATAAAAAACTAAAACTTCACGATAAACCATCCGCTCGGCAATTGTACCCAAGGAATTCAGTTGCAAGCTGACCTTATCGCGTATGCCCAACTTTTGCCACAATCGGTGCATCAGCAGAATCAATTCCGCATCAATATCAGGCCCAGACATGCCATAAGTTTCCACACCTAATTGGATAAATTGCCGATAACGACCCTTCTGCGGTCTTTCATGTCGGTACATGGGGCCGTAATACCATAATCTATGGGTTTGATGATGTAGCAAACCGTGTTCCAAGCAAGCCCGCAAACATCCAGCCGTGCCTTCTGGTCTTAGCGTTAACGAGTCGCCATTGCGATCATCAAAAGTGTACATTTCTTTTTCGACAATATCGGTGACTTCGCCGATAGAGCGTTTAAATAATTCGGTTTTCTCTACAATGGGCAAGCGGATTTCACTGTAGCCATAGCTGGACAACACTTCTCTGATAATGCGTTCAGCATATTGCCAAAGCGGGGTTTGGTCGGGGAGTACATCGTGCATCCCACGAACTGCTTGAATATTAGCGGCCATTTAACGAATGTTTAATTATCGGATACCAGAAACTTGTTTGGCTTCGTTTGATAGGGGGCATTTATCCAGCAACAAGTTTCGGTACTCATTAGCCAGCGACATATTACCTAATGCCTGCTCGGTTTGTACACCTAACCACAGGGTTTCAGCGGTATGGTTGGCTTCGCCTAAATAGCGCTGCAAGCAATCTTCTGCCGCCTTGTAATCGCCCAATTGATAGCTGATTTTTTGCATTTCAAACAAAGCCGCCGAATACTGACCGTTCATATCTAACGCTTGCTTAAGTAACGTGACCGCTTGCGGACGTTGCTCATGCCTAAATGACAACGCGCAGCATTGGTTAATGCCATCTACGGCCTGTCATTTAACAGATTAGATGTTGCTTGGGTCAGCAGCACCAAACCTCTATCTAATTGCCTACGATCACATAAAAACTTGCCGTAATTATTTTGTATGCCTATATCATCAGGTGATATGCTCAAAGCTGCATCATAATGCTGTTTTGCCTGATCAAAGTGATTGATTTTCTCATACAAAACAGCCAAAGCACTGTGCGCCCGTGCATTATCAGATTCTTTTTCCAACGCCTTTAGTAGGTTTTCCTTAGCCAATTCCAACTTATTAAGATCCATATACCGAATACCTGGCTGAAGATAAGTATCCGTAGGTTTTCCCGCTAAACTACTTGAAAACCAGGAACAGGCTGACAAGCTTATTGCCAGCAGCAATACAACAGCGCAGCGTGTCATCTTATAAGATTTAAGCAGCATGTTCGACACTCACAGGTTTTAGCTTAAGATGTCTACGACTTTTATCTGCCACTTGACCGACTAATTGTCCGCAAGCGGCATCAATATCTTCGCCACGGGTTTTTCGCACTGTAGTGACTATGCCTGCATCGTTCAATAAAGTTTTAAACCGGTGGATGGCATTGTTGCTAGAACAGGTGTAATTGGAATTAGGGAACGGGTTAAAGGGTATCAAATTCAGCTTTGATGGCACGGTTTTGAGCAATTCAACCAACCCCTGTGCGTCCTCGATTGAGTCATTAACGCCATTCAGCATCACATATTCAAACGTAATGGTACGTCTTGGTGCCAATTTGGCATTATCCCGACAAGCTTCCAGCAATTCTTTTAGCGGATATTTTTTGTTGATAGGAACCAACTCGTCCCGCAATTCATCCGTGACCGCATGTAAAGACACCGCCAAGCTGACATCGCAGACTTCCGTCAAGCGATACATCGCTGGAACTACACCGGATGTGCTGATAGTTACCCGCCGCTTGGAAATGCCGTACGCGAAATCATCCATCATCAGATTCATGGCGGCAACAACATTATCAAAATTCAGTAGCGGCTCGCCCATGCCCATCATGACCACATTGGTAATCTTTTTTTCTTTACCCAAACGCTGCTGGGCAACCATGACTTGACCGATAATTTCCGCCGTCGTCAAATTGCGGTTAAAGCCTTGTTGTGCGGTCGAGCAAAATGTACAAGCCAACGCACAACCCACCTGTGATGACACACATAAAGTGCCACGATTTTCTTCAGGTATAAACACCGTTTCAATCTTATTGCCACAACTAGTCTGCACTACCCACTTGCGTGTGCCATCACTAGCTATTTTTTCCAACACGATATCAGGTGTTGTTATATGACAGTTTTCGCCAAGATAAGAACGCAGCGATTTGCTGAAATTGGTCATCAAATCGAAGTCAATGACCTCTTCTTGATATACCCATTTCAGCAATTGGGTGGCACGAAAAGGCTTTTCGCCTAATCCGACAAAGAAGGCCGCTAGACCTGCTCTGTCAAGATCCAGCAAATTCAAGGATTTTTGTTTAACGGGTACGGGCACAGAGTTCATCGTCTGAGAAAAAGTAAGTAATTTCTCTTTGGGCTGTTGCCACTGCATCAGAGCCATGTACGGCATTTTCGTCGATGCTGCTGGCGAAATCAGCGCGTATTGTGCCAGCCGCCGCTTCTTTAGGATTGGTCGCGCCCATGATGTCACGGTGTTTTAGGACAGCGTTCTCGCCTTCTAAAACCTGCATAATGACTGGGCCTGAAACCATAAACGCGACTAAATCTTTAAAAAACCCACGTTCTTTGTGTTCTGCGTAAAAGCCTTCTGCTTGCGCTTGAGTTAAATGCAACATTTTTGCAGCAATAATGTTTAAACCATTCTTTTCAAAACGGCTGTAAATTTCACCAATGACATTTTTTGCTACTGCATCAGGTTTAATGATCGAGAATGTGCGTTCTATCGCCATGTGTTTTTGAAACTCCAATTGAACAATTAAAATAGTATTTATTATAGCCGATCCGACTATCCGAATAGCCGTTGAATTAAGGCATTCTATCCAGTTCTGCGCCTTCTTTGACAGGTACAATCAAATCTTCAGCACTAATCCCCAGCATCAAGGCCGCAGGGCTGGCGATAAAAATGGACGAATACGTACCAAACACGACACCAAACAATAAGGCGATTGAAAAATTATGGATGACTTCCCCCCCTAAGAAAAACAGGGAAATCAGCACCAGGAACACAGTCATTGAAATCATGATGGTTCGGCTTAAGGTGTCATTGATCGCAATGTTCATAATGTCTTCAGTTGAGGTTTTCCTCATGTTTCTAAAGTTTTCCCGAATCCGGTCATAAATAACAATGGTATCGTTTAAAGAATAACCGATAAGTGCAAGAATGGCGGCCAATACGGTCAGGTCAAATTCTAAACCTAATACGGAAAACACGCCCAGCGTTACGATAGCATCGTGGAAGGTCGCAATAATCGCACCAACTGAAAATTTCCATTCAAAACGCAAAGAAATATAAATCAAAATGGCTAGCGTTGAATACAGCAAGGCTAAAAATCCATCCTGTGCCAGATCGTCACCGACTTGCGGCCCCACAAACTCGACTCGACGTAGCTTGGCAGGTACGGACGTGTTTTTGTTGATGGCTTCCAGCACTTTTGTACTCAAATCTGCGCTACTCACGCCTTCTTCAAGTTTCAGGCGAATAAGGACATCTTTGGAAGTACCAAAATTCTGCACAGTCGCGTTCTTAAAACCCGAGTCACCCAAGGTTTTGCGTAGTGCCGTCAGGTCGGCAGTTTGTTCATAACCGACTTCTATTAATGTGCCGCCCGTAAAATCAATGCCCATCTGCAAGCCGCGTATCGCCAGTGAAGCTATCGCTATCACCATTAAAATACCAGAAAAGGTCATCGCAATTTTTCGGTTACCAATAAAATTTATGTGTGTGTTTTTCATCATTGTTTAGTCGCTTCGGAATTATGCTAAATAGGTATTTAGATGGATAATTTCTCAACCCTGCGGTTGCCATAAACCCAATTGATGACCATCCGTGTGCCGGCAATGGCAGTGAACATGGAGGACAAAATCCCGATAATAAGCGTCACCGCGAAACCCTTGACCGAACCTGTACCAAAGGCAAATAACACCACAGCGACCACCAAGTTGGTAGCATGCGAGTCTAGGATTGTCCCCCACGCTCTGTCATAGCCCATATAGATAGCACTTTGTGGTGACACCCCATTCCTTAGTTCTTCACGTATTCTCTCAAATATCAATACGTTAGCATCAACTGACATGCCGACGGTTAAAATAATTCCGGCAATGCCCGGCAAGGTCAGCGTCGCCTGCAGCATCGATAATATAGCCACAACAATAACCACGTTAAAGGCTAGCGCCACATCGGCAATAATACCGAAGACTTTGTAATAACCTGCCATCAGCAAAACGACCAGCACAAAACCCACCACAAACGATAAAACGCCTTTATTGATGTTGTCCTGTCCCAAGCTAGGACCTACCGTGCGTTCTTCAACAATGTCTACCGGTGCTGCCAACGCACCAGCACGGAGCAATAATGACAGGTTACGCGCTTCTTGTGGACTATCTAAACCCGTAGTCTGAAAGCGTTTGCTAAACGCACCTTGGATAGTCGCCACACTGATGACTTTTTCGACTTTTTCTTTGTGGCGTACTTTTTGACCATTTTCAACTTTGGTCTCGACCTTATTTTCGATAAACACAACCGCCATCGGTTTGCCAATATTAGCCTGAGTCAGCTTACCCATTTTTGCTGCGCCCACGCCATTTAAGGAAATAAATACCGCAGCACGACCGTCTTGATCCATACCGGAAGATGCATCGACAATCTGGTCACCCGTAACAATCACGCGTTTATCCAGCAGTACGGGGCTTTTGTTTTTATCGAAATACAACTTACTGCCTACCGGCACATGACCTTCAACCGCTTTTTGCACGTCGTGTTCGACATCGACCAAGCGGTATTCCAGGGTAGCGGTGGTACCCAAAATTTCTTTAGCGCGGGTGGTGTCTTGCACACCTGGCAACTGAACAACGATTCGATTGTCACCTTGCTGTTGAATCACAGGCTCAGCTACACCCAACTCATTCACCCGATTACGTAAAGTGGTCATGTTTTGGGCAACAGCGAATTTTTTGACTTCGCGCGCATCGGCTTCGGACATTTTTAACCAGAGCTGGCCTTGTTCAGGCGGCTCAGTGACTTGCAAGCCCTTGAAATCTTTGTTTAACATATCGAAAATAGCAGATTTATCTTCGATTGCTTTAAACTTAATTTTTATATAATCAGTATCCTTAGATACCGATAAGTAACGTATTTTCTTATCGCGCATTGCCAAGCGCAAATCTTCTGAATAACGCTCTTCAGCCTGTTTTACTGCTGCGTCCATATCGACTTCCAGCAGAAAATGCACCCCGCCACGTAAGTCCAAGCCCAGATACATAGCATCAGCACCGATATTCTGTAACCATGTAGGTGTAGTGGGTGCAAGGTTTAACGCTACCGTTGCATCGCTACCCATTTGATCTCTAAGCAAGTCAGCGATTTTTAACTGATCATCGGTATTTTTAAAACGCACCAGAATCCTACCGTCTTTAAATTCAAATGCTTTTGAAGTCACACCACTCGTTTTGATAGTAGACTCGACCTTGCTGGCTTGCTCCTGAGTTAAGCTACTGGTGGATGACACTTGAACAGAAGGGTCTTCGCCAAACAGGTTGGGTAATGAATAAATTAGGCTTATAAGGAAAACACCCAGTATCAATAGGTTTCTCCAAAGTGGGTAATGATTTTGCATGCGTTATTCCATCAATTAATCTGCGCTGGGCTGGCGTTACGGTTATTCCTGAGTAAACCCGCAACCCAATACTTACCGCTTAAATATTGGCCTTTTTAGTGACTGCCTTATACGTTCCTTTAGGCATCATGGTTTCTATACTTTGGCGTTGCACTTGGATAAAGATATTATCGCCAACTTCCAATTTAACGAAATTATCATCTAAATCAATCACTTTTCCTAAAATTCCGCCCGATGTAACGACTTCAACGCCTTTACCCATCGCTGCGATCATTTGTTTTTTTTCTTTTGAACGCTGTGCTTGCGGACGCAGGAACAGGAAATAAAAGAACACCAAAATACCTGCCGGAAACAACAAGCCTTCCATGCCAGGTGATTGTATAGCGGGTGTAGCGGCTAAAGCGTCGGAAATAAAGAAACTCATGTTACCCTCAAATTTTATTCGTGTTATTAGATAATCGCCCATTATGCCACAGTTGGAACAACTTTTCCTCGTTGTTGATAAAAGCGTTTGGCAACAATTTCCAGCTCTTTATTTGCGATGGCATCACGCAGTTCTTGCATAAGATTCAGATAATAGTGCAGGTTATGTAACGTATTCAGCCGTGAACCCAGCATTTCCTTACATTTATCGAGATGGCGCAGGTATGCGCGGGAGTAATTTTGGCAGGTGTAACACGAACAACTTTCGTCGATTGGGTTGGTATCGAATTCGTATTGGCTATTTCGGATTTTCACCACGCCAAAAGTCGTGAACAAATGCCCGTTACGGGCATTGCGTGTGGGCATCACGCAATCGAACATATCAATACCGCGCCTGACCGCTTCGACTAAATCCTCTGGCGTACCGACACCCATCAGATAACGCGGCTTATCTACGGGCATTTTTTGATGAATGGTATCCAGGGTTTGCATCATTTCTTCTTTTGGCTCGCCCACCGACAAACCACCGATGGCATAGCCATCAAAACCTATATCGACCAAGCCGCCTATGGATTCTGCACGAAGATGCTCGTACATGCCGCCCTGCACAATCCCAAACAAGGCATTCGGATTGTCGCCATGCGCGGTTTTGCTGCGTTGCGCCCAACGTAAAGACAAACGCATTGAGCTTGCAGCTTCATCTACGGTTGCAGGATACGGCGTACATTCATCGAATATCATCACAATATCCGAGCCTAAATCCCGCTGCACTTGCATGGATTCTTCCGGTCCCATAAAAATCTTGCTGCCGTTTATTGGGGATTTGAACGTCACACCTTGCTCGGTGATTTTCCTTAACGCACCAAGACTGAATACCTGAAAACCGCCAGAATCGGTAAGAATAGGTTTTTGCCAATTCATAAACCCATGTAAATCCTGATGTGCTTTGACCACCTGCGTACCTGGACGAAGCATCAGGTGGAAGGTATTACCTAGAATAATCTGCGCGTTCAGGCTTAAGAGATCATCTGGCGTGAGTGACTTTACCGCACCGTAAGTACCAACTGGCATAAAGATCGGGGTTTCTACAATGCCGTGGGCTAAAGTTAGCTGACCTCGACGGGCATGACCGTCCTGATGGGTGAGTTTGAATTCCATATAAATTAACAAATCGTAAACAAATGCGGCGGGTTAGACGCGATTATAGCGAACATAATCAAGATGTCGGTCAAAATCCGATTACTCACGGATGGCAAATTTGTTTACCACCTTTCCGATATCCGCTCTTCCGGCTCGATTGAGTAGTGCTCAACGCCGTTATTTCAGATCTCCGGCATTTAATAATACGCATTACCGCCCTTGCCTGCTTGCTCTAGTATAATTCCGAGCAAACCACTTTGTGATCCAGTGTTGAAAAGGCAATCAATGAAATCAAAAACCGCCATACTACTTTTAAATTTAGGTACGCCCGATAGCCCCAGTCGTTGGGATGTGAGGCGGTATCTAAGTGAATTTCTCAATGACCCAAGAGTTATCGACATTCCTTGGTTGGCCAGAAAAATATTGGTCAACTGCATTATTGTGCCGTTTCGATCCGGTAATTCATCAAAACTCTACCAAGCTATTTGGAATAAAGAATCGGGTTCACCGTTGTTGATGAATACCTTAGCGTTGCAAAAAAAATTGCAATTAGCGGTAGGCGATGACATCACGGTAGAAATGGCTATGCGTTACAAAAATCCCAGCATGGACGTTGTTTTGGAACGTATGCGCCAGCAGGGTTATCATAAGATTATTGTGTTCCCGTTATTTCCGCAATACGCGTCGAGTAGCACAGGCAGTGCTTTACAGCGTTTTATGGAGATTGTGAGCCAATGGCAGGTTATTCCCGAAATTAAAATCATTTCGCAATATTTTGATAATGATGATTTTATCAATTGCATTGTTAATCGCGCTAAAAAATACGATTTGGCACAATACGACCATATTATTTTTA
>SHZQ01000032.1 GCA_009695535.1 Methyloglobulus sp.
ATATCTGGAAATTTCCTTATATTACCGGAGAAAACGGCGGCGGGGCTTTCGTGCTGGTGTATTTGCTGTGTGTGCTGTTGATCGGCATTCCTTTGATGATGGCAGAAACCATGCTGGGTCGGCGCAGCAAGGAAAATCCCATCCATACAATGAAGATTCTGACCAAAGAGGCGGGTGCTGACAAAAATTGGCATTATCTCGGCTGGATGGGCGTAGCTGCCGGATTTTTAATTCTGTCGTATTACAGCGTAATCGCGGGCTGGGCTTCAGCTTACGTGGTTAAAGCTTTTTTTGGCAGTTTTTCTGGTGCAAGTCCCAGTGAAATCAAGGCAATATTCGACAATTTCGTCGCCAGCCCTATGCAATTAATTTTCTGGCATAGCCTATTTATGTTGGCAACCATGCTGATTGTGGTAAGAGGGATTGAGAAAGGCTTTGAGAAGTCAGTCAGATTTTTATTGCCGTGGTTGTTTGCCTTGATGATCCTGATGGTCGGTTATGCGATGACCACCGAGGGTTATTTTAAAGGACTTAACTTCCTGTTCAGACCGGATTTCAGCAAGTTGACCGCCGATTCCGTGTTGGTTGCTATGGGTCAGGCGTTTTTCAGCTTGAGCTTGGGTATGGGTTCCATTATGGTTTATGGCGCGTATCTGCCCAAAGGTGTATCCATAACCAAAGCCTCGATGATTATTGCCGGAGCAGATACGATTATCGCCTTGCTGGCAGGCATCATCATCTTTCCCATTGTGTTTAGCAGTGGTTTACATCCCAATTCCGGCCCAGGCCTGGTGTTTGAAACCCTACCGATTGCCTTTGGCAATATGTTTGGCGGTTGGTTGGTTGGCGTGTTGTTTTTTGTCGCCTTGGTGTTTGCGGCCTTATCTTCCTCTATTGCCCTGATTGAACCAGCGGTGGCTTGGTTGAGTGAGAATAAGGGCTTTACGCGTGAAAAAGCCTGTTTGTGGTCGGGTTTAGTGGCATGGGTATTGGGTTTTGCTACTATTTTTTCATTCAATGTTTGGGCTAACGTTAAGTTGTTTGAGCGCAATCTATTTGAATTGATTGATTATTTAACCGCCAATTTGATGTTACCTATTGGCGGATTCTGCATTGCTGTGTTTGCAGGCTGGATCATGAAGCAGGAACACAGTAAACAGGAATTGGATTGTCCTGACGACTTAAGCTATCAAGTCTGGCGCTTCTTGGTTAGGTATATTGCCCCTACTGCCGTGTTTTTGGTATTCCTGAATGCGGTCGGGGTGCTTTGAGGTATGACGCTCGTCCAAAAAAGTGCTTTGGTTAAGTATTCTGCTCAGCAAATGTTTGATTTGGTTAATGATATTGAAGCGTATCCACAATTTTTGCCGTGGTGTTCTGGTAGTCGAATTATCAAACGCGAAGGTGATGTCGTCGAAGCGGAATTGATGATTTCCAAAGGAGGCTTTAAAAAATCCTTTTCAACACGGAACACCATTGATATGGGCGGAAGAATTACCGTGTCTTTATTAGATGGCCCTTTTTCTCGACTCGACGGCGTGTGGAATTTTCTGCCGCTGCGCGAAGATGCCAGCAAAATCTCCCTGGATTTAGAGTTTGAAATGTCCAGCGTACTAGCAAACCTAGCCTTTGGCGCGGTGTTTAACCAGATTTGCAATACGATGGTAGCTTCTTTTACCGAGCGTGCCAAAGCCGTTTATGGCTGATGTCGGTAGCAGCGAAGAAGGCTTTATAGGGCTGGAAGTTGCTTATGCCAAACCGGAAGAGCAGGTTATCGTTACGATCAAAGTGCAGCAAGGCACGACGATAGCACAAGCGGCGGAGCTATCGGGATTGTTGGCAAGGTTTCCTGAAATAAGCGATTCAGAATTGAAAGTCGGCGTATTTGGGGTTTTATGTAAGCCATATAAGCTTGTTAATCAAGGTGATAGGATTGAAATCTATCGACCTTTAGTCCATGATCCGAAAGAAGCAAGGCGGCAACGGGCGCTAAAGAACTGAGCTGCATAACTTTCAGCTATGCTCACAACGGTGTCTTAATCTGCGACCCACTATCCCCCGGCTTGGCATCAGGATTTTTCTTTGGCGCATCATCAATATCATCAAAGCCAAATAAGCCTTTAATTTTCTGCCACATGGTTAGTTCAATATTCCGCTTGGGGACATCGACCGTGGTTTCTTCGGATGGTTTGACGACGGGCGTTGAATTGGGTCTGAAGTCGCCTTGAATGCCAGAAACTAGACCATCCGCATTAAACAGTACGGAAACTTTTTTTTGTTGACGGTCTTCGCCGCTGGGCTGGTTGGAATACAGGTATTCCCAGCTTTTTTGGTGAAAAGTATTCACCAACATGGGTGATCCCAAAATGTACAACACTTGCCGTTCTGTCATGCTAGGACGAAGTTGGTCTATCATCGCTTGGTCAACGATATTGCCCTGTTGGATGGGGATGGTATACACACCTGGCAGATTGTTGAGTATGTAAGAGCAGGAGGCGAGCAACAAGCTACTCAACAGGACAATACAGAAAAAAACGCTTCTCATAGCCTAACGGGAAAGAATCAAAAATCAGAATCATACAGGATGTCAACCGATTAACCTACAATACAGTCATGCGCCAACTGCTAAAAACAGGCTACAATGTGCCGAAACTCACCCTAACTGTTTAACCGTTGCTTAAAGGAGATAACTGTGGAAACTCATGATCTACGGAATGCTGGACTGAAAGTGACTTTGCCCAGGGTTAAGATCCTGCAAATACTGGAAAACCAAGCAACCGACCGCCATCTTACCGCAGAACAGGTGTACAAAATCCTGCTCAGTGAAGATGAAGAAATCGGCTTGGCAACTGTGTATCGTGTGTTAACTCAGTTTGAAGCGGCGGGATTGGTTACTCGGCATCATTTCGAGGGCGGTAATTCCGTGTTTGAACTGTCCGACGGCGACCATCACGACCACATCATGTGCATAAAATGCGGTAAAGTTGATGAATTTACCGATGAACTCATCGAAACCCAACAAAAGAAGATTGCTCACAGCTTAGACTACGAGTTAACCGCACACGGTTTGTATCTATACGGCTATTGCCCCAACTGCAAAAAATCCTGATTTTTCATTAACGTAAGTTCTTCATGTTTAAACCGCTAATTTTTTACATTGGTCTGCGCTATACGCGGGCAAAACGCCGTACCCAATTCATTTCTTTCATCACACTGACCTCAGTCATGGGCATCGCGCTGGGCGTGACTGCGCTGATTACTGTGCTGTCGGTGATGAACGGCTTTGAAGCGGAATTGCGGGAACGCATCCTCGGTATGACTTCCCACGCGACCTTGACGGGCAAATACGGGCAGTTAGAAAACTGGCCTGAAGCAGAAAATCGCATCAAAAATCAGCCACATATTCAGGGTTCAGCACCATTTATTACGGGTCAGGTGATGATTAATGCCGACCGCAGAGTGAGCGGCACGATGCTGAATGGTGTAATGCCCGACAACGAACCCAAGGTGTCGGAGGTGGGTAATCGCATGGTTGAGGGCAAGCTGACTGCTCTAGTGCCAGGTGAATACGGCATTATTTTAGGTGCGGAATTGGCTAAATATCTCGGCACTTTCATGGGCGATAAGATCACCATCATCAGCCCACAAGTCAATTCCACCCCAGCGGGTATCGTTCCCAGGATGCGTCGGTTTACCGTCGTGGGCATTTTTAAAGTCGGTATGTATGAATATGACCGGAATATGGCGTTGATCCACATTGACGATGCCGCCAAATTGTTTCGGTTGGAGTCGGCGGTTTCTGGCTTACGGATAAAGTTGGATGACGTGTTTAACGCACCCAAAATAACCCAAACGCTGAGTTCGGAGCTATCAGACGAGTATCTGGTCAGCGACTGGACGATGGCTCATGAAAATTTCTTCAAGGCTATCAAGACAGAAAAGATGGTGATGTTCATCATCTTATTGCTGATTGTGGCGGTCGCAGCCTTCAATATCGTCTCTACGTTGGTGATGGTCGTCACCGATAAGCGCGGCGACATTGCTATTCTCAAGACGCAGGGGCTGACTTCCGGCTCGGTGATGGGTATATTTATGGTGTTAGGTACCATAATCGGCGTGGTTGGCACAATCTTAGGAACGATAGGTGGGATTTTGCTCGCACTCAACGCTGGGCATATTGTCAGCGATTTGGAGAAATTGTTTAAAACCCGATTTTTACCAGCAGACGTCTATTACATCAGTGACTTACCTTCAAAACTGATCTGGTCTGATGTTTACATGATAGCTGGAGTGGCTTTTGTATTATCCTTGCTTGCGACCATTTACCCCGCGTGGCAAGCCTCAAAAATCAACCCTGCGGAAGTGTTGCGCTATGAATAACGCCAGTATTTTGCAGTGCGAAAACCTGACCATGCGCTATGCTCAGGGAGGTCTGGATGTCGAGGTATTGAAAGGCGTTAATTTCAATATCAACAAAGGTGAACGCGTCGCCATCATGGGTGCATCGGGTTCTGGCAAAAGCACCTTACTGCATTTGTTGGGAGGGCTTGAGAAGCCCACTGGCGGTAAAGTGGTTTTGGATGGCACCGATTTGAATGATGTCAGCGGTAAACAATTAGCCAGCTTAAGAAACCGTTCCTTGGGCTTTATCTACCAATTCCACCATCTATTGGGCGAGTTTACCGTGTTGGAAAATGTCGCCATGCCTTTATTGATTGGCGGTCACTCGGTTGAAGAAGCGCGGCATCATGCGACAAAACTTTTGCAACGCGTAGGTCTAGGTCATCGCGTTGAGCACAAACCCGGCGAAATATCCGGCGGTGAACGCCAACGGGCAGCAGTTGCACGGGCATTAATTAACAAACCGGGCGTGGTACTAGCCGACGAGCCGACCGGAAACCTGGACAGCAAAACCGCCGAGGATGTGTTTCAGTTGATGTTGGAATTGAATCAGGAGTTGAATGTCAGCTTCCTCATCGTCACCCACGATCATGAATTGGCAGGAAAAATGGGCAGGGTACTGCGCATGGAAGATGGCTTGATTGTTTGATTTTGTGTAGGAATCATTAAAAGTCCTTCGACAGGCTCAAGACTACGGAATCGCCCCGATAACTCTCGTCCCGAGTCCTTCGGCTTCGCTCAGGAGAGTCTTGCCGAAGGACTTGTTTAACGATGCCTTAAAAATATCATAATGAACCAAACTATAAAATTCTGGGCAGTCTTACCCGCCGCTGGCGTAGGCAAACGAATGAACGCCGACAGACCGAAACAATACCTCGAATTGGCTGGGTTTACAGTCATTGAGCAGACCTTAGGCCGTTTGCTGCAAGCGGATGTTTTTTCCAAAATTGCGGTTGCCATCTCGGTTGAAGACCCTTACTGGCCTGAACTTGGCGTTGCCAATCATGAGCTTATCATCACTGCACCGGGCGGAAAGGAGAGGGCGGATTCGGTGTTGTCGGGTTTAAAGTCGATACGCGACCAAGCTAACGATGACGATTGGGTGCTGGTACATGATGCCGCACGACCTTGCCTGACTACCAGTGACATTCGGTTATTGATTGATACGCTGATTAATGATGATGTTGGCGGTATTTTGGCGCTGTCTTCGCACGATACTTTAAAAAGCGTTCAGGATGGGAGCATTCTTGATACCTTAGATAGGCGCACAATATGGAAAGCGTTAACGCCCCAAATGTTCCGTTACGGGATGTTAAAATCTGCACTGGAAGATACCGCTGGCGACCTCAGAGTCACCGACGAAGCCAGCGCATTGGAACTTAAAGGCTACACACCGAAAATTGTCGAAGGTCGTCCTGACAATATCAAAATCACCCGACCTGAAGATCTAGCATTAGCGCAATTTTATATAGAGCAACAAAAGGTTCAACAATGATACGAGTAGGTCAAGGTTACGATGTACACCGCTTTAACGACGGCGACCACATTATTCTAGGTGGCGTAAAAATTCCGTACGAGCAAGGTCTGGAAGCGCACTCCGATGGCGATGTGGTGCTACATGCTCTGTGTGATGCGTTGTTGGGTGCGGCGGCTTTAGGTGATATTGGCAAACACTTCCCCGACACTGACCCTGAATTCAAAGGCGCGGACAGCCGAGTATTGCTCCGCCACGTTTATAAAATCGTCCAGGAACAAGGCTACAACCTAGGTAACGCGGACATTACGATAGTCGCCCAAGCCCCTAAAATGGCATCTTATATCGCTGGCATGTGCGGGAATATTGCGGCTGATCTGCAAGTCGAAAT
The DNA here is from genome assembly GCA_009695535.1 of Methyloglobulus sp. Classification (GTDB taxonomy): domain Bacteria; phylum Pseudomonadota; class Gammaproteobacteria; order Methylococcales; family Methylomonadaceae; genus Methyloglobulus. The sequence goes on from SHZQ01000032.1 coordinate 6,267, forward strand.
AAACCAAGTCAACGTAAAAGCCACCACCACCGAAAAACTGGGTTTTGAAGGCCGAAAAGAAGGCATTGCCGTACATGCCGTTGTGTTAATCGAAAAATAACACGTCAGCGCGACATTCACCACCGCTTATATATCTGGCTGATATACTATAGATTCGGTCTTATGAAGTTTTAGCTACCGTTCGCCTTGAGCCTGTCGAAAGGCTTATGTGCTTTGACAAACTCAGTGCGAGCGGTTCAAGCATTAAAAGACCGAATCAATAGTTGGATGCCGTTTTTATCTTTATTCACTTGGTGTGTGCGACTAAAGGAGTCCGCATTCGCTAATGTGACAATATTTCCGGCAGAAAAAACTCACTGACTAACATAGGTCGTTTCTGGATAGCATAGACAGTCCGTCGCCCCCAAATAGGCTGGGCTATATTAGCGTTTTGCTGTGCTGTTGATGTCCATGTGTTGGGTTTTATCAAGGTCAAATCCATCGTAATCCGTTCCAGGTCAGGATAGGAAAAAATCACTTCGCCAAGCGGACGTGTACCTAAGTGCGACAGATTGCGATGAGCGACTTTGATGGTTTCTTCTGGGATAATGGTTCTTGCCAGGAGTAAGGGCTTGCTGTTTTTATGCAGCATCACTTCGCGGATTAAGCCGTATCTGTGCGGTGGTAATTGAAGTTGTCTGTGTTCGCTTAAAAACGGTGTCCGCCACTGGTGGAAAAGGATACTTACTGCAACCTCGTTTCCGTAATAATCACGCAGCCTTTGGGTAAGCGATCCGGCTTCGTAAGCCCAGGACTGGACGGCTGCTGGTAGATGGTGCTGGCTACCTCGTCTGTGTTCATGCCAATCGGGTTCATGGTTAAATAAATAACTTTTGGTGGTCAATGGGATTTAAACCTCGGAATAATCGGGATTGTGACCTAGCCAGCGCTCAATTAAGGGTGCGACGGCTTCGGGTGTATCGTTGAACAGGGTGTCGGCAACAGTTGGGATATTATCCAGCAAATCCGCATCCCTGACTAAATCGGCAATTTTGAAGGTAACTTGCCCAGTTTGGCGAGTACCCATTACTTCACCTGGGCCACGTAACTGCAAATCTTTTTCGGCGATTAAGAAGCCGTCGTTGCTATCCCGCAGGATACCAAGTCGCTGACGGGCATTATCTGACAAGGGCGATTGGTACAGTAGTAGGCAAAAACTATCGTCACTGCCTCGTCCTACCCGGCCGCGTAATTGGTGTAGCTGGGATAATCCAAGCCGTTCAGGGTTTTCGATTATCATCAAGCTGGCATTAGGCACATCTACGCCCACTTCTATGACGGTAGTGGCAACCAATAAATCGATTTCGTGATTTTTGAAAGCCAGCATAATGGCTTCTTTATCTGATGCTTTTAGTCGTCCATGCAGGAGTGCAACACGTACTTCTGGCAAGGCTACTTTAAGTCGTTCTGCGGTTTTTTCGGCGGCTTCGCACTGAAGAAGTTCCGATTCTTCGATCAGTGTACACACCCAATACGCCTGCTTTTTGTTGCCTACCCAGTTGTTGATGCGGCTAATGACATCGTCGCGCCGCTCGCTGGGGATCACGCTTGTGGTAACGGGTTTTCTACCAGGTGGCAGTTCATCAATGATAGAAATATCCAGATCGGAATACTGTAACATCGCTAAGGTGCGCGGGATAGGTGTAGCGGTCATGACCAGTTGATGTGGTCTGGTACTACCTTGCTGACCTTTAGCCCTTAATGCAAGTCTTTGATGGACTCCGAAACGGTGTTGTTCGTCGATGATGATTAAGCCCAATCGGTGAAAATTGACTGCGTCCTGGAATAAGGCATGAGTGCCGATGATAATGCCCGATGTACCATCTCCCAACGCCTGTAAAATTTCTTTGCGTGGATTGCCTTTTACTTGCCCAGTGAGCAGGACGATTTGGGTGCTGAAATCGTTAAACCATGCACTGAAATTGCGGTAATGCTGCTCTGCTAATAATTCTGTTGGAGCCATGATAGCGACTTGATAGCCAGCAGCCAAAGCCAGCAAGGCTGCATAAGCGGCGACTATGGTTTTGCCGGAGCCAACATCGCCCTGCACTAAGCGCATCATAGGATGGGGCAGAATGCAATCTGCTGCAATTTCCGCCATTACCCTAAGTTGCGCTCCGGTCAATTTGAAAGGCAATGCATTAATGAATGGTTTTGTGGCAACGGAGTAGGTAGCGGTAGCAAAGTGAGGCGATTGCCAGGCTTTGGCCTTGTGTTTGGCGAGTTTTAGGCTTAGATGATGAGTTAACAGATCTTCAAATGCCAGCCGTTTAAGTGCAGGGACGCTGCCGCTTTGCAGGGCTTCGGTGGTGATTGTTGCATCTGGCGCATGTAAGGTCTTGATTGCTTCTGCTAATGACGGGTAATGGTGCTGTTTAAGGACAGCATCGGGAAGCCAGTCCCTTAATGCTTGGGCGTTATCATCGCAAATGGCTAGGGCTTGCTTGACTGCTTTCCTGACCACATTCTGGCTAAGCCCTTCTGTCAGTGGATATACAGGGGTTAAATGGGATTCGGTGATTGCCTTATCAGATGATGATATGACTGTGTATTCAGGATGCACCATTTCCAGTCCGGCATAACCAAACTGGACTTCCCCAAAACAGCTAATCGTCGTTCCCGGCTTGAGCGTGTTGTGTTGCTGGGCGGTAAAATGGAAAAACCGTAAGTCGATAAAACCCGTGCCATCGCTAATCCGGCAGATTAGGCTTTTGCGGCCGCGTGGCAGCACGTCTATGAACTTAACTTTGCCGCTGATAAGCGCCGTCATTCCCGCTGTCAGCTTTGCTATCGAGTAAAGACGGGTCTTGTCTTCGTAACGGATGGGCAGGTGAAAAAGCAGGTCTTGGATAATTCGGATGCCGAGTTTTTCCAGGTTGGCCGCAGTTCGGCTACCTATTCCCGTCAAGGTCGTAACAGGCTGCCTAAGAGTGTTCGGCACATTCATGATTGGCTACCAGATTCTTGCAAGCATAATGTTTGAACGGGCGTTATATTTTATCAGCTTGAAGAATCTCGTCGATTAAGTACCATGATAGCATCCATTTCCACCTGTGCAGCTTTGGGTAAAGCAGCAACACCAACGGCAGCGCGGGCAGGGTAAGGTGCTTGAAAAAATTGCCCCATGATCTCATTAACGATGGGGAAATTCGCTAAATCGACCAAGAATACATTCAATTTAACAAAGTCACTTAGATTGCCATCAGCCGCTTCGGCAACTGCTTTCAAATTGTTGAAAACTTGGGTAATTTGCGCGGAAATATCACCTTCAACCAACATCATCGTTTCAGGTACTAAAGGAATTTGCCCTGATAGATAAACCGTATCATTAACTTTAATTGCTTGCGAATACGTACCTATGGCCTGAGGTGCTAGTTCGGTATTGATGATGGTTTTGGTCATGTTAGCGTGGCACTATGGTGGCGGGTGTGTCGATTACGTAGCAGACACGTAAGTATAGAAGGATTTAGCTTACGCTTTTACTCGGGTAATTTTTATCACAATTGGCAGCTCTTTCAGCTTCCGCATGATTTTAGCCAGATGCACACGGTCTTTAACGCTGACGGTGATTAAGTCGACGGAGAGGTGGGAATCTTGCTCGATTACGGTGACATTTTCAATATTGGAATCATGTTCTGAGATTGTCGATGCCACCGTTGCCAGCGATCCGCGCTGATTAAGCACTTCAAGCCGAAGTTCAGCCGGAAAATCACCTGTTGCATCTTGGCTCCATTCCACATCCAACCAACTGGTTTGTTTTTTCCTTACTTCATTGCTATTGCGGCATTCGTGATGATGCACGACGATACCTTTGCCAGGATTAAAAAAGCCGATAATAGAATCGCCAGGAATTGGACGACAGCATTTTGCCAAGGTTATTACCATGCCTTCTGTGCCTTTGATAACCAAGGGTGATCTCTGGGTTTGATCGTTATCTTCCAAGCGTACCGCCGCATTTACATCAGACTGGGTCAGTCGCTTGGCAATTAAGAATGGCATTTTATTGCCTAAGCCAATATCTTCCAGTAATGCATCCAAGGTCTGTTTGTTGTTAATTTTGAGTAAGGCGTTAATTCGAGACTTGTCGATGTTTTCAAGCTGCACATGCATGGCTTGCAACTCTTTATATAATAGGTGACGACCTAAGTCGATAGCTTCTTGTTGTTTGAAATTTTTCAGATAATTACGAATGCCAGACCGCGCTTTGGCGGTGGTGACATAATTAAGCCAGAGCGGATTTGGCCGCGCCCAAATTGCGGTAATAACTTCAATCGTAACGCCATTTTCGAGTTTGGTCTGCAATGGCACCAGTTTTCGATCAACTCTGGCAGAAACACAAGCATTACCAATATCCGTATGCACAGCGTAAGCAAAATCGATAATGCTTGCCCCTCTAGGTATTTTGATAATCTTGCCTTTGGGGGTAAACACGAAAACTTCCTGCGGGAACAGGTCGATCTTTAAGTTGTCGATAAACTCCAGAGAATCGCCAGCCGTTTGCTGGAGTTCCAGTAAATCCCGCAGCCATTCATTGGCGCGGTCTTGAAACTTATCATTTTTGTCATCATCAGATTTGTACAGCCAGTGCGCTGCAATACCGGATTCCGCCATGCGGTGCATTTCGTGCGTCCTAATCTGAATTTCAATAGGGAAGCCATAAGGGCCAATCAAAATGGTGTGTAAAGACTGATAACCGTTGGTTTTGGGTAAGGCAATATAATCCTTGAATTTACCGGGTATCGGTTTATACAGGTTATGAACGATACCTAGAATGCGGTAGCAATCATCGACGGTATTACAGAAAATACGGAACGCATAGACATCAAAAACATCGGTTAGGGAAACTTTTTTGTGCAGCATTTTTTGATAAATGCTGTAGAGATTTTTTTCTCGACCAGATACATCAGAGCTTAAGTTGTCTTGTGAAATGCGGCTTTTTAACGTGCTTTCGATAACATCAATAACTTTACGACGGTTACCACGGGCTTTTTTTAAGGCATTTTCCAGAATGGTGTAGCGCCGTGGATGCATCGCTTGAAAGCTCAATGCTTCCAGTTTATGTCGGATGCCGTTCATACCCAGCCGATTGGCAATCGGGGCGTAAATATCCAGGGTTTCCTTGGCGATACGACGTTTGGTTTCGGCTGGCATCGCACCCAAGGTTTGCATGTTATGCAGTCGGTCAGCGAGTTTGACCATGATAACACGCAAATCTTTGCCCATTGCCAGGAACATCTTGCGGACATTTTCGGCCTGCGTTTCGGCGCGGGATTTGCTGTCGATCTTGGTCAGCTTGGTGACGGCATCGACCAATTCAGCAACTTCAGGGTTAAAGATTTTTGCTATTTCTTTTTTACTTACCCCTGTGTCTTCAATAACATCATGCAGGATAGCCGCCATAATGCCGTTTGCATCCATCCGCATTTCAGCAAGGCTGATAGCAACTGCGACCGGATGGCAGATATACGCCTCGCCGCTTTTGCGAAATTGACCGGAGTGGGCTTTTGCACCAAATTCGTAGGCGCGAACACAATCGTTAACCTGGGCTTTGTCCAGATAGTCGGACAATGTCGAACACAAGCGCCGTACCAGCTTGTCCTGGGGGCGCTCAAGCTCAATAGTGTCAGCGACCTCTAACATGACTTACATTTAGAACATAGGGGGCTTATCGATTACTTCACCAGTACGGTGCAGTAGGTCGATGTTTGCTTCAGTAACATGACCTTCTGCTATTTCCCGCAAGGCAAGCACGGTGTCTTTATCCTTGTTGCGCGGCAAAAATTCGGTTGCACCATGACTTAACTGACGCGCCCTTGTGCTGGCCAGTAAAACCAGTTTAAAGCGATTTTCTACATGTTCTAAACAGTCTTCGATAGTGACTCTTGCCATTTTGTTTCCTTATATTTTAGGGTAATTACGCTGAGACCACGCTGGTGGTCGGTTGGTTCTAATTTAACACGTTTATCATTAAATCAACTAAAAAACAACGGTTTGTTAGGTGTGGCTTTAAATAAAAACTGCATTCTATTGATTATACTGCTAGCTTCTCGATTCTAGTATGGCAACCGCCGGCAATTCCTTGCCTTCCAGAAATTCGAGGAATGCGCCGCCACCAGTCGAGGTATAAGACACTTTATCCTCAATGCCATACTTGTCGATAGCAGCAAGCGTATCCCCTCCACCTGCAATCGAAAACGCGGGGCTTTCGGCGATTGCCGTCGATAAGGTTTTTGTGCCGTTGCTGAATTGGTCTATTTCAAACACACCGACCGGACCATTCCATACAATAGTTCCGGCAGATTTCAGGATTTCAGCATACTGCTTGGCGGTATCAGGGCCGATGTCCAAGATCAAATCATCCGCTTCAACGTCGGCAACTTGTTTGACGGTTGCCACCGCACTGTCCGAGAATTCTTTTGCACACACGACATCCGTAGGGATTGGGATGTCAGAACCGGCACTTTTGGCGGCGGCGATAAGGCGCTTGGCTTCTTCAATTAAATCAGGTTCATACAGAGATTTGCCAACCGGAAAACCCATTGCCGCGATAAAAGTGTTGGCAATGCCACCGCCGACGATGAGCTGGTCAACCTTCGCTAACAAAGATTTAAGCACCGTCAATTTGGTGCTGACCTTGGAGCCGCCGACGATTGCAACTAACGGTTTGGTAGGTGTTTCCAAAGCCTTACCTAAAGCATCAAGTTCGTTGCCTAGCAATGGGCCGGCACAGGCAATCGGGGCAAACTTGGCAACGCTGTGGGTTGATGCTTGCGCCCTGTGTGCTGTGCCGAAAGCGTCCATAACGAATACGTCGCATAAAGCTGCCATCTTCTTGCCGAGTTCATCGCTGTTTTTTTCTTCGCCGACATTAAAGCGTACGTTTTCGCACAATACGACTTCGCCTTGATTGACGTTAATGCCGTCCAGCCAATCGCGTTCTAGGCGTACAGGTTTGCCAAGCAAGCTGGACAGACGTTCAGCGACGGGTTTCAATGAAGATTCTTCGTCAAAGTGACCTTCAGCTGGACGACCTAAATGGGACATCACCATAACCGCAGCACCAGCCGCCAAGGCTTTTTCAATGGTTGGCACACTGGCTTGGATACGAATATCACTGGTGACTTTGCCATTTTTGATCGGCACATTCAGATCCTGACGGATTAAAACCCGTTTTCCAGCTAAATCCAGGTCAACCATTCTTTTTATCGACATATTGCTTACTCTCGTTTTGTGTTGTTAAAGTGTTATTGGTTTGCGTCTTCTTGCCATTTTATGGAACAACCCAGGCCGGCTATTTGATCTTGTGGCCCATGTCCAGTGTGCGCGACTTGCTTCATGGCTTCAAATAGGTCGCGGCGCGTGCCGTCTGGCGCGGTGTCTTTTCGGCTGGCATCTAGGCGACCACGGTATTGCAATTCAAAATCTGTGTTATAGCCAAAAAAATCGGGGGTGCAAACTGCGCCATAGGCTTTAGCGACTTCCTGGGTTTCATCTATCAGATAAGGAAACGGGTAATTGTATTCCGCCGAGATTGCTTTCATATTGTCATAAGAGTCATCAGGATAATTAACCGCGTCATTGGACATAATCGCAACCGATTCAATGCCATAGCCCTTTAACTCAAGGGCATCACGCAGAATGCGCCCATGCACCGCCTTTACATACGGGCAATGGTTGCAGATAAACATGACCAACAGACCATTCCTACCCATACAGTCCTGTAAAGTCCAGGTTATGCCATCAACACCAAGTAAATTGAAATACGGTGCTTTCACACCAAAATCGCAGGCAGGGGGGTTAAGAGATACCATGCTCGTTCCTCATTGATTATTAATAATGATTGATTTTGTTGCGTTCTAATACCGCTATTACTACAAAATAAGGCTATTTTGTAGTAATAGCGGTATTAGGGTTTGCGGGTAAATAAGGAATTCCAACAAGATGCCAGCTATTATTTTAACGGGTTCGCAATTAAATATGACTTTCCTATCGTAATAAAACCGCTAAACTAATCAAAATAGCCCCAATGTATATCGACCATAAGGTATTGCGGTGTTGATTTTCCATTTGTTCGCGTAACAGCGCTAGCTCTT
>SHZQ01000033.1 GCA_009695535.1 Methyloglobulus sp.
TGATTTATATAGACTTAATGACCCTGAAGAGTTGGAATGGATAGGCATTAACGATTATTTCACTCAGGATTGCGTGTGCTTTATCGAATGGCCTGATAAGGGTAAAGGATTTTTACCAGTACCGGATAACGTGATTACATTGACGGTAATTGAGCCTGGTCGGTTGGTCGAAATGGGTGTGTAGGTTAGGCGAAAAAACCAAAAGACTTGTGCTTAGTACAAAATCAATGTGGCAAATCAAGCCATTGCTTTAAATGTGCTAAATAGCCACCTCTAATTGCTTAAAAAATATTTTCATCTAGCTATTTAAAAACAACAACATATTGCTATAATCTAATTTAGATTATCACCAATTTGGATTAGCTTATGTGGCGCGGTTGTAAGGAAATAATTCTTGTGTTTCTCGTCCTGGTATTTTCAGAATCGGGATACGCGCAACAAATACGTGTTGGTTCAGTGCGTTACGCAACTGATGCTGGTCGAGCAAAGATAATATTTGATGTCACATCTTCCCCTAAACACCGCGTTTTCGTACTGGACAATCCCTCTCGGTTGGTTATTGATGTCAAAAACGCCCAAGCAGGGCGCGGATTAAATCAGCCTTCAATAGCACATCCCTTGTTTGCACGCGTACGCGCCTCTGCAAAAAATGAGTCTGACTTACGAATAGTAATTGATTTAAAACAAAATGTGACCGCAAAAAGCCATAAATTGGCTAGTAATAACTCAGATAACCAGCATTTAATTATTGATTTGCTCAATAAAAATGCGGTAATTGGTACTGATAAAAGCAAAAAATCCACAGAAAAACTGGCATCTAACAAATCAAGCAGTCTCGATGAAAAAATCGGCACAACAACAAAAACATCTCATACCAAAAGCAAACGTACGGCAAATAAAAAGCCGCGTTTTGTAATCGCAATTGATGCGGGTCATGGCGGCGACGATCCTGGTGCAAAAGGGGCAAACGGCACTCACGAAAAATTAGTTACCTTAGCAATCGCAAAAAAACTCCAAGCCTTAATCAACGGGCAGGCGGGAATGAAGGCAAAATTGGTACGCAAGGGGGATTATTACGTCGGATTGCGGGATAGAATGAAAATTGCCCGACAAGCTGGTGCCGATTTATTCATTTCAATCCATGCTGATGCTTGCCAAAATCCTGAGGCAAAAGGAGCTTCTGTCTACACCTTATCCAGAAATGGGGCATCAACCGAAGCGGCTCGCTGGCTGGCGAATACCGAAAACGCTAAGGAGAAAGTGGGCGGTGTTAATCTGGATGATAAAGAAGAAGTTTTGGCTTCAGTATTGCTGGATTTATCGCAAACGGCAACGCAACAAGCAAGCGCCAGCCTAGCAAGTAATGTGTTAAAAAACTTCCAGAGCATTGGGGATTTGCATTACAACACAGTCCAGAAAGCGGGTTTTGCGGTGTTAAAATCACCAGATATTCCTTCCATCCTGGTTGAAACAGCTTATATTTCAAACCCTTCTGATGAACTTAATTTAACCAGCAATCGTTATCAAGCCAAAATGGCAAACGCTATTTTTAAGGGTGTGCTTAATTACTTTGATCAGCTAGAGCCCTCTGAAATCAACAGAATGGCAAAGCTTTAATAATGCCATATTAAGTTTTAAGGTTTATTGTTAACCAACTAATCGTAACAAATCGAGCGAAGCTAATGGAATTAGAAACAATTTTTGAATTCATAAACACCAATCCCGCCTGTTATTTTATTGCAGGCATTGTGTTGGGTTATTTTTTACGTGGTTTTGTTTTGCGAGGTTTAGTGTTGGATTCTTCGGGCAAACAACCAAGCCGCTACCAACCCAAAAAAGCCGATACCTCTGTTAAACGAGCAGGCACGGTGGCGGATTCAAATGAACCGCCTTTTGAATGGAGCGACAAGACGGTAAAGGCGTTTACGTCACAACGGATAGGCAGTATTTCATTAGACAAACACGGCAATGAATTTCGCTAGCACGCCAAAAAACAAGGTATTCTAGGCTTAAATGCCACAGTTAGCTTACTTTTTGGGTGAGAAAATATAGCCTTTTAGGTCGCTAAGCCAACTATACCTTTAGCTCATGTAGCTGGATATTGATAATCCTGAGCGTCGCCAACACCGCCGCAAACACCTGATTAGCATGGACGCCACGGGTTTTGCGGATGTCGCCGGCGCAATCCCAGGTGATTACGCATTCAGTCAGCGCACTGGTCAGCCCGCCTTTGGGGATACGTACTTCATAGTCTGCAAGTCTGGGCAGGGTATAATCGTACAATGCCAGCACTTTTTCGATGGCGTGGATAAACGCATCATAGCCGCCGTTGCCGAAACCAGAAGCCACATGCTCTTTACCGTTAATGCTGACCCGTAAACTGACGGTGGATTCGAGGTTAAAACCGCTGGTAATCGAGCAATTCAGCAGCTTGATGTGCTGGTATTCCTTGCTTGCCAGGACATCGGCGATGATAAAAGGCAGGTCGTCTGTTGTGATCGTTTGTTTAGAGTCACCAAGCTTTACAATGCGCTCCAGCACTTTTTTTTGGTCAGCTTCGGATAAGTCCAGCTCAAGTTGTTCCAGATTTTTCTTTAACGATGCCTTGCCGCTCATCTTCCCCAACGCATAGCTACGGGTACGGGAAAACCGTTCCGGCCCCAGTTTGGTCTTGTACAATCCACCTTTTTGGTCGCCATCGGCATGAATCCCCGCCGTTTGGGTGAACACATCGGCACCGACAATCGGCATGTTCGCTGCAACGCGCTTACCGGAAAAAGTCTCGACCATATTACTGATCGCAACGATATGGCTTTCGTCGATGGCAAGTTGCAGGTGCATCTTATCGCGCAAGACCACAGCAACTTCGGCCAATGACGCATTGCCCGCGCGTTCGCCAAGGCAATTTATCGTGCAATGGATGGAATTCACACCCGCACGCACCGCCGCCATGACATTGGCGGTCGCCAACCCGTAATCGTTATGCGGATGGAAATCGAATTGCAATTCAGGATAGCAGCTGCACATATCGCTCAGGCTGGTGAATACTTCATCAGGCGATAGCACACCCAGCGTGTCGGGCAACATGAAATGGCCGATTCCGGCATGACGCAAGTTGTCTACCAATTCATAGACATAAGCGGGTTTATCGTGATAACCGTTAGACCAGTCTTCCAGGTACACATTCACCTTCAGCCCCTTGTCCAACGCATAACGGATGGTTTCGAGGATGTCGACGGTATGTTGGGCTAAGGTTTTGCCCAATTGCTCGCGGCAGTGTTTTTCACTGCCTTTGGTGAGCAAGTTGATGACCCTACCGCCCGTTTCCACAATCCAATCGACACTTTTTGTATGATCTACAAAACCCAAGACTTCAATGCGGCCATCGAAGCCTTCCTGCTTTGCCCAATCGTTAATGCTTTTCACCGCCTCTTTCTCGCCCTGCGACACACGGGCAGAAGCCACTTCGATACGATCTACCCGCAACGATTGCAACAAAGCTTTGGCGATGCTGACTTTTTCAGCAGGCGTAAAGGAAACCCCTTGCGTCTGCTCGCCGTCGCGCAGGGTGGTGTCCATGAGTTGGATGGTTTTAGTCATTGCAACTTGGTTGATGTATCGAAATTGTACGGTGATTAATTTTTAAGATCGGCAATTTCAACGACGGCTTCGCCTTTTGACAATAATTCTTGGGCACGAGGAAATAATTGGGTAAACAACGTGCTTGAAGAAGTTTCATTTTTGCATTTGGGATGCTGCCTTCCAACACATCACCTTCAGGAATAGAAACAATCACTTTATATCCTTGATACTTAACATGAATATGCGGGGCATTGTGTTGCTTATTATCCATGAAATACATATAGATGATGATTCCATAGCACATCGCAATTGCTGGCATGTGGTTCTCTCGTTAAATGCCTAACAAAAACTTTCTTGGTTTCTATTACTGTGCCCACAACCAAGGAAAAGCCTTTTTATGCTTTTCTTCATATGCACCAATCTTATCTAAATGCTTCAACGTCAAACCAATATCATCCAAACCGCTTAACAGATTGCCTTTACGGAATGGATCGATGTCGAAAGTAAAACTATTGCCTGCTGGTGTGATCACTTGCTTATCTTCTAAGTCAACAACAAACCGAACGCCTTCGTTGGCATTGATTTCAGCCATTAAACTATCCAACTGCTGGCTGTTAACCTTGATAGGAAGAATGCCGTTCTTGAAACAATTGTTATAAAAAATATCGGCATAACTGGTTGAGATAATGGTATTGAAACCGTAATCGGCAATCGCCCAAGGCGCGTGTTCGCGGGATGAGCCACAACCGAAATTGTCTCCCACCACTAGGATTTTTGCGCCTTTAAAAACGGGCTTATTCAATTCAAATTCGGCATTGTCGCTGCCGTCATCATTAAATCGCCAGTCGTGAAAAAGATGTGCGCCAAAACCGCTGCGTTCAACTCGCTTTAAAAATTGTTTGGGGATGATTTGGTCGGTATCGACATTGCTGCGGTTCATCAATGCGGCAATGCTTTCGTGTTTTCTGTAAGGTTCCATAGTCGTTACTTATCCGAAGTTTCTGATATCAACAAAATGCCCTGCCGCTGCCGCTGCCGCCGCCATAGCTGGAGACACCAAATGCGTCCTGCCGCCTTTGCCTTGACGGCCTTCAAAATTGCGGTTGGAGGTAGATGCGCTGCGCTGGCCTTTGGTCAGTTCATCGCCGTTCATCGCGAGACACATGGAACAACCGGGATCGCGCCATTCCCAACCGGCTTCGATAAAAATCTTGTCCAAGCCTTCATCTTCGGCTTGATGCTTAACATGATAAGAACCCGGTACGGCAATCGCCTTCACGCCTTTAGCAACTTTAGTGCCTTTGGTCACTTCGGCGGCAATACGGAAATCTTCGATCCGGCCATTGGTGCATGAACCAATGAACACCAAATCAACAGATATGTCAGTCATTTTTGTGTTGGCAGTCAAGCCCATATAAGCTAAGGCACTTTCGCACGCCTTGCGCTTACCTTCATTGTCGAAGCTTTCCGGTGCGGGTACACAGCCATCCACACCAACCACTTGTTCGGGCGATGTTCCCCAGGAAACTTGCGGGGCAATATCAGCAGCATCCAGTTCGACAATTGCATCAAACGCAGCACCTTCCTCGCTGGGAAGGCTTTGCCAGTAAGCCAGAGCCTGATCCCATTGAGTACCCTTGGGCGCAAATTCCTTTCCTTTTAGGTATTCATAAGTCTTTTCGTCCGGCGCAACCAACCCTGCCCTCGCCCCAGCCTCAATCGCCATGTTGCACAAGGTCATTCGACCTTCCATCGAAAGCAACTTGATCGCTTCGCCAGCGTATTCGATAACATGACCTGTGCCACCTGCCGTGCCGATTTTGCCGATAATTGCCAAGGCAATATCTTTTGCGGAAGAGTATTTGGGCAACTTGCCATTCACCTGCACCAGCATGGTTTTTGATTTTTGCTGCGGCAAAGTTTGCGTCGCCATAACATGTTCGACTTCTGATGTGCCAATACCAAACGCCAGCGCACCAAACGCACCGTGCGTAGCAGTATGGCTATCGCCGCACACCACCACCATGCCGGGATGCACAAAACCGTGTTCCGGCACAACCACATGAATTACACCATTGTTTGGGTTTTTCATGTCGTAGAGGTTTAGGCCGTTTTCTGCGCAATTCTCCGCCATCACCTCAACCTGTTTTCTGGCGATAGGATCGGGAATGGGCAGATGACGATTTTTAGTCGGCACGCAGTGATCCATCGTAGCTAAAATACTGTGTGGATTACGAACCTTACGGTTAGCCAGCCGCAATCCTTCAAAGGCTTGCGGGGAAGTCACTTCGTGCATTAAATGCCGGTCTACATAAATCAGAGGAGCTTGCCCGTCCACTTCAACAACGAGGTGGCTGTCCCAGATTTTTTCGTACATGGTTTTTTTCATTGCTTGTTCCTAAGCTGACTGCGGTTTCCACACCGTTGTTTTTTTGATGCGGAAAAATAGAAATACCGATAGCCGCATATTATCCCTTAAATCAGGCTGTTATTGCAATCTGGCTAACGCGTGACAGTGCGTGATGCCATCGTCAACTTAGCACTAGAGCAATATCCACTGCTTATCCCTAAGTATCTGTAGCGGCTGGTAATCGCTCTTATAGGACATTTTTTTACACTGTTTTATCCAAAAACCCAGATATAAAAACTCCTTATTCGCTTGCTTTGCTTGTTCTATCTGCCAAAGCACTGCATAAACACCTAAGCTATAGCTGGAAAATTTCGGTTCAAAAAAAGTATAAACAGCAGATAAGGCATTATTTAACTGATCAACCACGGCTATTGCGGCAAGCTCGCCGTTAATTGAAAACTCTACAAAATGGGTGTCGCACCAGGAACCCTTAAGAAATCGGACGTAATCTTCCTCGCTGGATTGAAACATTGAACCATCGCGGTGTCTGGCCGCTTGATAACGAAGATACATGTCGAAATGGGCTTGTTCGAATTCAGCCGACTTAATAATAACCTGAGTATTGCTGTTTTTTTGCAAACAACGTTTTTGGCTGCGGCTAGGGATAAATTCGGTCGCCTTTAACCGCACCGGAATGCAAGCCGAACATTGCGAGCAATGCGGCGAGTAAACCCCATCACCACTGCGACGAAAACCTTGTGCTATCAGCTCCGAATAAATGCCTGTGGTCATTTCAAACAAGGGATGCACAAAGGCAGGTTGCGCCTCCTTATCGTCAATATAACTGCACGGATGCTTTTCGCTAAGCAATAAAGGTATGGAAATCATACGCTTTGCCAAGCCGATGATTCAGGGGATTCATCGCAATATTGATTAAGCAGGTTGGTAAAATCAATCCTGGTAATTTCCTCAGCCCCGAAATTAATGAGATGCCGCGTGCTTACCTGACAATCTACAAGCTTATAACCCCAATGCTTAAGTTGCTCCACCAAACTGACGAAAGCCACTTTCGAAGCATCGGTTTTGCTGAAAAACATGGATTCCCCAAAGAAAACCCGACCTATTGCAATACCATATAAGCCACCAACCAACTCCCCGTTTAACCAAGCTTCTGCTGAATGAGCATAGCCTGATAGATGAAGATCGTAGTAAGCCTGATAAATGCCTTGAGTAATCCATGTACCCAATTCGTCTTTACGAGGCATAGCACACGCTTTGATGACATCAGCAAAAACCCGATCAAATGCTATGGTAAACTTTTGTTTTCGTAAGGTTTTGGCTAAACTGCGAGAAACAACTATCTTATCTGGAAATAACACTAATCTTGGATCTGGTGACCACCATAAAATCGGCTCATCTGGGCTGTTCCAGGGGAAAATACCTAAGCGATAAGCATTCAATAAGCGGGCTTTTGAGAGACAACCACCCACCGCAATTAGACCATCGGGAGCCGATAAAGCATTACTAAGCGGCGGGAAACTTTGCTCTGGGTTATTAGGATCAAGCACCGTCAAGTTCATTTTCATAGGTACAAGAGACTATAGTGCGACATGGCTAGGTTTAGGTTGGTTTTATCAAACCCATTAACCCACCAACTCATCCAAATACTTTTCCGCATCCAATGCCGCCATACAGCCTGCACCTGCTGAGGTGATGGCTTGTCGATACACCGAATCCATTACGTCACCTGCTGCAAATACACCCTCTACGCTGGTGCTGCTGAAGTTTCCGGTAATGCCACTTTTAACCTTGATGTAGCCGTGCGCCATATCGAGCTGACCATCAAAAATGCCGGTATTCGGGCTGTGCCCTATGGCGATGAATACGCCGTGTACGTCCACGTCTTTGGTCGAGCCGTCCTGGGTGTTTTTCATTCTCAGTCCGGTTACACCCAAGTCGTCACCTAATACCTCGTCTAAGGTGTGGTTCCAAACAATCTCGACATTGCCATTTTTGGCTTTTTCCATTAACTTGTCGGACAATATTTTTTCGGAACGAAATTTGTCGCGGCGATGAATGACGGTGACTTTTGAGGCTATGTTGGACAGATATAAGGCTTCTTCAACGGCGGTATTGCCGCCGCCGATCACGGCTACAGGTTTGTTGCGGTAGAAAAAGCCGTCACAGGTGGCGCAAGCGGAAACGCCTTTGCCTTTGTAGGCTTCTTCGGATTCAAGGCCTAAGTAACGTGCGGATGCGCCGGTGGAAATAATCAGTGCATCACAGGTATAAACCCCAGCATCGCCAGTCAGTTTGAATGGCTTGGTCGATAAATCCGCCGTGTGGATGTGGTCGAATATAATCTCGGTATCGAAGCGTTCGGCATGACGGCGCATTCTGTCCATCAAATCAGGACCTTGCAAACCTTCAACATCGCCTGGCCAATTATCGACATCGGTTGTGGTGGTCAGTTGTCCACCTTGCTCTAAGCCGGTAATCATCACGGGATTCAAGTTGGCTCGTGCGGCATAGACGGCAGCAGTGTAACCCGCAGGACCTGAACCTAGAATTAGTAGTCGGCAGTGTTTGGGGGTGGTCATTATTCTCTCTCCTAGTACGTAAGGTCGTTTTGTATGGGGTTAAACTGAGCGCTCAATGCGACGATTACCACAAATTCCATAAAGCACCACCATAATGACACCTTAACGATGCTCAGAAAGTGAGATTATGGAGATTGAGTTAAAGGATCAATTCTATCCGACCACTCATTCACTGGTCGAGATAAACTTACTTTGGTGGCTGTATTAAATCGCTATTGCTGATTAACTTTGCCAATTGGCTAGGCTTTTCCAAGTGGCGCGGAAGCATTGAATAATCCCTTCTACAGACTAAGGTGAATGGTAGCTCGTTCTATTTCCTTAAAATGAGTGACAGAAAGCACTCTAGCTTATCTTTCAATCCACTCGTAAAACTCAGTTAACGCAGGGTCACATTTACAGCAACCTGTGCTACATGAAGTACCTGATGGCAGTTTTCTAACATATCCTTTGGTAATCCATTTTCTTAACATGCCGCGCAAAGCATCGGCATCAACATTAAAGCGCATTTCCATGTCTTTTAGTGCTGCGCGCTTTTGCTCTTTTAGATAGCCACGCAAATCCGATAATATCATTGCACCACCTCCTTAACGTGTACAGTGCGCGAGGTTCTGCCTAACAGCCAAAGCCCAAACAACACAGAAATAAACGCCAGGATTAGTCCCGTTATCCAAGCCAGGGAATACTCAGGATGCTGCCTGTAAGTCATTGCTTGATAAAATATAGTCGCGGTCATATAGGCTATCCCCGTCGTCCAAAACACGACAAAACCTGTCCAATTGAGATTGGTTTCCCTAAAAATGGCTGCAGTCGCGGTAACGCAAGGCGCATAGAGCAAAATAAACAATAAATAAGCAAATGCACCCGCTTTACCGTCAAAACTTTGCTGCATGGCGGCATAAGTGGCGGTTTCGACCTCCTTAATGTCTTCCACGTTAGCTAAATTCAATCCCAGTGGATCCAAGATATTGTTAGCTACTTTTTTGAGATTTTCGGGGACGGTCTTACAAGCGTCAAGCAAGGCTGTGCTGAGATTAAAAGCCGGTTTCTCTGTGGATTCGCCAGTCGCTGCGCCCATCTGTCCATACAAAGCATCCAAAGTGCCAACAACGGCTTCTTTTGCCAGGACTCCAGTGAAAATACCTACGGTTGCAGGCCAGTTGTCATTGCTTATGCCCATCGGCTCAAATAGCGGCGTAAGGCTTTTTCCAATGGCACTCAGCACTGATTTATTGCTGTTCTCGTGTCCTAGTGTGCCATCCGTGCCTAGAGCATTGAGAAAATTTAACACCAACACCATCGGCACGATGACTCTGCCAGCATTGATCAGGAAAGATCGCAACCGATCCCAAGCTCTCGTGAATACACCTCTTATTGTCGGCATATGATAGGTGGGTAATTCCATGATAAATGGCATCGACTCGCCCTTGAATAAGGTATGGCGCATAATCAAGCCAGTCAAAACCGCAACGGCAATACCTAATAGATACAAGCCAAACACCATGTTTTGACCACCTGTCGGGAAAAATGCGGCGGCAAATAAGGCGTAAACAGGCAATCTTGCCCCACAGGACATGAAGGGATTCATTAGATTGGTGAGAATTCTATCCCGTCGGCTTTCTAACGTACGTGTCGCCATAATGGCGGGTACATTGCAGCCAAAACCGACAATCATGGGTACAAATGACTTGCCAGGCAAGCCTATCATCCGCATAAATCTGTCCATGACGAAAGCGGCTCTCGCCATATAACCGGAATCTTCCAGTGCTGATAAGAACAGAAACAGGAAACCGACAATGGGTATAAAGGTAGCGACCACTTGCACCCCGCCACCTGCACCATTGGCGATCAATACGATTAGCCAAGGCGGTAAATTCAGTTTGACGAGCTGTTCTGCCAAACCATCAACTAAAAACGCACCGACGACTTGATCGAAAAAATCAATAAACGCGCTGCCCATATTGATGGTGAACATGAACATGGCGTACATGACCAGCAAGAATACGGGAATGCCCAAAAAACGGTTCAATACGATACGGTCAATCTTATCTGTGGTGCGTCTGCCTACGTCGGTTAATCGGCAAACGGCGGATTGCGTGAGTTGGTTGACGAAGCCATAACGCGCATCGGCTGCCAATATGTCAATTTCATCATCCGTTTCTGTTTCGACCCTAGCTTGCAGCTCTGCAACCAATGGCAATATGACAGGGTTAGCAATTTGTTTGGCTAAGGTATCGCCTTCTAACAAGCGAATCGCCAACCAACGTAAATCGTACGATTTTTGGTTAATTGTTAGTTTTAGTGCCGTCGAAAGTTCGTTAGTCGCTTGTTCTAAGGCAGATGAATAGTGAATAGCAGCGGTGGGAATGGGCTTATTGAGTGCAGCCTGATTGATGACATCTTTAAGATTTGTTATGCCGTTCTTGGTTGCCGCACAAATAGCAACGACCGGACAGCCCAATTGTTGGGACATAAATTCGATGTCGATTTTAATGCCTCTACGCTTAACCACGTCCATCATATTAAGTGCCAAAATCATTGGCACTTGCATTTCAATAAGCTGGGAAGTTAGATAGAGATTGCGCTCTATATTAGAAGCATCGACTATATTGATAATAAGGTCAGCATTGCCAGAAGCAACATAATCTCTGGCAACTTTCTCATCCAAAGACACTTGATCGTCAGATGATTCCAGCGAGTAAGTCCCAGGAAGATCAACAACTTGAATTAACTGGTCTTTAAATCGGTATTCACCCGTTTTTTTTTCGACCGTAACGCCCGGCCAATTGCCGACTTGCTGGCTGACTCCGGTAAGTGCATTAAAAAGCGTGGACTTACCGCAATTAGGATTGCCGACTACGCCTACCGTAAGGCAATTAGCCATCAAAGTTTCTCAATTTGCAAGACCGAGGCTTCATCCCTACGCAGTGTGAGGGCAAATCCCCGTAATTTGATCTCGACCGGATCGCCCATAGGTGCAAACCGAGTAACGCTAAATTCTGTTCCAGGTGTTAAGCCCATTGCCAGTAATTTTTTGCGATAAGGCTTTCCCGTCGGCTCAAAACCAACGATTTTGGCTAAATCGCCGATAACCAAATTTTTCAAACCCATAACCATGTTTTCACCTGATAATTAACAGAAAAGGATTATTAGAAATAAGAGGTATCAATAATCATTCTCATTAATATCAACTATACCATATTACCTTAACTTATCAAATTAAGATGCGTGTATCTTTGGATACAAATAAGGTTTGCTTTGAATTTTTAGAAGTCATTCTTAAAAACTTGATACAGTGGCAAGCACTGTGGGTTTGAGTTATTGCAACTCGCAATAAAAAGGCAGCGTTATTACAAAATAACGCTGCCTTAGTATTCTGTGAGGACTTAAATCGCGCTAATCAGTCGATTATTTTAAAGCTGCTCTCGATGCATCACTCGGTCACGAAGCTCTTTGCCGGGTTTAAAATGCGGGACGTATTTCTTGGTTAACTGAACTGACTCACCCGTTTTCGGGTTTCGCCCTACGCGAGGCGGACGCATGTGCAGCGAGAAACTGCCAAATCCCCTGATTTCAATTCTTTCACCAGTGGATAGCGCTTGGTTCATTTTCTCTATGATACATTTGACCGCCAATTCAACATCTTTAAGTTCAAGATGGGGTTGGCGTTTAGCTAATGCTTCAATTAATTCAGATTTAGTCACATTCTATCCTGCAAAAACGAAAGGGATTTTAGGGGTTATTAAAATAACCCCCCCCTACATAATAGCTTATTTTTCTATTTGTTTGAAAATATCAGCAAAGGTGGGTGATCCTATAGGAGCTTGCTGGATATGATCCTTGATAGTGGTGGTTTCTTCTTCACTATCCTTGGCTTTAATAGACAAAGAAATTAACTTATTTTTCTTATCAATACCAATAAATCTGGCTTCAACCTCATCACCCTCTTTTAGCAGAGTACGGGCATCCGCAGCGCGGTCACGTTGCATTTCAGAAGCGCGAATATAACCTTCCACACTATCTGCTAAGGTAACTACCGCGCCTTTTGCATCAACTTCTTTAATCACGCCTTTTACTAGGCTGCCTTTTTCAGTGGTCGCCAGAAAATTTTGGAACGGATCTTGTTCTAATTGCTTCACACCCAACGAGATACGTTCACGTTCAGAATCAACCGCCAAAATAACGGTTGCGAGCTCATCACCTTTCTTAAACTCACGCGCCGATGCTTCACCGCCATCTTCCGCCCAAGAAATATCAGACATGTGTACCAAGCCGTCAATACCGCCTTCCAAGCCAATAAATATACCGAAATCAGTAATCGACTTGATTTTACCGGTAATTTTATCGCCTTTGTTGTGCGTTGCTGCAAATTCATCCCAAGGATTGGTTTTGCACTGCTTCATGCCTAAAGAAATACGACGACGTTCTTCGTCAATTTCCAAGATCATGATTTCGACTTCTTCGCCCAATTGGACAAGCTTAGATGGATTGACGTTTTTGTTAGTCCAGTCCATTTCTGAGACGTGAACTAAGCCTTCTACGCCTTCTTCGATTTCAACAAAACAACCGTAGTCGGTAAGGTTGTTAACCTTGCCGAATGCGCGTGAACCAGCAGGGTAGCGACGGGCGATGTTTTGCCAAGGATCTTCACCCATTTGTTTCATGCCTAATGAAACACGATTTTTTTCCTTATCGTATTTCATGACTTTAACTTTGATTTCTTGACCGATTTCAACACATTCGGACGGATGCCTTACTCTGCGCCACGCCATGTCGGTGATGTGCAGCAGACCGTCGATACCGCCGAGGTCAATAAATGCACCGTAATCGGTCAAGTTTTTGACAACACCGGTGACAATTGCGCCTTCTTCCAGTGTTTTCAGTAATTCTTCGCGCTCTGCGCTGTATTCTTTTTCAACGACCGCGCGACGTGACAGCACGACGTTATTGCGTTTTTGGTC
>SHZQ01000034.1 GCA_009695535.1 Methyloglobulus sp.
CTGGTCAATCAACCAAAAATCCACCACTCTGGTGCTGCCACATGGCAAAGTATTTCCCTTGTTTATCCAACAATTGTTGATGCGTGCCTTCCTCTATGATTTTGCCGTACTCCAATACGATAATGCGATCCATTTTCAGAATGGTGGAAAGCCGATGGGCGATGATTATCGCGGTCTTGTCCTTGATAAGATTGAAAATGGCGACCTGAATTTGCTGTTCAGTGAGCGAATCTAAGGCGCTGGTGGCTTCATCCAGCACCACGATAGGCGCATCTTCCAGAAATGCCCTAGCAATGGCGATACGCTGTTTTTCGCCGCCGGATAACTTTACTCCGCGCTCACCGACCATCGTGTCGAATTGTTCAGGCAGATCATCAATAAAATCAAAACTACATGATTTTTTTGCCACTTCAACTAACTCGGCATCAGTAATGTCTTCGCCCAGCACGATATTGTCCCGCACGGAACGATGGAATAAATCCGGCTGCTGTGGCACCATAGAAATTTGCCGTCTTAACGATTCGAGGGTAAAAGACTTGGCATCAGCTCCATCATAAGTAACGCAACCTTGCTGGGGGTCGAGAAACCGGAACAACAGCTTGGTTAAGGTTGATTTACCTGAGCCGGATTGCCCGACCAGGGCAATTTTTTCGCCAGCTTTAATATCCAGATTAAAATTCTCAAACAACCGCGTTTGCTGCGGATTGGTTTCATTGTAAGTAAAGCCAAGATTGTGCAAGCGGATTGCCCCTTGCCTTATTGTAATTGGCTTGGCGTTAGGCGCATCCTGTTCTAGGTCGTCTCGGCGGAGTATGTCCGCCATTTCAGCGGCATCAGCAAGTGCGGTAAAAAAACTCCTGAAGTTACGGCCAAATTCCCATAAGCGCTGAATCAGCATAATCATGATGGATTGGAATAACACAAATTCGCCGACCTTAAAATGCCCTGCTTTCCATTTGTCGATCATCAAATAGATCAGCAATAACTCCATCCCGAAGGTCATCACCCCTTGCACGGCAAAGGAGATGAAGGTCATCAGCCAAGCGATTTTTTTTCGGCGATAAACCTCGTTGGAGGCACTATTGACTCGGTTTTGTTCATTATCTTCCAGCGCAAATGTTTTCACTATGAAAATATTGCTGATGGCATCAGAAACAACGCCACCGACTTTACTGTCACCTTCTGCGACAGCCTTATCAAAACGCATTTTCCACATGGAAAACAGGATATTCCAGGTAATGAACAAACCGACCCAAGCGAGAAAAAACAAGGCAAACTGGCGTTGATGCTGGTAGAAAATGCTGAATGAGATGGAAATCGCCAGCAAATTCATATAGAACTGGAACAAGAACCAGTCCATGATGATTTCAAAAGATCGCGAAAAACGGTTAGCTTGCTTGATAAGACTGCCGGAAAAGTTATTCTCAAAAAAAGTGGTTTTCTGTTTTTTCAGGATATCAAAACAGCGTTTTTCTAACAGGTTGACGCCACCACCATCCAACGGCACAATCGCCAGCTCCAGAAATCTCCACGAAACCCATATTCCGGCAAAGATAAATCCGAGCTGTTTTAGATTATCGAGTAAGCTCGCTAAGGTCGCCTCGGAATAAGGTGCGGCAAGGCCATTGGCGATATTTTTGTAAACTGTCGGCGCAAGAAAATCCAGCCCAGTCGCACTCGCAAGCGACAACAAAGCCAATAAAAAATACCACTTCTTCTGCCAGACGACCCGTCCGTATTCCTTAAATATGATGCCCATTGCTATTTATTTGGTACGATTATGCTTTGATAGAATTCATTCTGCTGGATGCTGTTGAAACAGCTGATCTGCCTCAAAACCTAATTACAAGATACAGTGACCCACATTAAAATCAAATGTTGCTGGTTTTTTATGCTGGTAGCAGATGATTTTCACTGTCATTTCATCGCATCATAACTTAGGTATTATTAAGTCCGCACTGTTGTCAGGCAGTACAAAGCGCTTAATCCTAATTTAGGCCATCAACTTAAAACCCTTTCCCTTTAGCTTTTGATAAATAAAACCATTGCTAATTTTTCCAGAAGCACTATAATTGGCGGTCTTAATCGCGGGGTGGAGCAGCTTGGTAGCTCGTCGGGCTCATAACCCGAAGGTCGTAGGTTCAAATCCTGCCCCCGCTACCAGTTACAAGGAAGCCCCAGTATGGGGTTTTTTATTTTAGGGGCTTTGGACTTAAAAGCTTACTATGGTTTTAATGGAAGAGCCGCTGGCTCTTTTTTTATGTGCGAAGATTTGATGGGGAAAAAATGAAGCAAGCTCCTGTGCATTTGGTGAATTTAATCGAGCCAATTGTTGAAGGTTTAGGATATGAATGTGTCGGCATCGACTATCATCCGCACCCCAAACATGGCTTGCTCAGAATCTACATCGACAGTCCTAATGGTATTTTGGTGGATGATTGTTCTAAGGTCAGTCATCAAATCAGCGGTGCGCTCGATGTGGAAGACCCTATTTCAGATAACTACCAACTGGAAGTTTCTTCACCCGGCACAGAAAGACCCTTCTTCCATGTACACCAGTTTGAACAATTTATTGGCAGCACGGTCTTGGTGAATGTATACCAAGCTATCGCCGGACGGAAAAAAATTACCGGCGTAATTGAAAAAGTTGTAGACGACATCATCACGCTGCGTGAAGCAGAGCAGATTTTTGAGGTGCCATTCGACGCGATGAGCAAAGCGCGTTTGGTACCTGCCTATTTACACAAAAAAGGAGGGTCACATGGCAAATAAAGAGATCTTATTAGTAGCCGAAGTATTTTCTAATGAAAAAGAGATTGATAAGGAAATTGTCTTTGAAGCTATTGAGTCCGCCTTAGAAGCGGCTACGATCAGGCGCCATACCAATCAAATCAAGGTTCGCGTCGTCATCGACAGAAAAACGGGCGATTACACCACCTACCGGCAGTGGGATGTGGTGGATGCCAACCCAGATATTGATGGTGATGTGGAGTTTCCCGTCTCGCAAATATTATTGGAAGTCGCCCGTTTAGACGACAAAGATGCTCAGGTCGGCGATATAGTTCAGGAAGAAATTGACTCCGTGGATTTTGGTCGCATTGCCGCGCAAACCGCCAAACAAGTCATTATCCACAAAGTACGTGAAGCGGAACGCCAAAAAATAGTTGAAGCTTATCGAAGCCGAGTCGGCGAACTCATCACAGGCATCGTCAAACGCATTGAAAAAGGCAATATTTACTTAGATTTGGGCGGTCATGTAGAAGCCTACATCGCCAAAGAAGATATGATTCCTAGGGAAGCTGTTCGCATCGGCGACCGAATCCGTGGTTATTTAAAAGATGTCCGTTCAGAAGCGCGTGGCCCTCAGTTATTCATCAGCCGCACCGCGCCGGAGTTGCTGATTGCCCTATTCCGCCTGGAAGTGCCTGAAGTCAACGAAGGCATGATCTCGATTATGGGTGCTGCACGCGATCCTGGCTCACGAGCCAAAATAGCCGTCAAAGGCAATGACCCCAGACTTGATCCCGTCGGTGCTTGCGTTGGTATGCGCGGATCGCGCGTCCAATCTGTCACCAATGAATTGGCGGGAGAACGTGTTGATATTATCCTGTGGAATCCCAGTGAAGCACAGTTTGTTATCAACGCTATGGCACCTGCGGAAATCCAGTCCATCGTGGTGGACGAGGATAAACACAGCATGGATTTAGCAGTAAGCTCTGAAAACCTGTCCCAAGCTATAGGTCGAGGCGGTCAAAACGTGCGTTTAGCAACCCAACTAACGGGATGGGAATTAAATGTCCTAGATGCCACCAAAGCAGAAGAAAAAAGCGAAGCTGAAGGCGCAAAAATCAAACAATTATTCGTTGAGCAGCTTGATGTCGATGAAGACATTGCCCTTATTCTAGTAGAAGAAGGTTTCAATACCGTCGAAGAAATCGCGTATGTTCCTGCCAGCGAAATGCTTGAAATAGAAGGCTTTGACGAAGCCTTAGTTAATGAACTGCGTAGCCGAGCTAAAGATGCCCTGCTTATCAAGGCTCTTGCGGCGGAAGAAAAAATTGAATCGGCCAAACCTGCTGATGACTTGCTCGAAATGGAAGGCATGGACAAAGAATTAGCTTATGAAATGGCAGGTTTAGGCATTATCACCATGGAAGATTTAGCGGAACAGTCGGTTGACGATTTGCTGGGCATTAAAGGCATAACTGAAGAACGGGTTGCGCAATTAATTATGAAAGCCCGCGAGCCGTGGTTTGCTGAAGCCTCAGGCGAATAGGAAGGAGTAGTATATGAGCAATAAAACAGTACGTGAACTAGCCGAGGTAGTAAAAATCCCTCTGGAACGATTATTAGAGCAGCTTAAGGAGGCAGGACTGTCTGTCAGCACGGCTGATGAGGTGATTAGTGATGATGACCAGACCAAATTACTGACCCACTTGCGTAGCCGACACGGGAAACCCGCTGGAGAACCCGAAAAACAACGCGTCACGCTAGTGCGAACAAAGCACATTGAGATTAAGCAGCCAGCTTTACCCGGAAATGCTGCCAAAACCATCAATGTCGAATTCCGTAAATCGAAAAATTATGTCAATATCAAACACAAGGAAGAGCAAGAAACGGCTGAACCTGAACTGATTGAACAAACACTTACTCCAGAAATAATCGCTCAATCTGAACCTCACGCAGTTACCAAAGATGCAACGAAATCAGCCGAACACGAGCCGCAAGCATCAGCTGCACCGGCTCCTGAGCTAACGGTTATTGAACCATCACCACAAATACCAGCACATACGCCTGCGAATGCAGTGGTCGAATCGGTCGCGGAAGCCAAACCTGACGATACGAAAGCAAAATCGGATAAACAAGAAAAGCCACTAAAAACCAAGGAAGTAGAGGCCCCTAAAAAGAAAATGGACGAAAAAGAACGCCGCTTGGAAGAATCCATTAAAAGAAATTCCGAACGCGTTAAGCAACAAGCCGAAGGCAAAAAAGAAACGCTGCACAGAAAAAAGACTGACGACGATGGTCGTTCGGTCAATTATGCTAGAAAGGGCAAAAAGAAACCCAAAACACCGACGCGCGGCTCTAACCAATCTGACGGCAAACATCAATTCGAAATGCCAGTTGCACCGATGGTAAAGGAAGTGACGATACCGGAAACGATTATTGTCTCTGATCTCGCTCAAAAAATGAGCCTGAAAGCCGCCTTGGTCATCAAGCATTTGATGAAATTGGGCATCATGGCAACCATCAATCAGAGCATCGACCAAGACACAGCCGCCATTCTGGTGGAAGAACTGGGGCACAAAGCCATCATGCAGAACGATGATGATTTTGAACAAGATATGCTCGTCGAAGCGCAACAAGAAGACAATCGCATTCCTGTACCGAGAGCGCCGATTGTGACCATTATGGGTCATGTCGATCACGGTAAAACCTCGTTGCTGGATTACATCCGTAAAACCCGTGTTGCCGCTGGCGAAGCGGGCGGCATTACTCAACATATAGGTGCTTATCAAGTAAAAACCGATCATGGTGCAGTGACGTTCCTAGATACCCCGGGTCACGCCGCGTTTACGGCAATGCGCGCCAGGGGCGCGGATGTCACTGACGTAGTCATTGTAGTGGTTGCAGCAGATGACGGAGTAATGCCGCAGACCAAAGAAGCCGTAGAACACGCCAGAGCAGCGAATGTGCCGATTATCGTCGCCATGAACAAAATCGATAAAGCCGATGCCAATCCTGATAGAGTCATGCAGGAATTGTCTAATATCCACGTTGTTCCCGAAGAATGGGGCGGCGATGTCCAATTCCTTAAAATCTCAGCTAAAACCGGTGAGGGTATTGACGAGCTTATCGAAGCGCTAATTGTCCAAACCGAAATTCTGGAATTAAAAGCGCCCATTGAAGGCGCAGCATCCGGTATCGTTATCGAATCCAGGCTGGATAAAGGTCGTGGCGCGGTAGCTACGGTACTGATACAAAAAGGTACGTTGGAAAACGGTCAGATGGTCCTATGCGGACATGAATTCGGGCGGGTTCGCGCCATGTTCAATGAAAACGGTAAATCCATTAAAGCAGCTGGGCCTTGCGTTCCGGTTGAAATTCTTGGTTTGTCTGGGACACCCTTTGCTGGCGATGAATTCCTGGTAGTTCAAAACGAGCGCGTTGCTAAAGACCTGGCAAAACACCGTGAAGACCGCAAACGCTCAACTAAACATGCCGCCCAAAGCGCTTCAAAACTCGATGAAGTCTTCTCACGAATGACTACTGGTGAGATTGCCAGCGTCAATTTGGTTCTCAAAACAGATGTCCAAGGCAGCTTAGAAGCATTACGCGGCTCTTTAGTTGCTTTGTCGAACGAGGAAGTAGAAGTCAAAGTCATCTTTGGTGGCGTTGGCGGAATCAATGAGGGTGACGTTAATCTGGCGTTGGCATCAGGTGCCATTTTGATGGGCTTCAACGTAAGAGCAGATGCAACATCCAGAAGAATTATCGAAGAAAAAGGGGTTGACCTGCATTGTTACAGTGTCATTTACGATGCTATTGATGAAGTCAAGAGATCCATCAGCGGCATGTTAGCGCCGGAAATTAAGGAAACCATTGTTGGTCTTGCCGAAGTGCGTGATGTGTTCAAATCACCTAAATTTGGTGCCATTGCAGGTTGTATGGTCGTTGACGGTTTTATTAAACGAAACCTGCCGATTCGCGTATTACGTAACAATGTCGTGATCTACGAAGGACAATTAGAATCTTTACGCCGCTTTAAAGACGACGCTGCCGAAGTCAAAATGGGCATGGAATGTGGTATCGGGGTAAAAAATTACAACGATGTTCAGCCAGGCGATCAAATCGAAGTATTTGAACGCACTGAAATCAAACGCGTTTTATAAAGCAGATGCCTAAAGAATTTGGCCGTAGTGCCCGTGTGTCATCACAAATGCAGAAGGAACTGGCGTTAATTCTGCAACGCGACATTGATGATTCGAGGCTGGGCTTTATAACCATCAACGAAGTTGTGCTGAGCAAAGATTTAGCATCCGCCAAAATCTATTTTACCGTGCTTAATTCTAATGATCTAAACAAGAAAAATCATATTAAATGGCTAAACGAATTGGCTCCCATGATTCGGCATCTGCTGGCTAAAAAAATGCAGCTACGCCACATCTCCGAGTTAAAGTTTCTCTATGATGATTCTTTTGATACTGGCATGCGGGTTGCAGAATTACTAAGCGAAGTGAACAAAACCGTTCCGACGGAAAACGCTGAGAACGAAAATCCATGATTCAAAGCCATCCCAAACGCAATATTCACGGAATATTGCTGCTGGATAAACGCTTAGGAGTCTCGTCAAACAGGGCGTTACAGGAAGTAAAACGCTTGTTCAATGCTAATAAAGCAGGGCATACCGGCAGCTTAGATCCTTTAGCTACGGGCTTATTGCCGCTATGCTTTGGTGAAGCCACTAAAGTTTCTGGGATGATGCTGGATGACAATAAACGCTATCTGGTTACTGTCCAGCTCGGCATTAAGACCGATACCGGGGACTTGGAAGGCAGTGTTATTGCAACACGGACTATCCCCGAATTTACCATTGAGGGTATAAAGGTCATATTGGAAAAATTTACTGGTGAAATCGACCAAATTCCACCCATGTATTCGGCCTTAAAACAAAATGGCAAAAAGCTGTATGAATTGGCTAGAAGCGGGATAACCGTCGAGCGAAAAGCCAGGCATATTACGATATTTGAATTGAAGTTGTTGGATGCACAAAAAGACACCTTAGAACTTGAAGTGCATTGCTCAAAAGGCACTTATATCCGCTCGCTTGCCGAAGATATAGGTGAGGAAATGGGTTGTGGTGCGACAGTTAAGGAATTGCGCCGGTTACAAGCGGGACAGTTCCATATCGAACAAGCTATTTCGCTAGAGCAATTACAAAATATGGACAATCAACAATTGCTGGCAGCACTTATTGCAGTTGATACGCCCTTACAAAACTTGCCTGCTGTACATCTTAATGACCAGCAGGCTGCTAATACCAAACAGGGGCAATCCTCAACCCTTACCGAAAACTTGCTAGGCCCAGTGCGAATGTACCATGCAACTGAGTTTTTAGGGTTGGGAGAAATGCGTTTGGATGGTAAACTAGCACCGAAAAAATTGTTCAATATGAACGATTAGGTTCAATAAATGAACCACTTTAAACATTTCTACACCCTATCGTGGAACTGTTTGTTACTGGCTCTTGCTGTTTTTATACATTCAAGCAAGTGCTTTATTTTTTATTAATCTTAATAGGGATTACTGATGTCATTCTCCACTGAAGAAAAAAAAGCCGTTGTCGAAGCCTATCGTTTATCAGAAACCGATACTGGCTCACCGGAAGTACAAGTCGCGTTATTAACCGCACACATCGTGCAATTAACACCGCATTTTGCCGCTCACAAAAAAGACAACCATTCCCGTCGAGGGTTGTTACGCATGGTTAATCAACGCCGCAAACTGCTGGATTACCTTAAAAATAAAGATATTACGCGTTACCGCTCATTGATTGAACGCCTCGGCTTACGTAAATAAATCGTTGTAGAGTTCATGCCTGGAACGGCTTGATTGCACTTATCGTTAAACCCAGCAAGCAAGCCGTTTCCGATTCACTTTTTGTAGTGAACGCCCTTAATTAATTCTTTAAACACATAAGGAACCTTATAGTGAATCCAGTCAGGAAACAATTTCAGTACGGCGACCGCACCGTCACCATAGAAACGGGTGAAATAGCCCGTCAAGCCGATGGCGCTGTCATTATTGATGTTGAAGGTACAACGCTGTTGGTGACAGTCGTTGGTAAAAAAGAGCCGAGTGGCGGTGATTTTTTCCCGCTTACCGTCAACTACATGGAAAAAGCTTATGCAGCGGGTAAAATTCCCGGTGGTTTTTTCAAGCGCGAAGGTCGTCCTAGCGAACAGGAAACCTTGATTTCCCGTTTGATAGACCGTCCTATACGTCCGCTTTTCCCTGAAGGTTACACTAACGAAACCCAGATAGTCGCTACGGTAATGTCTCTTAATCCTGAAGTAGACACCGAAGTGGTCGCCTTATTAGGCGCATCTGCTGCCTTGGCAGTTTCTGGTTTGCCGTTTAACGGCCCGATAGGTGCGGCCTGTGTGGGTTACAAAGACGGCGAATACCTACTTAACCCCTCCCCTGCTGTTTTAAAAGAATCTCAATTAAACCTGGTAGTCGCAGGAACAGCCCAAGCCGTACTCATGGTTGAATCCGAAGCTGCGGGCTTATCCGAAGAAATCATGTTAGGTTCGGTGCTATTCGGTCACGAGCAAATGCAGACCGCGATTAACGCTATCAATGAATTTGCTAAGGCCGCAGGGTCAGGAAAAGTCGAATGGTCAGCATCAGCCGCCAATGCCGAACTTGAAAAACAAGTCGCAAGCCACGTTGAAGCTGACATCAAAGCGGCCTATCAAATTGCTGAAAAACTCATCAGACAAGATAAGCTGAAAGAAATTAGGTCAGCAGTCGTGGAAAAACTGACCGCTACCGGTGAATATGGCGAAAAAGACATTCGGATAATCATCGAAAATCTGGAATATAAAATCGTCCGTGGTGCAATCCTGAACGATAGCAAACGCATCGATGGTCGCGCTCTGGATTCCATCAGACCTATTTCCGTCCGCACTGGCGTATTGCCTAGAACCCACGGTTCCGCCCTGTTTACTCGCGGTGAAACCCAAGCTTTAGTCGTGGCAACTTTGGGTACGCAACGTGATGCACAAATTATCGATGCTCTAAAAGGCGAATATAAAGACCCGTTCATGTTGCATTACAACTTCCCTCCGTACAGCGTGGGCGAAACCGGCATGGTTGGATCACCAAAACGCCGCGAAATTGGGCATGGTCGTTTAGCCAAACGCGGTGTGTTAGCTGTTCTGCCCAATATGGAAGAATTTCCTTACGTGCTACGCGTGGTTTCGGAAGTCACCGAATCCAATGGCTCAAGCTCAATGGCTTCCGTGTGCGGCACCAGTCTCGCCTTGATGGATGCTGGTGTACCCATCAAAACGCCAGTCGCTGGCATTGCTATGGGGCTTATCAAAGAAGGCGACAAGTTTGCTGTGCTGTCTGACATCATGGGCGATGAAGATCACCTGGGCGATATGGACTTTAAAGTTGCTGGCTCTGTAGACGGCATTACTGCTCTGCAAATGGACATCAAAATTGATGGCATCACCGCAGAAATCATGAAAACCGCGCTGGCACAAGCCAAAACAGGTCGTTTGCATATTCTGGGTGAAATGAATAAAGCCCTGGCTGCCACCCGTGACCAGATGTCGGACTTTGCACCACGCATTATAAGCTTCAAGATCGACCCCGCCAAAATCCGCGAAGTCATCGGCAAGGGCGGTGCGACGATCCGTGGTATCACCGAGCAAACTGGTGTCAGCATCGACCTCACAGACGATGGCGTAGTCAAGATTGCGTCCGTCGATAAGGCCGCTGGTGAAGAAGCCCGCCGCTTGATTGAAGAAATTACCGAAGAAGTTGAAGTAGGTAAGATCTACGAAGGCAAGGTCGCAAGGCTGATGGACTTCGGTGCGTTTGTCACTATTTTGCCCGGCAAAGACGGCCTTGTTCATATCTCGCAAATCTCTGACGACCATGTAGACAAGGTCAGCGATAAACTCACCGAAGGTGATATCGTCCGAGTAAAAGTACTGGAAATCGACCGCCAAGGCCGGGTCAGATTGAGCATGAAAGAAGTCGATAAAGAATAGTTTTATCTTATCGATTGTAATTAGCTACAGCAAAAAGGGGTCTAACGACCCCTTTTTATTGCTTATCTACTCCTCATTCAGCACCGCATCACAAGCTGCGGGTAGCAGTATCTTTTTTGCAGGAGGCCTTTTGGATGGCATATTAGCCTCAGCTGAAAACCACCAAGCAAGATCAGCGCCGCAGCCATCCCCCGCAGGGACAGGTTCTTGTTTTTCACAGTGAATATCTCCTGCAGGACATTTTAGCCTGACGTGAAAGTGGTCGGCATGGGCGTACCAAGGGCGAATTTTTTGTAGCCAGCCGCAGGCTGTTTTGCATTCACACAATGTTTGCTTAATACGTGCGTTAACAAAAATACGATCCACTTCGGGCAAGCGTGCAGCCGCTTCAAGTATTTGTTCGTTGGCTGACGACCATTGGGCAGGATTGACAGCATTTGCACTGGCAGTTAAAACAGAAGGCGCACCCCAAGATTCGCGTTCGCTAAAACTAAGCTCTCTTTTTTCGGCTTCTTTGGCGAGTAGATACCATATATCGACATCAAGACCCGTCTGATGGCTGCGATGTCCAGTCAAAGTTGGCCCGCCTCGTGCTTGCCCCATATCGCCAATAAGCAATATTCCTAAGTGTTTATTTTGTGCAGTCTGCCCCATTTTTTGGATAAACTGAACCAGGTCAGGATGGCCATAATAGCGTGTTCTGGACAGTCGCATTGCTTGGTAGCCTTTGCCATTCTGAGGTAATGTTGCCGCCCCTCTTAAGCAGCCTGATGTGTATTTGCCGATACTTTGGGCGATTCTTGCTGTCGTTGGTTTGTCTACCTTTGTCCAAGCGCGCGCATCAGTTTGGGCTTGGATGGTAGAAAAAAAACACAGAAAAATTAAAAATATTGTTACTTTCATAAGGATATCCGTTGTTTTCTCGGCAGTAGTGTCATTGCACTATTGAAATTAATTGGAAAAAATATCCGGCTTCGTTTAATAGAAACTAATCATATAACTCAACTAGCTATGGTGTTTTCACTCTCTATGGGAGTGGCTGCTATTCACAAAAATAAACGTGCTCGTTTTTACAAGCAT
Organism: Methyloglobulus sp.; assembly: GCA_009695535.1. Taxonomy (GTDB): domain Bacteria; phylum Pseudomonadota; class Gammaproteobacteria; order Methylococcales; family Methylomonadaceae; genus Methyloglobulus. The sequence goes on from SHZQ01000034.1 coordinate 11,871, forward strand.
TTGCATCGAACTCAATTTTGACTCTGTTGGCAACGCTGACTGCCCATGCTTCAACAGTCGTTATGATGATTGTCGTATTTTTCGCTTGGTCTTTATTGCAATGGATAGGCAAACACTATCGGCTCGAGGCGTTACAAAAACAGCAAGGCAAGGCGTTAAGAACGGCATCGTCAGCCACACACGCTGTGCAAAACGTACGCCGCTGGCGGCAAGTGCAATGTATGGTAGTAAGCCATGATGATGCGAATGGTTTCATTCAAGGTATTGAACTCTTAAAACCTAAACATAGGGCTTTATGTCAAGAATTACCGCAACTATCCAAATCTCTATATCAGTCAAGCACTCTGCATCCGGTTGATTTCACTACCAAGAGAGTTCACCGATAAGGCGAGGAGACGATGAACGCATTATTCCCCACCATAAAACCCTTGTTGACGCCAAGCCTCGTAGCTGATGATGGCGGCAGCATTTGATAGATTGATGCTCCTATTATTCGGCATCATCGGGATTCTCAATCGCCGATCAGGAGCTATGCCGTTTAATATTCCAGTGGGCAAGCCTGAAGTTTCAGAGCCGAAAAGCAATACATCTTCGGGCTGGTAAATTATTTTATCGTAGGATTGATCGCCTTTGGTCGTACACGCGAAAATCCTCCTGCCCTGCATGGCCGAAGCGAATTCCAGGTAGTTTGAATATTTAAAAACCTGGGCAAGATCGTGGTAGTCAAGACCCGCCCGCCGGAGGTTTTTTTCTTCCAAATCGAAAGCCATAGGCTCGATCAAGTGCAGACTACAGCCATTATTGGCGACTAATCGAATAATATTGCCTGTATTTGGCGGGACTTGAGGTTCAAAGAGAGCAATATGAAACATATTTACTCCCAGGAGTATGGCTTAACTAGTCGACCCTGAAAACTCCCCGCAACCGGTGTGAGCCTATAGGAATATACCAAAGGCAACAGCCTGTGCTGGGGCAAGCTCCAGCGCAGCGCCCTGACCAGCGCATGGGCGATGGTGCGTAGCCGCTGGCTTCTTTGGCTTTTGCGCGGCGGTTGACATGGCGGAAGTGCCGAAGGTTTAGGCGCAGAGCTTTGACTTCTTTGCCGTAGCTGGATACCCTCGTGTTTAGCCGGCTTGTTCAGGCGGCTAATGATCTTGATTGCCAGTTTGGCATCGGTGGGGTAGGTGATGTTTTTTTCCTGCACGGCGGTGTCGATGGTGACGGTGTCTTCCAGGGTAGCCTTGCTGTGCAGCTTGACGCTGACCTGGAAGAGCCTGTCAACGCCTTCGGTACCGATGCGTTTCCTGAAATGCACCGGTTCGGTGCTGTCGCACGGCAGTTTGTTGCTGACTTCGGTGCACCCGCAAAAGGCCTGGTAGTAAGGGTTGCGCTTGCAGTGCAGCACCACCTGCTCGTCACTGAGGTTGTCCCACTGTTTCAGGACCAGCAGCCCCACCATCAGGCGGATGGGCTTGGACGGCCTGCCTTGGCCTTGGGTGTAGTGCTTTGCGAAGGCGCTGTCCAATTCCGGCCAGGGATCGCCTGCGCCAAGCGCAGCAGCGGGTCACGGGGATCGAGTTGCAGCAACAGGTCG
>SHZQ01000035.1 GCA_009695535.1 Methyloglobulus sp.
GAGCCTAAAGCGCTAAACCCAATCGAAATCGCTGGCGGTTTTCTTGGCCCGACGGGTAGCCATCAGCTAAATCAAAGCTCGGGATAAGCATGTAGACCTTGTGGCGGAGTGCTTGCGGACGGGGGTTCAATTCCCCCCGCCTCCACCAATTCAGTATTTTAAGATGTTTTTTAAGATACACTAAACCCTTAAGTCATAAGGCTTAGAGGGTTTTTTTATGCCTGTAAGGTTCTATAAGATACAATAAGTGCCAGTAATTGTTGCTGGTAATTATACTGCAGTAATACCGTTAACGGTTCCTGTAAATTTAGGCGAGGCTAGTGTAGCCTTTAAGCTAAGTGCTGATGTAATAGTACTTGCATAATTAGCGCCTTGGCGGTGGTTCATATTGAACATCTTTGAACAAACTATTGGCAATTAAGGAAATTCTGAGCAAGCCCTTAAAGCCATCCCGCTTTTTTGAACCGTCTATATAAAATACCGCACACCAAGGCGATGACAGTTAAAGCGGCTGGATAACCGTATTTCATCCGTAATTCCGGCATAACCTCAAAGTTCATACCCCAGATACCCACAAATGCCGTGGCAACAGCGAAGATACCCGCCCATGCGGCGAGGCGTTTAGTGACTTCACCTTCTTCTATAGTGACCATCGACAAATTCACCTGTATCGCCGTACCTATGGTTTCGCGCATGTTTTCTATGGAGGCATGAATGCGATTGAGATGGTCGTAAACATCACGAAAATATTCGCGGGTGTTGACGCAAACCGTTGGCACACGGCCTCTGTGCAGCTTGCTAGTTTCTTCGATTAGGGGAGCGACAGCGTGTTTTAACGTGGTGACTTTGTGCTTGAGTTCGTACAAGCGTTCTATATTGGATCGCGCAGAACCTTTGATGAAGATTTGTTCTTCAATATCTTCAAGCTCAGATTCTAAGACATCCAGTACGGGAAAGTAGCGGTCAACGACCGCATCCATCAGCGCATAAAACACGAAACCCGCGCCGTAGCTTAATAAATGCGGTTCGCGCTCGCACCTTGCACGTACACCCAGAAAGCCATCTTTGCTGCGGTTTCGCACAGATAATACGAAGTTTAAGCCCACGAAAACATCAACTTCGCCGACGGTCACTTCGTTGCCATCCATTTCCACCAAATGCATCACGGCAAACAGAGAATCATCACCGTATTCCTCAATCTTAGGGCGTTGGTGGCTATTCCAGGCATCTTCAACAGCAAGCGGATGCAGATCGAACTCCTCACACATTTTCTCCAGTTCTGCCAACTCGGCATCCAGCAAGGCAACCCAAACAAAGCAGTTGGGTATCAGTAAATAATCGCTGATTTCCTCAATAGTAATGTCCTTAAGTTTTTTGCCTTCTTGGTAGGCGATGCAATTTATGAGCATGACACTTCCTTTTGATGATTCCTTTAATATCGAATAGCTACAATGGAATGATTACAACAGTTTTTGATAGTAGCATGATGCTTAGATTTGCTCCATACCTAAGAACTCCTGGTCTTTCTGATTCCATAATCGGTAAATATGCCTTAATCTATGAATAATCGCTGTTTTTCATCAAACCCTGGAAATATTAATGCTTAAAACTCTTTTCCGCAAAGTCACCAATGCCCTGCTGACGGTATTGGTATTTATCTATTTGGTCTTGGAAGAGCTGGTTTGGGAACGCATTGCCGAACCCATTTATGAGTTTATCCGTGAACTTAAGATACTTCATAAGCTTGAGATTATCATTCTTAAGCTCAACCGCTATGCTTTGCTAGTGTGTTTTCTGGCGTTGTTCGCCGCCGTCGAATTGTTGGGCATCATCGCAATAGGCTTATTTGCTCAAGGTCAGGTGCTGATTGGCACGGTAATCTATGTCGGAAAAATCCCTATTGCCGCATTCACTTTTTGGTTATTTCAAATTGCCAAAGATAAATTATTGACCTTCGCGTGGTTTAAATTTTGTTACGAATGGTTGCTTGCACAACTGCACAAAATCAAAACCAGTGCTATCTATGTCAATATCAAAACCAGAATTGCATCAGTAAAGACGCGAATTAAAAGCCTGTGGGCAAGCGAAACAGTGCGCCGAGTTAAAGCTGTGTTAGGATTTAAGCAACCGTGAGCACTGGTAATGACTTGTTTTAGTAATGATTAATACAAAAAAACCTCAAATCGTTCTAGCCAGCAATAATCCAGGTAAAATTAGGGAAATCCAAGCCTTACTGCCGGATTATGCCATCATCCCTCAATCCGAATTCGTCCAAACCGAAGCCGATGAAACCGGGCTGACTTTTGTTGAAAACGCCTTGCTCAAAGCCAGACATGCCGCACAACACAGTCACTTACCTGTGCTTGCTGATGATTCCGGCTTGGCAGTGGATGCCTTAAATGGGGAGCCAGGAATTTATTCCGCCCGATATGCGGGACAAGGTGCGAGCGACAAAGACAATAACGACAAATTGCTGCTGGAATTGGCTGGCGTTCCTTTTGAAGAACGTACCGCGCGGTTTATTTGCGTGATCGTCATGCTGAAACACGCCGCCGACCCCATGCCACTTATCGCCCAAGGTATTTGGGAAGGCAAAATCCTAATGCACCCACAAGGCGCAAACGGTTTTGGTTACGATCCCTTGTTTTGGGTGTCCAGACATGATTGCTCTTCTGCCAAATTGCCGCCTGAAGTTAAAAATTCGTTAAGCCACAGGGGAAAGGCACTCAGGCAATTGGCTTTGATGTTGCAAAAATAGATCGGGCGCAATGCCTTTCACTATTACGTCTTACGGTCTTTCGCATTATTCGTTTATTGTACAACAATAAGTACGGCACACTAATGCGTACTTATTAATAAAGGTGATTTTTATGTTGGCGATTAGTTATTCCGATTTACGCAACAACTTGGCAAAAACGATGGACCGTGTGAACGAGGATCACTCGCCGATCTTGATTACTCGACAAAACGGCAAACCTGCTGTCTTGATGTCGCTGGAAGACTTTAATGCTTATGACGAAACGGCTTATCTGATGGCAAGCCCTGCGAACAAAAAGGATTTGGAACAAGCAATAGCCGAAATAAAAGCAGGAAACGTGGTTTATCACGAATTGCTTGAGGATACTGAGTGAGGTTATGTTTTCGTGGCAAAGCGCGGGATCAGTATATGCACTGGTACGATACCGATAAGGCTCAGTTTAAACGCATTAACACACTAATTAAGGGTATTCGCCGAAATCCCTTTACTGGTATCGGGACGCCTGAACCACTTAAACATGAGCTTACAGGTTTTTGGTCGCGGCGGATTGATCTTGAGCATCGGCTAGTTTATATGGCAACGGAAACCGAAATCATAATCGCGCAATGTAGATACCATTATTGATTTTTTAAAGTTTCTACGACGGAGTCAAAAAACATGTTTTTTGATGCTTTATAAACAGCGAATGCTAGAGCACGGAATCGATAATATTCACCCCCACCTTTTTCTCACCAAAGCCAAAGGCACTAGACAACCTGCCAACACACAAGCCAACAACATTGCACCCATCGAAAGCGTCCAGTCTACGGGGTAACTGTCCGCCCTAACTGGCTTAGTCAGCCCAGGTATGCTAGGCAAATCACCATCACCACCGTCAACTTTAAGCTGGGATTTCATGCCTTTTTCCATGTGTTGCGGTAGTTCGCAATGCACTAGATAGGTTTTTTTCATGGCAGGCACGATGAGCGATGCCTTTAACTCCCCTGCCCCGTATAGCTCCAGATGGAACATGCCTTGCGGATATAAGTAACCAGGCAAGCCATGAATCATCAATTGATGCCGGATGTCGTCGTCATTGATGAAAGTCACATTTACTCGCGCACAAGGCGGAACGTCCCATTGCTGGTTATCGAATGCGTACATTTTGCCGGTAAATTTTTTGGCGTGTTTATGTCCGGCGCGGATGGTTATATCAATATCCTTGGATATTTTTGGGCAATCTTTGGGCAAGCGGTCGGTGTTGGCATTCATAATCATGCCTTTTTCGTCCATCAGCATGTGGTCATGCTCCATCATGGCGGATGCGGGTGTGCTTATACCTGTTGCCATGAATAATAGGATTACGATTTGCCAAATTAATCGTGTAGGGTGAGTAAACGGTCTTATCGTTTGCCCACCATTTAACGGCGCAAGGGTGGGCATAAACGCTCTGCCCACCCTACAAAACCGAACAAGTTGATTCCATTCATGGTTCGATAAACTCACCACGAACGGAATCAACGCACCGCCGTTCATCCTGAGCTTGCGCCACAGGCGCTTCCGTTGGTCGTCGAAGGAGTTATTAAGCGAATCCTTAAAAATAACTGCTTTCATGATTGCTGTTTCCTTTTATAAACCATCATCAGCACAATCAATAAGCCAATTATCAAGCCAATCAACAACCCAAAGATAACCAATTTTTTTACGTCGGGGGAAATAAGCCCCGCATCGCCCAACGCCGCTGCAAAATCGCTTTGCTGCCAAAGTGGCTGCTTTTTGGCGTAGTAATCTTTGTCGAATACCTCGGCGAGCAATTGGTCGTGCATCTTAGGCATTCCTAACTCGTCAATCAGTGGCTTGTAAGCCAAGATTGCCATATTTCCGCCTGGCTCCATGCCATCGGTGGTCGTTCCGGTCGGTACGTGGTCGTGGAACATCCATAGACCAGGCCCATAACTGTGCAAGCCATCGTTAGTGGTTTGTAGATTTAGATCAAGCCGTTGTGCCATCGTTATATCAAACACATCTCGCGTTACTTGTTGTCCAACAGCTTGTTCCACGCCATCCATTGCGGTAATTGTGGCCTTATGTCCATGAATATGGATGGCAACTTGCGAACGCTGGGCATTGACAACACGCAGCTTAATGGCTTCATTGCCTTCGGTAACAATCATCGAATCCCGCAAGGTATAAGGGAAAGAATGCCCGTTGAGCAGGAAGTAATTCTCGAAGGATTCGGTCATATTGTAATCGCGGCTCATAGCTTTGGCGATAAGTCGTGGATCGGTTGCAGACTGGATAGTGCTTGCCAGTTTTTTGTCGATGGACTGGTACAGCAAATCGTATTCCTGGCTGTAAGTCTTTTTCACCGCAACTGATGGATGGCGCACCTGCCCCGCCCCGACATTAAAGGTTTGCACCCAGTTGTTGGGCTGATTTTCCTCGATGACGAACATGCCGCTCAAACCCATCATCATGTGCTGCGCGGTTTGGACATGGCAATGATAAAACATCGTCCCCGTATGCCGAGGCTGTATCTCGTAAGTATGGCTTTTGCCTGGGAAAACCGGATGCTCTTCCATGCCGTCGTTATCTTCGCCTTTAGAATTTTGCCAAGGATGATCGACTCCATGCAGATGTATGGTGTGCGGCAGGTAATGGGTGTTTTCCAGCGTGATGAACACCTTATCGCCCTGCTCAACCCGTATCGTAGGCGAAGGCGCACGCAAAAATGGCCGCGCCTCCCGTGAGCTAAAATTTTTCAACGCCATACCGCTGGATTTAGGCGCATACGCCCAAAGCCCCGGTTGCATGCCCGGTGCAATATTATAGGTGTTGATGAAATAATCACCATCTGGGCTGGCACCGTTAAACTCGACCACTTCCAGCTTAAGGTGGACAACATCAGGATCGCCGTCGTGGTCAACATCCTCCCCCATAACCAAAGCATCTTGTGCCAGATTAGACTGCATCAGCGTAGCCATCGAAACAGCGTTAGTACCCTTTACCGATGCGGCAATATCGTAAGGATTATCTGGCTCACAAGCCGGCGCGGCGGCAATATCCACCCCGTCGATCACCTGAGCCTGCCTCCATTCGGTATGTTCATTGGAGCAAGGCACTTCAATTTTGGTGGTATCTCCTTGTGCGCGACTATATGCCGTAGCAGGCGGGCTAACATCCGCTTTCTGAAACCAGCCAGGGGCAAACTGCACAGCAACCGCAATCAATACCAGAATTAGTATCGTCAGCGTTAGGTAAGGTCTTTTGGTCATAATTCTGAAATTCATAACAGTAAGGCTGTGTCATAAGTAAGCCAATCATTTGCTTTATGCGGCACTTACTTATCTGGTGCAAAAAATATTGCTTATCCAACGGGGAGAGCTAATCAGAAGGGTCATGATAGCAGAAACTAAAGTGAAAGGAATGAAACGAGGTTATTCACTCAAGGAATCTCTGAACAAGTTGATTCCTTTCATGGTTCAACCAACCTACCACTAACGCAATCAACACTTTACCGCTCGTCATGAGCTTGTTGAAGAACTTAATCAGAAAGCCCTAAACAACGATGCCAGTCTTTCAAAAATGCTAAAAAGCCTTATTGCCCCCCCTCATCTTGGCTCTCCTCGTGGAAAAGGGGGTCTGTTCCTTTTCGGCTGAAGTATCTTGCTAATCAGGAATTTGTTTCATAATTCGGATTATTATCAAGGTAGGCCATAAATTATCAGCACTTTCCTAGTAGCACATCCAAGTAGGGCGTGTGAGCGATAAAATTTGTACCCGATGTCTATTGGGGCTAGGATAACTGAAATTATTGTGCGTCCGCTGGTAGTGGGTTAAATCTGCAACTTGATTGATAAGACGGCGCGCAAACCAAGGTTTGTATTCCTAAAAAGTACAGATTTCACCCGCTATCCGTACACTGCCGCCGTTATCAGATGAACCAAGCCGATACCCACTTGAAGACACAAGCAATACTGAACACTGTAGCGCATGAAGGCGGAAATTTTAGCGTCTTATTGTCTGGTGATTGGGTATTGAGTAACTTGACGAGCGATTCTGACTTACAAAAACGCATCAAACAAGCTGCTGAGGATAAAAAGCTGCATTGGGATTTGCGCTCGGTAAATGGACTGGATAGTGCAACCGCTTTGCTGCTTTGGCAGGCATGGGGGCAATCTGTACCTGCTGGGCTGGAGATAAAGCCGGAACATTTGCGCCTTATCAATAAATGGCAGAATCAGACTGTGCCAAATCTGGATGAACCCAGTTTTTCTTTTTTACAAACAGCCACTTATTTATCAAACGCTATCTCTGATGTATTTGAACAAGTACTAAACTTCATTGCTTTATTGGGACAATTACTGCTGGATGGCGGACATTTACTGCGGCATCCAGGTGGTATTCCCTGGTCGGAGATTTCCATCACCATTTATGATGCGGGGGTTCGGGCTTTGGGCATCACCGCGTTGGTGGGATTTTTGATTGGTATCGTATTAAGTTATCTTTCCGCACTACAATTAAAACTGTTTGGAGCGGAAATTTATATTATTGATATTCTGGGCTTGAGCGTTATTCGTGAATTGGGTCCGTTACTTGCCGCCATTCTGGTCGCTGGCCGTTCCGGTTCGGCGATGACGGCGCAAATCGGCATTATGCGAGTTACGGAAGAATTGGACGCGCTGTCTGCGATGGGAATTTCTCATTCCTTGCGCCTGGTTTTACCTAAAGTGATAGCATTAACAGTCTCTTTGCCGTTGTTAAGTGTGTGGACTAGCGCAACGGCGTTGATTGGCGGGATGCTTTCGGCGCAGAATACTCTGGATATTAGCTATCAGCAATTTCTTTTAAAATTGCCAGATGCCGCGCCCTTGCTTAATGTATTTATCGGACTGGGCAAAAGCGCCGTATTCGGACTGATGATTGCCTTGATAGCCTGCCATTTCGGTTTTCGCATCAAACCTAATACCGAAAGCTTGGGCAATGAGACGACGAATTCCGTGGTAGCGGCAATTACCGTGGTTATTATGGTCGATGCGGTGTTTGCTATTTTGTTTATGGATGTAGGCATGCCGTGAACCAGCCCCACGCCATACAACTGGAACACATCTGGACGAGTTTTGGGGACAAAGTTGTCCACAAAGATATTAACCTTGCCCTGCCAAAAGGTGAAATACTCGGTTTGGTGGGAGCTTCAGGCTGCGGCAAGACTGTGTTGTTACGGGAAATTATTGGTTTGCAAATCCCCAACAAAGGTGAGATTTTTGTGATGGGTGAGTCATTGAAAACTATTTCAAGCAGTCACGGCAAGCGATTACGTCATCATTGCGGCGTGTTGTTCCAAAAAGGCGCATTATTCAGCGTACTGAACGTATTCGAGAATATCGCATTTCCCTTACGTGAACTGGGTGTTGACGATGAGGAATTCATCAAGTATTTAGTGTTTATGAATCTTGAAAACGTTGGCCTATCCGCCAAAGATGCGTGGCTAAAGCCCGCAGATTTGTCGGGCGGGATGACCAAGCGCGTTGCGCTCGCCCGTACGCTGATTTTGGAACCAAGCTTGTTGTTGCTAGATGAGCCGACATCGGGTCTTGATCCTATTTCCAGCCAGGATTTTGTGGATTTGCTATCAGGATTGCATCGAGACCTTAACTTTACGGTGATTTTAGTGACACACGATTTGGACATATTACGGGACTTATGTACTAAGGTCGCAGTTTTGGCAGACCAGCAATTAGTAGCTTTTGGCACCTTAGCGACGGTTTTGGCTTGCCAGCATCCGTTCGTGCAGCGTTATTTTCATAACCAACGCGCCCAGCGTGTGTTCAATTATCAAGCCCAAGCTCAGCCCAAAACTCAACAAGGACAGCTAAGTGGGTAGAAATAATCGCGCCTTGCTTACTGGTTTGTTTTTGGTCGTCCTGTTAACCGCAACCACTGGGGTCGTCTATTGGTTGGGCAATCTGGAGCGGGAGCGGGATGTTTATGTGATTTCGACCCAAGCTTCCGTGTCGGGGCTTAATCCTGAATCAACTGTGTTTTATCGTGGAATTGCCGTGGGTAAAGTGCTGAATATCCGCTTTGATCCTCAAAATTCAGGCATTATCTTGATTAAAATTGAAGTGGACAAAAATATCCTATTCACCAGAGGCGTATTTGCCACCTTGCAATTTAAGGGTGTCACAGGGCTTACTCAGCTGGAACTTAGGGATACTGGAAAAATACCCGCCAAACTACCGCCGGGTAGTGACGTTGCTAATCGCATTCCCTTGATGCCTTCTGTTACCGATAGGTTGCTTGATTCTGGCGATGACTTATTAAAAAAAGCTGACCACCTCATGCTCCGCCTAAGCAGCCTATTGAATGAGGAAAATGAAAAGAATATCGTCGACATACTCGCCAACCTTAAAACCTTGAGCGGCAAACTGGAATCTTTGCAAAAAAGCGTTGATAACGCGCTGGTTGGTATTCCGGCATTAACTAAAGACGCAAGCAAAACCCTTAAGCATATTGATACCCTAGCTGGAGATTTACAAAGCCTGAGCAAAGAGGCCAAGCACCTCAGTGATAAAGTGAGCACTGTCGCCGATACGGGTAATGCTGCTGGCAATCAGTTCGTACAAACCACCTTGCCCAAAGTCAATAAGCTGCTGGCTGAACTGCAAACGACTACGGAACAGGTAAAACAGATAGTCACGACATTTGAAAATAATCCACAATCGGTATTATTAGGGCCTGAACATGAAGATCCTGGTCCGGGCGAGCCAGGTTTTGAGGAGTCAAAATGAAAACACGAATGCTAGCTTTGTTGCCGTTGGGTGTATTGCTTTTAAGCACCAGTAGTTGCATTTTTTTACCCAGCACACCGTCGGCAGTGCATGATTTTGGCTATCCTTACGCGAACGTGCCATCTGAAACCACTAGCTCACCTCAGCAATCGCCGATTACCGTGGATGCTCCCAAATGGCTAAGTGACAACCGCATTCGCTATCGCTTGCTGTATTCAACGCCAACTCAGGTACGGTTTTATTCGCTGGATCGCTGGATTGCCGCGCCGTCGGAGCTATTTGAACAACTGCTGAGAAATAATGGCAAGCAACAGACCAGCCCTGTAACAATTCAGCTACAGGTTTTCGAACAACAATTTGAAACGCTTAATAAAGCAAAAGTAGTCATGCACTTTACCGTCACATATACGCTAGATGATAAGCACCCTCAGCCCAGAACACAAGATTTCAATCTGCAACTCCCCTGCCCCACGCCTGATGCCAAAGGCGCTGTTAGTGGTTTTACTGTGTTAACGAAACAGGCTGTTGAAAAGATTCAGACTTGGGTGGCGACGCAAAATTTTGAGCCTCATCTTTAAATTCATGCCGGAATGACGTTCTTGGATAATCGTCATTTATTCAGATAGCATTTAGCAATCAAAATCAGTAAAATACGCCACCCATGATTTTATTGGTGGTTAGAAGGATTTAATGAAAATACTCATTCTTGGTGCTGGAGTGACTGGCTCTGCCGTAGCTGCTGCCTTAGCCAGCGAAGAAAACGACATTATGGTTGTGGACTTTCAGCCGCTACTCCTGGATGCGTTGAAAGAGCGCCTTGATATTGCCACCGTCGCAGGCAATGCCGCCCACCCCACCGTCCTGGAACAGGCGGGTATCTATGATACGGATATAGTGATAGCAGTTACGGACAGCGACGAGACCAACATGTTAGCCTGTCTCATCATCAACGCCTTGTACAGCCGCCCCAAAACCATTGCACGGGTTCGGGCAATTGATTACCTCAAGCACCCGCAGCTGTTCGGCCCAAAGGGCATTCCTATAGACCATGTAATCAGTCCTGAACAGATTGTTATGGAATCCATCCGCAATCTGATCGACTTCCCAGGTGTGTTGCATATTTCCGATTTTGCGGGTGGGCTGGTGCGACTATTTTCCGTAAAAGTCACTGAATATGGCTTTTTAACCGGAAAAAAAATCAAAACCCTGAGTGACCGTTTAGCCAATAGCAAGATTCGCGTGGTTGCCATTTTCCGCAAAGGTAAACCCTTGTTGGTGAATGGTCAGGCCACTATAGAAGCAGGCGATGAAGTCTTTATCGTAGCACCGCGTGATGAAGTACGCCGGGTCTTGAAAGAACTCAACAAATTGGAAGCTCCGCTTAAACGCATCATCATTGCCGGTGGCGGACATATCGGAAAACGCCTTGGGCTGGCACTTGAAAACGACCATCAAGTCAAAATCATTGAAAAAGACCCAAAACGAGCAAAGAAAATATCTAACGAGCTGCTTAAATGCGTGATATTAAAAGGCGATTGCGCTGATGAGACGCTGCTGCTGGACGAATCCATCGATAGCACCGACCTGTTTTGTGCAATAACCGAAAACGATGGCGTAAACATTATCTCTGCCGCACTGGCAAAAAGCCTGGGAGTACGCAAAACCATCTGCTTACTTAACCATGCTTCCCATACCAAATTGCTGCCCGGTACTGGTATTGATGTCGCCGTACTGCCCAATCAGGAAACCCTGGGCAGCATCTTAAAGCATGTTCGCAAAGGTGATGTCGCGCAGGTCAGCTCGCTGTGTGGTGGTACTGCTGAAGCAATTGAGGCGGTCGCGCACGATAATGGCTCGTTTTCGGTCGTCGGCAAGCGCGTGGATGGAGTGCATTTCCCTTCCGGGATCGTAATAGGTGCGCTGATCCGTAGCCAGCAAGTCATCGAAATTCATCATGACACGGTTTTTGAAGAAAACGACCATGTCATCATGTTTGCGATGGAGAAGAAACTGGTCGTTAACATCGAGAAAAACTTTCAACCGTTGCTCAAATGACAGCGCAATTCACGTTAAATAGCTTATGACCCCACATAATGCCTAACTTACCTGTTAAAGCCCTACTTATGGAAAAACCCCGTTGACTCTGATGTTTTTCAATCCAGTAAGCATTTGTAAGACCATATCGCCCCTATCATGACCGTCTTCCTAACCATCATTCATGTTTTTGGCCTAATTACAATGGGCTGTGGTGGTTTGATGTCCACTAGCCTACTAACCTCAGTTATCGCTAAGGACGGCGCAGAGGATGCCTTTCTTGAAGGAACATTGCTCACTCTATTGATGGGCGCATTGATGTTTTTTACAACCTTCCGCGCTACCAAAAAAGTAACGCGACAAACTGGCTTTTTGCTGGTTGCGATTACTTGGTCAGTAACTCCGGTATTCAGCGCCATCCCACTTTTGCTTTATTTTCCGTCTCTGAGTTTTGTTGATGCTTATTTCGAGGCGGTTTCTGGTTTGACGACCACAGGCGCAACCATACTGAGCGGTATCGACAACCTACCCATGTCGATCAATCTCTGGCGGCATGAATTGAACTGGATTGCGGGCATGGGGATTATTATTTTCGCCGTGGCAATTTTGCCTATCTTAGGTATCGGAGGAATGCAGTTATACATGGCAGAGGCACCAGGGTCTGTGAAAGAATCCGATTTACCGCCACGTATTGCCCAAACCGCCAAAGCCCTGTGGCTGGTCTATGCAGGCATTACCGTAGCTTGTATCATCTCGTTGAAATTAGCAGGAATGAACTGGTTTGATGCGGTTTGTCATTCCTTTGCCGCCATGAGCTTGGGCGGATTTTCCACGCATGATGCCAGTGTTGGCTTCTTTAATTCTGTGCCTATCGAAGTCGTTTTGACGATTTTTCAACTGCTGGCAGCAATTAACTTTGCCACCCATTTCGTCGTGATTCGCAAACGTTCGCTACGACCTTATCGGGAAGATATGGAGTTACGGGGCTTTCTGTCCTTAGTCTTAGGTAGCTGCGTGCTTGCAGCTTACGTATTGTGGAACGCTGGCACTTATCCTGATTTTTTTACCGCGCTACGTCATGCAACGTTTAATTTGGTCACTATTGCCACCGATTGCGGCTTTGCCACCCAGGATTTTAATAAATGGCCTATTTTTGTACCCATGTGGATGTTTTTTTTAAGCTGCTTGTCAGCCTCATCAGGCTCTACTGGCGGCGGCATTCGCATGATTAGGACAATCATCTTGCTCAAACAAACCCGCTTAGAGCTGTTTAAATTCATCCATCCTTATGCCGTAAGATCACTGCGGATAGGCGATCAAGTCATCGGTCACAATATCGTAACGTCCGTCACGGGCTTCATCTTCCTGTACTTTATGTGCGCGGTCATCCTGGTGTTCACACTATTACTGACTGGACTGGATTTTATAACGGCACTCTCAGCGGTAATCGCTTGTTTCAACAACGCTGGCCCTGGTCTCAACCAAGTGGGTCCTGCCACCAATTATGCCAGCTTAAATGACTTGCAAACGATGATTTGTTCGTTCGCTATGATACTGGGACGAGTACAAATTTTCTCCATCATCATCTTGTTTGTGCCAGAGTTTTGGCGGAAATAAGCTTTAAGAACCTGTTCAAGATCGTCACGAGCCGCCGTCAGTTGTGGGCGATTGATGCACAGAAACAGGAGTTTACTTGATGTAAATGAGGATTTCGAGCGCC
>SHZQ01000036.1 GCA_009695535.1 Methyloglobulus sp.
AATGCACATTGTCGGTGCGCTTATATTTTTTTATTATTTTACTTGCTACTGTGGATTACAGCAGGAATCGCGGACAAATCGGCACGATCTATGCTACCTAATAATTGGCTGGGTAGAAAGCTAGCAAGCGACTTTGGTTGAGGTTTGATGAACTTGATGGTCATTCGGTCGCTTTCGCCAATTGCCAGATATTTTGCCTTATCCTTGTCTTTTAGCCTTAGCGTAGGTGGCAGCGCCCAGACCCCTTTTGGGTGGTTTTTGGTGTCTTTGGGATTGGCGTTGATTTCTGACTTTGCCAAAAATTCAAAACCGGCATTTCTGGCCAGGGCGATGACATAGTCTTCAGTCACATACCCCGACAATGCTTTGGGATCTTGCTGCTTAATTGATGCACCTCTGTGCTCAACAACACCAAGAATGCCACCAGGTTTTAAGGCTTTAAACATGGCACTGAACACCACAGTCGCCTGGTCGTTTTTCATTCCGTTATGGACGTTACGAAACGTTAGCACCCGATCCGCAGAACCATCAGGGGCAATCCGCACCTCTTTGGGTGGCTGTAATACAGTGATTTCAAGCTTATCGTATAACTTGGATTGCTTATGGACTTTGTCGAGAAAGTCGCTCAGGCTTTTTTTAAAGTAAGCTTCTGGATTATCCGGTGAAAAATGCGCGGCATACAACTTTCCTTTGTCCTTGAGATACGGGGCGAGAATTTCGGTATACCAGCCTTCACCGGGGGATATTTCCACCACGGTCATGTCTGCTTTAACATCAAAAAATGTCAACGTTTGTTCGGGGTGGCGGTATTGATCTCTGTGTTTGTGTTCTGCCGAACGGTGCTTACCATTGATGACTTGCTGTAATGCGGTTAATTCTGTTTTATCGGCTGCCTCGGTTAACAAAGATGCGGATAAGAAGGGAATTGCTACCAGTAACGCCAACAGAGGTTTGTTCATATTATGTTGTCTCGAATAAAGCTAGATTGTAAAAATAATGGAAAGGGAATTTATTTCTTAATCAACTCTATTTTCTCTTGATAATTCCAGTATTGCAAAATACTTACCGTTGCTAATATTAAAAAAGCAAGTAATGTCCACGTGGGCATACTTAAGTCCATAAAAGTCCAATTCACTTTCGCGCAATCGCCCGTTCCGCTTAGTAATAGCTTGAGGGTTTCTGTAAAGGGAAAGTTATTTAACACATAATCTAGCCCTGGACCGCATTCGGGCACTTGGTCAGGAGGTAGATGTTGTATCCATATATGGCGAATAGAAACCGCTGCACCACACAACGCAAGCACCGTACCCAAAATGGCATAACGGCGTGTGCCGATTTGCCCTGGATTATGCAAGGCCGCGCATAAAAAGCTCACGCCCGTCAAAAAGATAGCAATGCGTTGAGAAATACATAAGGGGCAAGGTTCTAGCTTCATAATTAGCTGGAAATAATAGCCCGCAGCCAGTAATCCCACGCATACCCAAAAACCTAAAAAAAACCAGGATTGCGAATTTAATTTTAACAGCCTTAACATGCCTAACATTCCTTGAAAAACTTAACTTTGATGACTCGCACTGAAAACAATAAGGTCATTTTGATTCTGAGATCTGCTAGCAACCTCTAATTAGGTAGATTGTATAACGTCCCAGAATAGTTTGTCTCTTTACCTGCTTGATTGCCTCCATACGATGCGTCAGCTCATCAATCGTATGGGTACATACTGTGCGCAAAAAGCCGTATGGCAGTGGTTAAGGCAATGCAGCAGATGAGAATACCCGCCCAAATATCTTTAGCAGCGCGGATGTTGCTACACAATATAAATTGTATCAATCATCGACAGATTGGGTTTTTGACGTACTTTAGCACAGTGCGCCATGAAGAATGTGCTTGAGATTTTCAGGTCTGACCCTATATTGGGTAGAATACACTTACTTTCCCAATAATTGATACAACATGAAAACAACAAAAATAGGGTTTATTGGTGGCGGCAATATGGCTGCAAGTCTAGTAAATGGACTCGTCGCCAGCGGTCATGCGCCTAAGCAGCTTTGGGTATCGGATATTAATCCAGAAACTTTGACCAACTTATCGGTAAATTTGGGCGTCAACGTGACACACCTCAATCAGGAAGTCATTGCTGCCGTTGATGTCGTGGTGTTGGCGGTTAAGCCGCAGATTTTGGAGCAAATTGCCAAGGAAATATGCCCTTGCCTGCATCCCAATCAATTGGTGGTGTCGATTGCTGCGGGGATTACCATCACCAGCTTAACCAAATGGCTGTATCCTGAAACCCCTATCGTACGCTGTATGCCGAACACACCCGCCCTGGTGTTGACAGGCGCAACTGCTTTGTATGCAAACGCTAATGTCAGCCCAGAACAACGCGATTTGGCGGAGACGCTATTAAGGTCAGTTGGTATTGCACTTTGGGTCTATACCGAGAGTGAACTGGATGCGGTAACGGCAGTGTCCGGTAGCGGACCCGCATATTACTTCCTGCTAATGGAAGCGATGGAGAAAGTCGCCGTTGAATTGGGCTTAAGCGAGGCCACGGCCCGCTTATTGATTCAACAAACTGCGTTGGGTGCAGCTAAAATAGCGCTGGAATCGTCAGAATCGCCCGCCGAGTTACGTAGGCGGGTCACTTCCCCAGGCGGCACGACTCAGCAAGCAATAGAAACTTTTGAACGCGGTGGCTTTACCGAGCTCGTTGCACAAGCCTTACATGCGGCAAGAGACCGCTCAATTGAAATGTCCAAACAAATGGAAACACACTAATGAATGCAAACTATATGACCGATCCGGCCATTTTTATAATCGATTCACTATTTTCTCTGTATATATTGGCAGTCATGCTGCGCTTTTTGCTGCAATGGAGTCGCGCTGAATTTTATAACCCGATTTCCCAGTTTCTGGTCAAGATCACCCACCCAATCTTGAAAATCTTACGTCGCTATATCCCACCGATCGGCAAGATAGACACATCTTCTATCGTTTTAGCACTCAGTTTGCAGATGTTGGCAGATTATTTGATATTAATGCTAAAAGGTTTTGGCATCGGCATTGGCGCATTAGCCCTGTTGTCTTTTGGCAATTTGGTTTCGTTGTTGATTAACGTGCTTATTTACGCCGTATTTGCTAGAGCAATCTTAAGCTGGTTAAATCCAGGCAGCTTTAATGCGACGGCATCCATCTTGCACAGCCTGACCGAACCTTTGTTGGACACTTGCCGCAAATTCATTCCTGATTTTGGCGGTATTGACCTGTCACCTTTAGCCGCATTGCTGTTATTGCAGCTTGCCAAGATGGTAATTTTACCGCCAATACATCAACTGGCTAGTCTAATCGGTTGATTTTAAAGCGCAATAATACCTATTTGCAATAAAGCATTGCAGTAATTTCTATCCATAGTAAAAGATGTTAAAAATTACCCTAGTTAAGGCACTAATTTGATATAAAATTAGCCATACCTGACATATAATCGTTTGACTTTATTGGATTTGAATCTGCCTTTATGACCATGAGCATTAGACCAACAGCTGTTATTACGGCTTGTTTTCCAGTCAGCTCGTACGTGCCAATAAGATGCATAAATGGGCGGATGAAAAAGGCAACACCTATTTTTCCGACTAAGTACCGCCCAAACATTCACAACTTCGTCGAGAAACTCTAAGCAAGCAGGGACGGGTAATTGAAATCACTGATAAGGCAAAAACTAGATCTGAAGAAGCTCTGGATCATTTGCTGGCAGCTCTGAAGCAGGTGCAGGAAAAAGTCATTAACCAACAGATGTACCATGATAAAGCACTGCGGATGACTTACAACAAACTAGAGGACTTGCAAAACAACTACAATGCCAAGCTGCAGGAGCTGGAAACAGAGCAAAAGCTAATCATCAGCAATTTAAAACGCTTAGATAACCAGTTGGAAACCCAACATCGGCAAGCAGCCACTCATGAAAGAAATGGTGAAAAAATTCCGCAACAGTTGCTGAACAACATTAAGGCGACTGAAAAAGAAAGCTTCTTTAAAATGGCGTTTTGCCATTTCCATCACAGCCTGTAACTGGGTATACTTGACTTCCCCTAGACCGTGACCCTGGCAAAACTGTTGCTGATCGGCGCTGAGTAAATCTTTCAACGAGCCGAAATGATCGAGTAACTCACGCGCCAAATCCACCGCCGACTTTCCAGGTGTGCCAGTACGTAAAAATATGGCAAGCAATTCCGCATCCGTCAACGCACTTGGGCCACGTCTTAGCAGTTTTTCCCGTGGCCTATCATCCGCAGGCCAATCTTTGATAGCCATCACAATTCCATCAAATAAAACTTAAGCATAGAAGAATTTGTCTATACTTGCCATTACGTTTTGAGTGCAAAAATCAGGATATTCCCATTAACAAACAGGTTTTATTAGCTATTTGCGGCGGCATCGCCGCTTACAAGTCGGCTGAATTGGTCAGATTATTACGCAAACAAGGTTGTGAGGTGCGGGTAGTGATGACCCATTCTGCACGGGAATTTGTTAGTCCACTGACTTTCCAGGCTTTATCGGGTAATCCGGTACATTCAGAATTGCTTGATATTGATGAGGAAAACGCAATGGGGCATATTAATCTGGCGCGTTGGGCAGATATTGTGGTGATTGCTCCGGCTACCGCAAACACGATTGCGAAATGCGCTCACGGTTTAGCGGATGATTTGGTGACAACCTTATTCCTGGTTGCCACTTGCCCTGTTTACATGGCTCCTGCGATGAATCAGGCGATGTGGAATAAGTCAGTGACACAAGACAATATCCGAACACTGGAAAGTTATGGAGTCAGCTTTATCGGCCCGAATGCTGGCGATCAAGCTTGTGGTGAAACGGGGTTTGGTCGAATGGCAGAACCTGCTGAAATATGCCATCAGTTATTGGCTGAGCCAAAAGCTGAAGCTCTACAAGGTGTTAAGGTGTTAATCAGCGCCGGACCAACGCGGGAATATATTGACCCCGTGCGCTACATCACCAATCGCAGTTCCGGAAAAATGGGCTACGCACTCGCCCGTGCCGCAGCGCAGGCAGGTGCGAATGTAACCTTGGTAAGTGGGCCAGTAAATCTGGCTGCACCGAGGGGCGTAGAAATTGTGAATATCGAAACTGCCGCGCAAATGTATGATGCAGTGCTTACAAGGGCAGACGAAAACGACATCTACATAGGCGCAGCCGCTGTTGCCGATTACAGCCCAGCGCTTATAGAAAAAGATAAAATCAAGAAGCAAGCCGAGCAAACCAGTCTGGTTTTGCAACAAACTAAGGATATATTAGCGGATGTCGCGCGATTAGCTAATACGCCGTTTACCGTGGGATTTGCCGCAGAAACTAATGATCTTGCGGCGTATGCACAAGAAAAGCTGCATAAAAAGAACGTGGACATGATCGCCGCCAACTGGGTAGGGCAGGAACAAGGTGGTTTTGATAGCGAACAGAATGCCTTGGAAGTGTACTGGGATAAAGGTCACGCATCCTTGGCAATGATGGCTAAAAACCAATTGGCAGAACAGCTTATCAACTTAATAGCAACAAAATTTAATGAAAAAAATAGAATTTAAAATTCTGGACAACCGCATCGGTAACGAAATTCCTTTGCCGGAATATGCCACATCCGGTTCGGCAGGATTAGATTTACGGGCTTGCTTGACCGAAGCGGCGGAGTTAAAACCAGGTGAAACCCTGTTAATCCCAACCGGTCTTGCCATCCATATTGGCGATCCTCATGTCGCCGCCATCATCTTGCCAAGATCAGGATTAGGTCATAATCACGGTATCGTGCTGGGTAACTTGGTTGGCTTGATTGACTCCGACTATCAAGGTCAGCTTTTCGTGTCCTGCTGGAATCGCGGCAACACCGCATTCACCATCAATATCGGCGAGCGGATTGCCCAAATGGTGTTTGTTCCAGTCGTGCAAGTCGAGCTGGAGCAAGTCAATGATTTTGATGAAAGCACCCGTGCTGATGGTGGTTTCGGCCATACTGGACGGCTTTAAATGGCTTTAAATGGCTTTTTTGGTAGAGGGTTATTAATGGAGCGGTTAGCTGCTACATCGGCATTGATTTGTGTCTTAATGGTTATAATTGCGGGTTCTGGTGCTTTTCTCCTGTCCACTATTTTCATCTCGCAATCAAAAGTGGACGCAGTTTCTGCGGCTACTAAAGGTGTATCTATCACGCTGTCCGAACAAGTAAACCTGCCCGAAAGTATCTTAGATAAAATGGCGCAAAATCCTGAAATTATCAATGCAGTTGCCCAAAGTAATTCTAAATTGTTGGCACATGCTGAAAAAAAACTCAGCGAACATTTCCCTGGCATCCTGCCCATAAAATTCGTACTGCCAGAAGCTAGAGACCCCAGCAAAGCAACCACCACGGGCATGAGTTTTGCTGATCTTGATATCGTCGGAAAAACTTTTGAAAAAACCAACCGACTGCTGTTCAGGGCGATATGGGTGCAGATAGACATCTGGCTATTGCCCGCGAAATCATGCAAAATAACGCGGTTGTAGGCGTGGTTTTGGCAGGTGTAAACTTTGATTTTATCAGTAGAATACTGTCAGCAACACCCCTAGAAAAAGGCTATATCGAATTAAGACAGGACAAGCCGACATGGAAAACATCCAGGCGCAATTTCGAGATCTCATACGTGAAGTAAAACCAGGCATCAAATTACCTTTTTAGTACCCTCAAGAACACACCAATTAACACAATGGAACAAAGAACACCGCAACTGACTGCTGAAGTATTAATCGAAGCATTACCTTACATCCAGCGCTTTAAGGGCAAGACGGTAGTCGTCAAATTCGGCGGCAATGCTATGGTTGACGAAGCCCTTAAAAACAGCTTTGCTAGGGATATTGTGCTGATGAAGTCAGTTGGATTGAATCCAATTGTAGTTCATGGTGGTGGTCCACAAATCGGTCAATTGCTAACAAAACTCGGTAAAACCTCAGATTTTGTCGATGGTATGAGAGTCACCGACAGCGAAACTATGGATGTCGTTGAAATGGTGCTAGGTGGGCTGGTCAACAAAGAAATCGTCAGTCTTATCAACAAAAATGGCGGTAAGGCGGTCGGTCTAACTGGCAAAGACGGTGATTTTATCCGTGCCAAAAAACTTCATATTGAATCACGAAATTCGCCGGATATTGAACAACCGGAAATCATTGACTTGGGGCATGTCGGCGAAGTCGCCAGTATTGATCCCGCCGTGGTTAATATGCTTGGTGGTAGCGACTTTATTCCCGTTATTGCGCCGATAGGTGTCGGTGAAGACGGGCAATCTTACAATATCAATGCCGATTTGGTTGCTGGAAAAGTCGCTGAAATATTGAAAGCCGAAAAGCTGATTCTGTTGACCAACATGCCAGGTATTCTTAATAAGCAAGGCGAATTATTGACGGGGCTAACGCTCAAAGATGTCGATAATTTAATTGCTGATGGCACTATTTCGGGTGGCATGATCCCCAAAACCCGCTGCGCCACCGATGCCATCAAGGGTGGTGTAAGTCGAGTACATATTATTGACGGTCGAGTGGAGCATGCGGTATTGCTGGAACTGTTTACCAACCAGGGTGTTGGTACGTTGTTGCTGAGTCGATAGTCTTGAACAGTTTTTAAGCCAATTAATCAGCTAAACTGGTTTCCAAATAGCGTTTGAAAGCAACCCCTATATCCTGAACTTTCTTGCTCGCACATAATTCAACACCAATGGACGAGTCACGGCAGCGGATGCCTAGGAAAAGCTTCTGTTTCCTATCACCCAGATCAATTTTGGAAATAGCCAAACTCAAATCATTATCCGCGCCAGGTGTTCGCCCCATATTTAACTTGGAAGAATCAATTTCAGGCTGAGTGCTATTGGATGATGTGGAATGTTTGCTAATGAAGTCCCCAGCAATTTTCCAAGCTTTTTCGCACGCTTTATCATCCTCGCACACGTAAACGCCCAATTCATTGGCTGCTCGGATTTCTTCCTTCTGTTTAGCCATTCTTTGCTGTTCAGCCGACTGGGTTAATTGCTTATAACGGGCAATATCAGAATTAACTTGCTCAACTACTTTGTTCTTTTTTTCGATGTGTTGGCTGATTTTAACGCAAATGGGCTGGCCCTGCAGCGCAGGCGACGCCTTAAGTAGCCAAGCTATTACCCGCGCTTATCTCAGCACCCAACTTCGCGGTTATAGCTATGAGGTGTTTGCTTGCTTGTTCCTCGACAACCAAAACCGCGTTATCCAGTTAACCGAACTGTTTCGTGGCACAATAGATGCCGCCAGCGTTTATCCCAGGGAAGTCGCCAAACTGGCACTACAACACAATGCCGCCGCCGTTATTTTTGCCCACAATCACCCGCCTGGTATCGCCGAACCCAGTCCAGCCGACAAGTACATCACTGATAAGCTTAAGCAAGGCTTGGCGTTGCTTAATATTCGGGTGCTGGATCATTTTATTATCGACGATGGAGAACCGTATTTGTTTGCCGAACATGGCTTGATTTAGGGAAATTCTGCTTAAGCACTTAGACAGGCTCAAGACGCGCGGTAAGCAGTTGATTCCGTTCGTGGTGAGCATGCTGAATCAACTTGTTAAGAGTTTTCTCAGGTTAACTTCCGGTCAATATAGCTTCAGCTTCCCGATATTTAGCGGCACAATGTGCCAGCACTTCCTGCGGCAAATGCGGCCCTGGCGCGGCCTTGTCCCAAGCCAAGGTTTCCAGGTAATCACGGACGTACTGCTTATCGAAACTGGGCGGGCTGATGCCGACTTGGTACTGGTCTGCCGGCCAGAACCGTGATGAATCCGGCGTTAGCACTTCATCAATCACATATAGCACGCCTTGCTCATCAACGCCGAACTCAAACTTGGTGTCGGCAATGATAATGCCGCGCTCTCTGGCGTATTCGGCGGCTTCTTTGTAGAGCTGTAAACTGGTATCACGCACTTGTTCTGCCAGATTTTGCCCTAATAATGCGACTGTTTGTTCAAAAGAAACATTCTCATCATGCTGGTCTGCCGCCGCTTTGGTGGATGGCGTGTAGATAGCTTCCGGTAATTGCTGCGCTTGCTGCAAACCTTTATCCAAGGTAATACCGCATACAGCGCCGGATTTAAGGTAATCTTTCCAGCCAGAACCGATAAGATAACCGCGTACAATGGCCTCAACGGGTAAGGGTTTCAGCAATTTTACTACGGTAGCGCGACCTTCAATTTGTGCGCGTTCGACGGCATCAGGCACGATGTCGGATAAGGCTATTGTGGACAAATGATTAGGCATGACGTGACTTAACTTATCAAACCAAAAGTTGGAAATACGGGTTAACATCAGCCCTTTACCAGGGATTGGGTCTGGCAAAATAACATCAAACGCGGACAGCCTGTCTGTTGCTACGATCAGCATGTGGTGGTCGTCAACACTGTAAATGTCACGGACTTTACCGCGCGCACGCAGTGGTAATGATGTTAAGTTTGATTGAAATAGCGCTGCTGGAGCGTTCATGAAACCTCAATTTATTAGTAGTGTTGTGGACTTTAAGCAAGATAGAATGATTCGGGCAGATACCTTAGGTGTGATTTTAGCATTATTTACGGCGTAAGCAGGACAGGTGTTGATGAGTTGGTTGGGCAAATTTATAGGCGGCGCGTTTGGTTTTATGCTGGGCGGCCCTATGGGCGCCATTCTAGGTGCATCTTTGGGACATCAATTCGATATTGGCATGATACGCACGGAAAATATCGAATCGCTTAGGCCAGGCGACCAACACCGCGTGCAAATGGCATTTTTTACCGCCACATTTTCGGTAATGGGGCATATTGCCAAAGCAGATGGGCGGATTTCACCGGAAGAAATATCCTTGGCAAACCGCATCATGGATCAAATGTCCATTTCTGGCGAAATGCGTACCACGGCAATTAACCTTTTTGAGCAAGGCAAAAACGCGAATTTTCCTTTGGATGACGTGTTAGCCCAGCTTTACCAGGAATGTCACCGCCGTACCGACCTTATCCGCATGTTTCTGGAAATTCAAATTCAGGAAGCCTTGGCAGATGGGGCTATGGACAGTAAAGAAGAAAAGTTGTTGCTGCATATATGCAGCCAACTTCGGGTTTCCCATTTTGACTACGAACGCTTGAAAATGCGGGTACTTGCCCAACAACGCTTTCAAAATCGTGATTATCAATACCAAGATCAGGGGCGATACCAACGGCAACGTCAGCACCAACAACCCTACCGCCGCGATCAATCCAGCTTGCAAGATGCTTACGAAGTGCTGGGCCTGACTTCCTCAGCCAGTGATGAGGAAGTCAAAAAAGCCTATCGCCGCTTAATGAGCCAAAACCACCCTGATAAGCTGGTCGCAAAAGGTTTGCCGGAAGAAATGATGAAACTTGCCAAAGAAAAAACCCAAAAAATCACCAAGGCTTATGAAACCGTCCAGCAAGCCAGGAAAAAATGAAACTAATCAAAGACCTCAACGCGTACCGAACACCACAATCGTCTTGCCATGTGCGGAGATTAGGCCTTTATCTTCCATTTCTTTCATCACCCGCCCCGCCATTTCCCTTGAGCAACCTACAATTCGACCAACTTCCTGCCGAGTAATATGCAATTGCATTCCATCAGGATGGGTCATGGCATCCGGTTCTTTGCGCAGATCCAACAAGGCACGAGCAATGCGACCCTCAACATCCATAAAAGCCAAGTCACTGAATTTACGACTGGTTTTTAAAAGCCGACTTGCCGGTTGTTCGCCTATCAGAAAAAGTATATCAGGGCGCTGGTCAACAATTCTTTCTTGAGTACCTGACGAAAACGCTCGTAACTCATTTCCGCCAATTGGCACTAGGTACGGGTTTTTACCGTCATCTTCCGTGTTTCAGCACCCTTAAAAACACCGATTGTGCCAATAAACTCGTGTTTATTAAGATACGCTAAACCAGTTCCTGATCGTTTTCCTCGTCTTCCACACAAATATTAACGGAACCATCCGCGATATAATACAGCCGATCACCC
Source organism: Methyloglobulus sp. (assembly GCA_009695535.1). GTDB lineage: Bacteria > Pseudomonadota > Gammaproteobacteria > Methylococcales > Methylomonadaceae > Methyloglobulus. The sequence continues at coordinate 11,046 of SHZQ01000036.1, forward strand.
AAGTCGCCGGGCCTGAAAATGACGGTTTTGGGAGGATAGGATTTTTTTGTGGCAAAAAGGCAACAACTATTCCATCACATTTTTGTAAGGCTCTTCGTGCGGCGTAACTGTCATAATGATTACCATCCAAAATAAGTGCGGTTATAAATTTGCATAACCGCATACAGTCTAGCAAAAAAAAAACCACATCGATGCTCTATCATGTAGTAATTCTATGCTACCCTATGCGTCATTTTTTTATACAGGCTAGGCCATGCAGGCAACAATAAAATGGGTGGATGGCATGATGTTTGTTGGCGAGACCGGTAGTGGTCACGCCGTCGTCATCGATGGTCCGCCCGACCACGGTGGTCGAAATATGGGTATCCGCCCGTTGGAATTGCTGTTACTCGGCGTAGGTTCGTGCTCATCAATTGATGTTGTGCAGATTTTGCAGAAAGGTAGAAACAGCGTAACTGACTGCGTGACCCAAGTTACCGCAGAACGGGTTGATGCAATTCCCAGTGTTTTCAGCAAGATACATTTGCATTTTATTGTTAGCGGACATGATTTAAAACCAGCTGCGGTCGAGCGAGCAGTGAAATTGTCTGCGGAAAAGTATTGTTCTGCCTCCATTATGTTAGGTAAGGCAGTAGACATCACTCATGATTTTGAAGTAATCGAGGTTTAATGCGTTGACTAAATTGCAGTTACACGGCTTTAATAACCTGACCAAGTCGTTAAGTTTCAATATTTATGATATTTGCTACGCGCCTGCGGAACAACAGCAAGCCTATATCGAATATATTGATGAAGCGTATAATGCCGACAGATTGACCCAGATTCTTAAGGATGTTGCCGATATTATTGGCGCACAAATCCTCAATATCGCCCATCAGGACTACGACCCACAAGGTGCCAGTGTCACCATGCTAATCTCGGAAGGCGATGCTGCACCACCAGCCAATATGAACAGCCAGACCCCAGGACCATTGCCTGAAACCGTCCTGGCGCATCTAGATAAAAGCCACATCACTGTCCACACTTATCCTGAAAGTCATCCCGACAGTGGTATTAGCACCTTTCGTGCTGATATTGACGTGTCTACCTGTGGTCAGATTTCGCCGTTAAAAGCCCTGAATTACCTGATCCATCGGTTTGAGTCCGATGTCGTCATTATGGATTACCGCGTACGTGGTTTTACCCGCGACATAACCGGAAAAAAACACTTTATCGACCATAATATTACCTCTATCCAAAACTATATCGCCAAAGATACGCAAGAAGATTATCAAATGATTGATGTCAATGTGTATCAGGAAAATATTTTTCACACCAAAATGATGCTCAAAGAAACCGAACTTGAGAATTATTTGTTCGAAAAAGAAAGCGATTTATCGCAAGAGCAAAAGACCGAGATCGAAGAAAAGCTCAGAAGAGAAGTAACCGAAATTTTTTACGGGCATAATTACCGTCGCAAAAAAATTAAAGTGGCGAATCCAGTTCCGTAAATAATCTTAGATTCTTATGTGAAATGCGCTATTTTTTTAGGTCTGCACCATGATTCCAGCTGGTTACATGTACAAAAAGTTGTAGTAAGACCTGGCTGGCTTGGGACTGAGAGTGTAACTGATGTTTACTCATTGAGTGGCTGTGTTTCGGAGGATTTTGCCGATTACATGAGCTATTGGAGGCGCAATGAATATTGGCTGTTCAATTCGCCTGAAGTAATCAGAGAGGTAGCAACAGAGCATGACATTGCTTTATCTGGACCAACTCTGTTTTATTATGAAGCCTACGAATATGAATTCGATGAAGACTCGAAAAATTGGTTAGCTTTTTCGTCTGAGCCTTCATTTTTCACTGACGTGCAAGTGCCAATGGCTAAGTCTTTCCGAGGTTTTGATGTAACTACATTTAGCATGAACAACACCCCAGAATGTTCACCGCTTTCATGTAATTCATTAGCGAGAAGTATCCCAGTAAATGAACATTATCTTTTTGATACATTTACGGAAGCAAAAGCGGCATTGGAAGG
>SHZQ01000037.1 GCA_009695535.1 Methyloglobulus sp.
CTATAGAAGTGCTGCGCGATGAGCTTTATTGCTTAATTTTAGCTAATGTTAACTGCCTATTATCGCATTACTTCATTTTTGGTCAAGAAATCAACGAATTACTTTGCAAATAAATCACTTATTTATACGCATTGTTGTTTGGTGACCTTGGTTTGATAGCTTATTGGGCAATGATTATGGCTTTATGAATTACCCGTTTATTTTTTCAAATAGCTTGAGAACCCAACCATTTCAACACGCCTTCTCCCGCAATTCGCCCACTGGCAAAGCAAGCAGCGAGCAAATAGCCGCCAGTCGGCGCTTCCCAATCCAGCATTTCACCCGCACAAAACACGCCTGGCAGGGCGCGTAGCATTAAATGCTCATCAATGGCATCAAAACTTACACCCCCCGCGCTGCTAATGGCTTCGGCAATGGGCCTGGTAGTAACAAGCTTGATGGGCAGTGCTTTGATTGCTGAACACAGCTTTATGGGATCGTTAAAATCTGCCGCAGGCACAGCTTCCCGCAGCAATCCTGCTTTAACGCCATCAATGCCTAAGCGTTTACGTAGATGATTTGCCATTGATTGCTTACCACGGGGCTGAGAAAATTTGCTTATTAATGTTTCTATTGAGTTTCCTGGTGCTAAATCCAGCGTTAAGGTCGCCATGCCTGATTGACTAATTTCATCGCGCAAGGGCGCGGATAGCGCGTAAATCAAACTACCTTCAATGCCTGTTGCAGTTATCATGCAGTCGCCCTGTTGTTGAATATCATTGAACGATGCTATGACAGATTTCAAAGGCTGACCTGCAAAGCGATCACGAAAATGCTCGCTCCACACAGCATCAAAACCACAATTTGAGGCCGCTAAAGGAGCTATTTGAACACCTCGTTGGGCAAGTAAAGCTGTCCACGCGCCTGTTGAACCCAGTTGCGGCCAACTACCACCACCTAAAGCCAGCACAAACGCATCAGCATTAATGACTTTTTCACCTTGAGGTGACATAAAACGCAAAGCTTGCGGATTAACTTCATCCCATCCTAGCCATTGATGGCGAACATGAAATGTCACGCCACTTTGTCGCAATCTGTGCAGCCAAGCCCGTAATAAGGGCGCGGCTTTCATCTCTGCTGGAAAAACACGCCCTGACGAGCCGATGAAAGTTTCAATACCCAATTCATGCACCCATGCCTTTAAAGCTTCCGCATCAAAACGATCCAGCATCGGCTTAATATAAGCACTACGTGAACCATAACGGCTTAGAAATGCATCATAAGGATCAGAATGCGTGATATTCAGCCCACCTTTACCGGCAATCAGAAATTTACGACCAACCGAGGGCATGGCATCATAGACATTAACCTTGGCTCCCGACTGGCTGATAAGCTCGGCAGCCATCAATCCAGCGGGGCCGCCGCCGATAATAGCGACGGTTTTATCTGAAAGGCTAGGTAATGTAGGCATTATAGTAAGATGGGGTGGGTACAAATTGGGTGCAAAGCAATATGAAAACCGCTAAAGACAATATCTTTAACAACATTCCGGCAATCATACCTGAAGAACTGTTTGAAAGCTTGGTCGAGCGGGAAACCCTCAAAATAGAGCGTATTGTTTCCTGCGGACATAACACGCCTATTGGAGAATGGTACGATCAGTCTTTAGATGAGTGGGTATTGTTGTTACAAGGTGAGGCGATATTAGCTTATGAAGACGGCACTAAGGTCAAGCTGCAAGTGGGTGATTACTTTTTGATTCCTGCCAACACTCGGCATCGAGTTGAATGGACACAGCCAGAAGCTAAGACAATCTGGCTGGCAATTCATTTCGTAGCGTCTTAATTCAAGTAGTTAAGAAAACCCTAAACAAGCTTACTTTTGAACAGGGCTATTTTTCTTAGGCACTACTTTCGGTGCTTCGGGGATTGGCGCGGGTACAACTTCGGGTACTGGCACTGGTGCAGTCATTGCAACAGCGGGTTTCTTATGTTCTTCAATAATCTGCGCTTTCTTTATACCTTGACCATACATAGTCATGGTAATCATAAAACAAATCATAGCGATGCTGCTAATAAGCCATCGGCTAGGCTTTTCCATAAAGAATAAGGCCCATTTTGGCTTATACATCCCAACAACAAAGAAAAGCAACGTCAAAATACCTAGATTTAGAGCTTGTAATACCATTTTTTTATCCTGATAAACATTTACAACACACAGCACATTATCCTGTAGCTACGCCTTTGATTGCAACATAACACAAAAATTTTAGAAGAAAACTGGAAATTACACTCTCTGTGCAATAGCTAAGGATTGACTTTTATCCAGTCAACAATTCGGATGGCTGCTAAAATCTATAGTATCAGTGACCAGCAAGAGCAATACCAATCTAAGTATTTGCTCCGAAAGGTTTTAGGTAATCAATTAGGGGGTTTTATGAGTGCGAGTGTGATGTTTTTAACATTGCTGGTTTTCGCTGTGGTGTTGGTGATTATGAGCGTCAAATCAGTGACGCAAGGCATGGAATTTACCGTTGAGCGTTTTGGACGGTATACCAAAACCTTAACGCCGGGCTTGAATATCATCATGCCCGTCATTGATCGCATTGGTGCCCGAATGGTCATGATGGAACAGGTAATGAATGTGCCATCGCAGGAAATCATCACTAAAGATAATGCGATGGTCACTGTAGATGGCGTGGCGTTCTATCAAGTGATGGATACACCTAAAGCCGCTTACGAGGTCAGAAATCTCGATGCCGCTATCTTGAATCTGACCATGACCAATATCCGTACCGTCATGGGTTCTATGGATTTGGATGAATTATTGTCCAAACGTGATGAGATTAATGCCCGTTTGTTATCTGTGGTTGATGAAGCCACCGGACCGTGGGGTATTAAAATTACCCGCATTGAAATCAAGGACATATCGCCACCAAAAGATTTGGTCGAAGCGATGGGACGGCAGATGAAGGCCGAACGCTTAAAACGTGCGTCAATATTAGAAGCAGAAGGTTTGCGGCAATCTGAAATCCTTCGTGCAGAAGGCGCACAGCAAGCAACTATATTGGAAGCCGAAGGTCGCAAAGAAGCCGCTTATCGCGATGCCGATGCCCGTGAGCGGCTGGCACAAGCAGAAGCTAAGGCGACGATGATGGTGTCAGAAGCCATTGCCAAAGGTAACATTCAGGCAGTTAACTATTTTGTGGCACAAAAATACATTGAGTCCTTAAAAGACATAGCCTCGGCGGGCAATAGCAAAATTATTTTCATGCCCTTAGAAGCCAGTAACATTATTGGCGCGTTAGGCGGCATCACCGAACTGGCAAAAGAAGCGATGACCAAGAAGGGCTAACTATATGATTGAATTTGTATTTTGGTACTGGTGGGTGCTGGCGTTTGTATTTCTTATCCTGGAAATGCTCACGCCAGGATTTTTCTTCATGTGGCTGGCAGTTTCAGGGTTAATAACGGGCTTGATTGCCTGGTTAATCCCAGCATTGAGTTTAAATATCCAGGTATTTATTTTTTCCTTATTTCCAGTTCTTGCCGTCACCGCATGGCGGTATTACGGCAAAAAATTCACCGTCGAAACAGACCAACCTTTGCTTAACAAACGCGGAGCGCAATATATTGGCGGAGTTTTTTCATTGCACGAGCCGATAGTCAACGGTCAAGGCAAGATAAAAGTGGGCGATTCTTTCTGGAAAGTCCACGGTGAAGATTGCGACATCGGCACCAAAGTCAAAGTGACTGCGATTCGGGGTACGGTGTTTGATGTGGAAAAGCTAGATTAGCAAGTGGCTTGCATGAAGCTTGCGAAACTTATTGAGGTAGTTGGAAGTTTTAGGGCAAAAAAGCGCATTATCGACCATGAAAAGTAGATAACGCGCTAGTGCTTTAAAAAAGCAGTCTTTACCACGAGGAGCTAGTACACGCATAAGCGTATGCAATATACTAAGCACTTATGATGCCAACTTGTGAACTATCCTGAAAAATATTTATTTTTAATGATTAAACAATTAGTTACGATTACAAGAAGCTACTGTTGGGCGATTGCGTAGCTAGCAATTAGTACCAAAATCTATCAAAAAGTGACAATATTTGTCGTATTCCGATACTTTTCATTCGCTTAGTGGAAAAGTGAATCATTAGATTTAGCTCAAATCTGGTATTCACCCATATCGTTCCATATTCCAAACGATACCGATAAGTTCTCTAATTTTCCCTTCTCCAGAGGGAGAAGGTTAGGATGAGGGGATTTAAATAACAATTTATTGGGATTGGTATAGCTGCACATTGTGCATGCCATTACGATGATTGTTTTTGTGGGGAATTAAAGGCAAAAAAAGCGCATCACTTATCCGAGGGGGAAAGATAATGCGCCATTGCTCTCATAAGAAAGCAGGTTTACTACGAGGAGAAAAACACGAAAGCGATTTCGTTATTATAATTAACGCAGTTATTGTGCCAACTTTAATTTTTTATCAACAACATTATTAATATAATATTATTCAATACGTTATATTTTTTACTGAATTAAGTTTGCCATCAAACAGAAGAAATAATGCACTAAAAACAGCAAAAAGTGACGATTTTTGTCGTATTTCTAAGAACAGTTGCACGAGATTTGGTGTGCTAAAACTTCTTTGGATCAATAAAGCAGAAAATTCCGTCTTTCTTCTGCCCATGCACGCTCATCCACTAGGGCAATCTTATCCAAATCAGCAAGATTAGCACCAGAATCATCCACCCATTCACGCAGCAAGGGCGAACCATTTATCACGTCGATAGCCAGACGGTCGAGTTCGTACTCGTAGGGAAAATCGCGCCATAAGGGATAATCCGGCTGCTGTAGCCGTATTGCTTTGAATGCCAGGGCTTGTAAACGCCAAGGCTGGAAAGTGTTATGGTTGTAACTGGCATCTTCCACATGGATCTGTACTCCAGCGCAAAGCTTGCCAGTATGTTTGTGGAAAGTCGGCTCAAACCAGCATTCGCGCAAGCGGCAGCCTGTTAGCCATTGTGGTGCGAGATCAAACATGGTTTTGATAAGACCACGCGCATCAATATCAGGTGCGCCAAACAACTCCAATGGGCGGGTGGTGCCACGGCCTTCTGATAAGGTTGTGCCTTCCAGCATCACCGTTCCGGCGTAACAACGGGTCATCCACAAGCTAGGTGCATTCGGGCTGGGGTTGATCCAAGTGCGTTCACTTAGCGGCCAACCGTAACCTGGGGCGGTATCGGGTTGCCAAGCTTGCATAGTTATGACGTGGCAATCGACATCAAGTTTTAAAGTGCTGATAAACCAACGCGCCAACTCGCCCATCGTCATACCATGACGCATGGGCATTGCGCCTGCACCGACGAAGCTCTCCCAACCAGGACGCAATGTCAGTCCTTCGATGGGACGACCAGCAGGATTGGGGCGGTCAAGTATCCATACGGCTTTCTTGTGTTTAGCCGCCCCTTCCAATACATAACGCAAGGTGGTGATAAAGGTGTAGATACGGCAACCAAGGTCTTGCAAATCCACCAGCAGCACATCAAACGTAGCCATCATGATATCGGTAGGGCGGCGGACTTCGCCGTACAAGCTGAATATCGGAATGCCGAGGACGGGGTCGATGAAGTCGGGCGATTCCATCATATTATCTTGCTTATCACCGCGCAAACCGTGCTGCGGACCAAAGGCGACACTGAGCGTTATGTCCGGCAGATTTGCCAAGGCATCTAATGAATGCGTCAAATCGGTTGTGACAGAAGCCGGATGTGCCAATAATGCAATTCGTTTTCCAGCCAATGGCTTACGTAAATCAGGCTCTTCAAGTAGTCGGTCAATGCCAAATTTCATGCGGTAAGAAGGATCAAGTTAGATTAAGTGAAAGGGTAAAACCGTTGCGATGGTGAAAATTAGGCTTACCGGACGGATGGAATAGCGCCCAGTATGAAAGTGCATCAGCTTTTGTTTCTAACACGGCGGTAAGCCCCAACCGATAAGGTTGATTGTGTGGATTATCGGGCAAATCAATTTCGCTAATTACGGCAGTTAGTACCAAAGTATGGTCGGTACGCACGAAATGGATGGCGGGTGCTTGCTTAGCTTGCCATTTGTTCCTTGCTCGATAATCATCGAACCCGTATGCCGCCCACTGGCTGGATGGCGAAAAATTAAACTCATGATAAGGGGCTTCTTCCACAACGGCTATGAAGGCTTCAAAGCAAGTGTGTTGCCACAATTCGTCGGCTTTGGTGGCCTGTTTAAGCTCAGGAATCAATAAGTTGCCGATATTACCTTGCACTTCATATCGAAGTGTAAGATAGCCCTGGTGATACTGCGCCTTCACACCGATATATAATGCCTTAGTTGCTGCATCGGCAGTGTCTGGGTGGTGAATGAGGCAAGATTTAGAGATCAAGTTACTCAATCCCAAATATTGCATCAACCGTGACTAACACTTCCTGCTCGCCGACTTGCAAAGGTGTGGAGGCGCTATCTGCCATAGCAGATTTCATCATCCGCACTTCGCCGTAAGGCATGGGCGTAGCAGGAATGTCAGAACCTTCACTGATATGTAGAGGTGATCCCAAGCTTGCACCGGCTAATTTTGCGTATTGCTCGGCCCTCATCTTAGCATTGGCGTAAGCTTTTTCTCTTGCGTCCCTTAACGCCGATTCAGGATTATCAATGCCAAAATTTATGCCCTGAAACCACGTTGAATTGCCGCCAGCCTGTACCGCACTGTCAATAATATCGCTGGCTTTGTTAATATCTCTAATACAAACAGCAACTTGATTAGATAATTGATAACCGATTATCTTATTATCAGCGTCGGGCGAATAAGTGGGATACAGCGAAACCGAGCGGGTTTGAATGTCTTTATCTGCAGCATCGGCATTTTTAATTGCCTTGATAAGTGCTTCCATAGCGACCACAGCCTGATTACGAGCCGCCTCAGCAGTTTTCGCTTGCACTTCCACCGATAAGGTCAAATCCGCCTTGTTAGGCTTAACAGAAACTTTACCTATACCACTAACATGAATGGATCTGGGAGGTTGGTTGTCATGGGTTTCGGCATTAGCGGTTGTCATTAGCAGTGCACTCATTAAAGCGAGGGTAAATAAAATGAACTTTGGGCGACAATGATAATAAAACATAAACGACCTTCTCAGTATTTCAAAAATTAGATGTAACAGCGTTTTTTGAAGCTATCTCAATTGAATTAAGTATGGGTGATTTTACATGAACATAAGCATAGCTTATAAGTCGCAGCATCAATAAAGCTTAGATATGAATTTCAAATAGATCAGAAAAAACGTTGCCTTGTCTAAAGCCTAAACAACGTTTTTTCTCATAAGCTAAGGTGATAATGATTTTATTGTTACGGAAAAAACCCTGCTTAACCGTATAATAAGCTGCTATTTCACAGGTAGTGAGGTGTAATTTATGCAAATCATCCAGGAAGCGCTGACGTTTGACGACGTATTGCTGCTACCCGCACACTCGACGGTGTTGCCCCGCGAGGTGCAAATAAAAACCCAGTTAACACGCACCATTGCGCTCAATATTCCCCTGATTTCCGCCGCGATGGATACCGTGACTGAAGCTCGGCTTGCCATTGCAATGGCGCAGGAAGGCGGTATCGGCATTATCCACAAGAATATGACTGCCGAACAGCAGGCACGGGAAGTGCAGAGCGTCAAGAAATTTGAAAGCGGGGTGATTAAAGATCCGATTACGGTTTCGCCGGACATTACGATACGTGATGTCATCAAATTGACTCGCGCAAAAAATATTTCTGGCGTACCTGTTGTTGACGGTGACGAATTGGTTGGCATTGTGACCAGCCGTGATTTGCGCTTTGAAACCCGCTTTGACGAACCCGTCTCAAAAGTAATGACCCCCAAAGAGCGGTTAATTACGGTGAGCGAAAATGCCGACCCCAAGGAAGCTATTGCTTTGCTGCATAAGCACCGCATCGAAAAAGTGCTGGTGGTGAATGAAAAATTCCAGTTGCGCGGCATGATTACCGTCAAAGACATCCAAAAAGCCAAAGATTATCCGCAAGCTTGTAAGGACGAGCAAGAACGCTTGCGTGTGGGCGCGGCGGTTGGTACGGGCTTCGGCACGGAAGAACGAGTGGCTGCGTTGGTCGCGGCGGGTGTGGATGTGATAATCGTCGATACCGCGCACGGTCATTCCCAAGGCGTGCTGGACAGGGTGCGCTGGGTTAAAAAACATTACCCGCAAGTTCAAGTCATCGGTGGCAATATTGCCACCGCAGCAGCAGCGTTGGCACTGGTTGAAGCCGGTGCAGACGGTGTAAAAGTCGGCATCGGCCCAGGCTCGATTTGCACCACGCGAATTGTCGCTGGCGTGGGCGTTCCACAAATTACCGCCGTCAGCAATGTCGCCGACGCTTTAAAAGGCACTGGCGTACCGTTGATTGCCGATGGCGGTATCCGTTATTCCGGCGATGTCGCTAAAGCCTTGGCAGCGGGAGCGCATTCGGTCATGCTGGGCGGCTTGTTTGCTGGCACGGAAGAAGCGCCGGGCGAAGTCGAGCTGTTCCAAGGGCGGTCTTATAAATCCTACCGTGGCATGGGTTCATTAGGGGCGATGTCGCAAGTACAAGGCTCCAGTGATCGCTACTTCCAGGATGAAACCGATTCCGTTGAAAAGCTGGTGCCAGAAGGCATCGAAGGTCGCGTTCCTTACAAAGGCAGCTTGCTCGCGGTTATCCATCAATTGCTGGGCGGTGTTCGCTCCAGTATGGGATATACCGGAGCCAAATCAATCAAGGACTTACATGAAACAGCCCAGTTTGTACGCGTAACCAGTGCAGGTATGCGCGAAAGCCACGTCCATGATGTGACAATCACCAAGGAAGCGCCGAATTATCGGATGGAGTGATGGTCTTCTATGTCACCTAAGAAACCGACCAATCAAGGTATATCGACTCATTTCAAAACTGAGTCGATAGTTATAGTTATGGCTTCGATTATATTGAATTTGGTCACCTTTATCGCAGCGTTACTCTCTCCAAAAATATTGCGTTTCCGCGAAGCTGACCGATGCCATGAAATAAAAGGGACATTTGATGGAGTGAAGGACGAGTGTGTTGTGATCAGAAAGTAGTTGGCGTGAGCTTGTGAGCTTCAACAAATAATGGTCGGTATAATGTTGGGGGGGGGTTCGTACCTCGCCCCATCCGTACTTAATGCATAATTGAAAATAAGTTATTAATTAGTAACATAAAATGCTATGCAGTTAATTGAATCATCATCTTATAGTGCTAATGCCCAACAGCTTTCTTTGCCGTTAGAGATTGGCGTTCCTTTCCCTTCCCCTGCGGATTTTGAATTTACCTTAGATAAAAGCAGCGGACGTATCGGTGATATTGAAATTATTGATGAGAAAAACCGTTCCTTTGAGGCTGTAGAAGTCAAATATGGTATCCCAGTCACGCTGCAACTTGTTCAGGACGCCTATGCAAAATTTCAAACAACCCCCGTTTCCCGATATTACATCCTTTCAACTGCATCGCCAGATAAGGGTGAATCAGTAAAAATCGAAGCTGAAATCCAACGCATAAAAAATGTCCACGGTTGCCAAGTTATCGTGAATGACATTAATCCAACCTTGAAATATTATTTACGTTTGCTCGATGACACCTTCGAATTTATTGAAAACTATGTGAATTTTCTTGAGGACGACAAAGCCTTAAAGTTTGAGCATAAAGCCCAATGGAATAAGCTCATCAGTGAGATGGGTTAGAACGATAGATTGTATATTCCCATTATGTCATGCCGAAATCCTATTTATAAATAACTGTCACATCAGCGATACACTAGCTACATTCTTGTAATATCAACTAAAAATCAAAAAGTGCAAAATCCATCATCCAACATCCACCAATACAAAATCCTTATCCTGGACTTCGGTTCCCAGTACACGCAATTAATCGCCCGCCGCATCCGCGAAATCGGCGTTTACTGTGAGATTTACTCCTGCGAATGCACGGCTGAGGAAATCCAGCAGTTTAAGCCCAATGGCATTGTGCTATCGGGCGGCCCGGAAACCGTCACTAATTCCGATACGCCGCGTGCGCCGCAGGCTGTTTTCAACCTGGGCGTACCCGTGCTGGGTATTTGCTACGGCATGCAAACGATGGCAGAACAATTGGGCGGCAAGGTCGAATCTTCCAGTCATCGGGAATTCGGTTACGCGCAAATCAGGGCGCGGGGGCATTCCAAGCTATTACTGGGCATTGAAGACCACCTATCGCCAGAAGGGTTTGGACTGCTGGATGTCTGGATGAGCCACGGCGACCGCGTTGTTGATTTGCCTGATGGTTTCAAGCTGATAGCAAGTTCCGACGGCGCGCCGATAGCAGGTATCGCCGATGAGGAGCGTGGCTTCTACGCCCTGCAATTCCATCCCGAAGTCACCCATACCAAACAAGGTACGCGCATCTTGTCCCGCTTCGTCCTGGAAGTTTGCGGCTGCGAAGCCTTATGGACGGCCAGCAGCATTATCGACGACAGTATTAACGCCGTCCGCGCCAAAGTGGGCAACGACCACGTTATCTTGGGCCTTTCCGGCGGTGTTGATTCGTCCGTGGTGGCGGTCTTACTGCATAAGGCGATTGCCAACCAGCTAACTTGCGTGTTCGTCGATACCGGCTTGCTGCGCTTGCATGAAGGCGACCAGGTGATGGCGACTTTTGCCGAACACATGGGCGTTAAGGTTATCCGCGTGAATGCTGAGCGGCGTTATCTTAATGCCTTAAGCGGCATTGCCGACCCTGAACAAAAGCGCAAAATCATCGGCAATTTGTTTGTAGAAATTTTTGATGAAGAAGCCAGCAAAATAACGGATGCAAAGTGGTTAGCGCAAGGCACGATCTATCCTGACGTGATCGAATCGGCAGGATCAAAAAGTGGTAAAGCGCATTTGATTAAATCGCACCACAATGTTGGTGGTTTGCCGGAGAACATGAGGTTAAAGCTGGTCGAGCCATTGCGCGAGTTGTTCAAGGACGAAGTCAGGAAGATTGGCTTGGAGTTAGGCTTGCCTTCCGATATGGTGTTCCGCCATCCTTTCCCTGGCCCTGGTTTGGGTGTGCGAATTCTTGGAGAAGTCAAAAAAGAATTTGCGGATTTACTGCGCCAAGCCGATGCTATTTTTATCGAAGAACTGTATCGCCATGATCTGTATAACAAAGTCAGCCAAGCATTTGCCGTATTCTTGCCTGTGAAGTCAGTTGGCGTGATGGGTGACGGTCGCCGTTATGATTACGTAATTGCCCTACGTGCCGTCGAAACTATCGATTTCATGACCGCACGTTGGGCGCATTTGCCTTATGATTTCCTCGACCTAATGTCCCGCCGTATCATCAACGAAGTCGCTGGCATTTCCCGCGTTACTTACGATATTTCAGGCAAACCCCCCGCCACGATTGAGTGGGAATAGTTCCTTGCTCCACAGATGCCTAATTTGCTCATATTTAGTGTTACAAACTAGTTAGGATAATGCTTGTTTACTTTTCAGTATTGTGTAAAATCAATCACTTACAAATAGTGAGTTACAACAATTTGAAACTATCGTAAAACAATAGTTTCAGACACGATACTGAAAGGTCAATGACAGCGATTAAGCAGAACAATCAAGCAGTCAAAACAGAACAACCCCGCCGTAAAAAAGATGCGTTTGCTATTTTAGATAATCAAGTCAAAATCTTTAGAACTAACTCCAAAATCTATCAGTTTCAACTCTGGATAAAAGAAGAACAAAAGTATGTGCGTTTATCTCTTCATACTGAAGATAAAGACACAGCAATCAGCAAAGCAACTGAACGATTTATCTACTACCGTTCAAAAACACTCAATCACGAAAAGATATTCTCCATCTCAGCATCTGAACTGCGCGATGCTTTTCTTATTTCTATTCAACAGCAAGTCGATAACCTACAACTGTCAGTAGGTCGGCAAGGTGCTATCAAGACATTTACTAAACATTATCTAAGGTTCGTCACCCCCGCTGTCAAGATACAAAACATAGACCCCAAACTGTTTAGACGCTATCTGGCATTTAGACGCAAATCCAAATCCGATATTCTGGTCACTGTTGTTATCAATGAAAGTATCGTCATCAAACAAATGTATCAGTTCGCCATAGACCAAGGGTTGCTCAAAGCAGATTACAAGATTGACTTTGGGGTCATGAAGAAACAATCGGATGAAGCAATTAGAGACAGTTATACCGTTGAAGAATACAAGATGCTGGTTACGGTATCCAAGCAGTGGAGTAAGGACAAAGCACTCAATGCTGATGAAAGATACTATCGTCAGTTAGCAAATGACTTTATTCTAATCATGGCAAATGGAGGATTTAGGACACAAGAAGCACGACTACTGAAATGGAAAGACATCAAGAAAATCAGCACAGCAGACAAGGACACCTTTGCTGAAGTGGTAGTCAGAGCAGAAAACACTAAGGTTAGGAAGACCAGAACCATAGAAATGCGCAGAGGAGATGTCTTCCAACGCATCAAAAAATATTCAAAATATACTGAATGAGAAGACTTTGTATTTTCAACCTATGCTAACAATGAAGTCTTAAGCAAAAAACGACTCTACACCGTTTTCAATCAACTCAGAGAAATCGTTAAAACAAAGCATACTGATTTTGATGAAACGAAATCACTCTATTCACTGCGACACTTCTGGATAACGATTAGGATACTAGCAGGACTCAATGTCTACGATATCGCAAAAATATCAGGAACCAGTCTTATGCAAATACAGAAACACTATGATGCCGCAGCAAGTCTCGTTACCAGTCAGAAAATGAACAAACATGCTCTGCGATTTGATGAGCATCATAATGTGGTGGTTGATGGGGACTAGTAGATATTTTTAGTCAATAATGCAATCTGATTTAATAATACAAATATAGTGCAAGTATTACAGTTATAGGAGTACTATTAATATAGTTTTCAGTTATTTGTATTTAATCGGAATAAATTGCAAGATGGTTG
>SHZQ01000038.1 GCA_009695535.1 Methyloglobulus sp.
CACCCAGGCCCCGCATCCGTGCGTTACCCACGCGGCAAGGGTCCAGGCACAACCGTACAGCCAGAACTCACCACCTTACTCATCGGCAAAGGCGAAATCAGGCAAACAGGCGAAAACATCGCCATACTTGCCTGGGGCAGCATGGTCACGCCCGCACTCGAGGCCGGAAAACAGCTCAACGCCACCGTTGTCAATATGCGCTTTATTAAGCCATTAGATGAAACGCTCATCTTAGAGCTAGCCAAAACCCACAACATCATCGTCACTATTGAAGAAAACGTCATCTCAGGCGGTGCGGGTAGTGCAGTTAACAACTTCCTGCAAAAGCACAAAATACTTAAGCACACCCTCAACATCGGTCTACCTGATGCGTTTATCGAACAGGGGACTAGGGAAGAGCTGCTGAGTCTGTCTGGGCTGGATAGGCAGGGGATATTAAGGCAGATTAATCAATTCTTGGCTGATTAACAGCAAGATTAGCAATGGACAGATTAAGAAACAAAATCCGCGACATTCCCAACTTTCCAAAGCCGGGAATTATCTTCAAGGACATCACCCCGCTAATCAAGGATCCTGCGGCATTGCGCTTGTCTGTCCATCAGTTGCTACAGCCATTTTTGGGTAGGGAAATCACCGCTGTTGCTGGTATGGAAGCGCGCGGATTTATTTTTGGATCACTGGTTGCGTGGGAGCTTGGCTTGCCTTTTGTGCCTTTGCGGAAACCAGGAAAACTGCCTTATGATGTCCAAAGCGTTGCTTATGACCTAGAATACGGCTCGGCATCGCTAGAGGTACACGTCGACGCTTTTGATGTCAATGATAGAGTATTATTGATCGACGATTTGCTTGCAACAGGTGGTACGGCGAAAGCGAGTTGTGAGTTAGTCGAAAAGACAGGTGCAACAGTCGAAGCTTGTGCTTTTGTCGTAGAGTTAGACTTTCTGAAAGGCAGGGATAAACTCAACAACTATGAAGTCCATAGTTTGATACATTTTTAACTGACTAAGCATCTACAGCTAGTTTTTGAGAGGAGCAGTAACTTCCTTTTTAGTGCTTTCCTGAATATTTAAGGCATTGTCAGTCGATTTATTGTGGTTATCAAGAGACTCAGGCGGAAGGAGTTGTAAGGTATTTTTGTTTTTCGAAGCATCCAGTGCGGGTGCGGCGTTAGCTTTTGTGTTGGGAACAATGCCAGATGATAAAGGCTGTTTGATAAGCATCCCGTTTTTAGCATCCGTTTTTTTACCATTAGCTTGGTCATCTTCAAGTAATTCAGCATCTATATCCATCAAATCAGATGATGCGTCGGTTTTGCCGTCAGTGGCTAAATGGGTGCGCCATTGTAAAAACGACTCTCTTGTAAAAACGTATGGGTCAAGCGAGGCCTCATCAATAAATTTTAATGCACCTTCTGCGTTGGCTCTGGCATTAAGCAATGAGATTACTTGTATAGGTGCGCCTATGTAGCTGGCAGGATTTGCCGCTGCATCAAACACTGCGCCTGAAATACCACGTGTAGTGATAGGTCCTAATAGCGGTAACACCAAGTAGGAGCCTCGAGGAACACCCCAGACGGCAAGCGTTTGCTCAAAATCTTCGTCATTCTGTTCAAAACCTACGGTTTTTGCAACATCAAACAGTCCACCCAAACCAAGGGTGGAATTCATTAAAAAACGCCCAGTATCACGACCACTTTGCTCAAACTTTGCTTGTAACGCATCATTTAGTACAACATTGATAGTTTTCAGGTTGTTGAAAAAATTCGACACCCCAGTTTCCATAAAGTCTGGCGTTATAAATTTGTAGGTATCTGTGATAGGTTTTGCAACATAATCATCAACGCTATCATTGAAACGGTATATTTTTCTGTTAATGTTTTCGTATGGATCAGCTTTATTGGTCGCTTCTTGTGATCCAGAAGGGCTTTTAGTGGTCGCACAGCCGCTAAAAAGCCCCAGCATTAAGCATAATAAAAAGGTTTTAGCCGAGTTGATTTGTAAATTATCAGGAAAGCTGCTCATGTACAAAAAACCTTAATATGTAATCTTTTTTATTGTTTGGAATAATTATCAATCTTCTCATTGATTTTGGATATTAAAGCATCAAATCCCTCGCGCTGTAAAATGGCCGTGTATTCGGATCTTTTCAATGCTAAATCACTAACACCATTGGCGATAATATTGATGATTCGCCAGCTATCGCCATTTTCTTTCAGCATATAGTCGAACTTGACTGGTTTATCATCAGGAATCGTCAGGTGGGTATGAATGACAAGTCCACCACGTGTGGTTTTTTCTTCGCTATCAAAGGTGAAAGATTCGCCAGAATAGTCTTTAAAATTATGTACATAAGAAGATATGCTTAAGCAACTAAACACATCAACCAACTGTGCTTGCTGCGGTTCAGTCAATTTTTCCCATTCTTTGCCGACCACTATTCGAGCTATCTTTGATAAATCATGGCTGTTAGAAACGGCATCTTTCAGCTTGTCATAGCGCCCTGAATAGCCCAATTTTTTGCCATCTTTCATGACAGCTATCAGCTCTTCCTGGAATTTATCAACGATTTTTCCTGCCGTTGATTTGCTTTGCTCCACTGCATAGACAGGATTTATTCCCGCCATGCACAGGCAAGCTAAAATGACCAGATGTTGGAGTTTTTTGCCCATCGCCGTATACCTCGTGATTTCAGTGTTTTACTTTTGCTGTGAAAACGGTGTTATTCAACGTGGATAGGAATGCCCGACAAGGTCGGACGTGTTTTCGCTTGAACATATTGCGGCACAGGCTCTGGTACCATATCGCCCTCAGTTTTTGGGCCTCTAATGGCAACCAGCAAACCCTTTAGCGGATTTTTCAACATATCTTCAACGGCAGTAGCTTCATAGCCACAATGCGCCATGCAGCTTGCACACTTAGGATTATTGACCGTGCCATATTTTTCCCAAGCGGTCGTATCAAGCAGCTCTTGAAAAGTTTCCGCATAACCTTCGTCAGACAACAAATAGCACGGTTTTTGCCAGCCGAACACGTTACGCGTCGGGTTGCCCCAAGGTGTGCAGTCGTAACTTTGGTTGCCTGCCAGGAAATCCAAGTATAAAGACGAGTGGTTGAGCTTCCAGTTACGGTTTTTGCCAATCTTGAAGATGCCTCGGAATAATTCCTTAATATCAGTGCCTTTAATGAAAACATCCTGTTGAGGTGCGTGTTCATAGCTAAAGCCTGGCGCGATGGTTACGCCTTCAACGCCTAATTCCATGCAATAATCCAGAAATTCTGCAACTTCGTGATCTTTTTCGCCTTGAAACAAAGTGCAGTTGACCGTGACCCGAAAGCCTTTTGCCAGTGCTAATTTAATGGCTTCAACGGCTCTATCGAATACGCCATCTTGACAAACAGAGGTGTCGTGCCGTTCTTGCATGCCATCTAGGTGAATCGAGAAGGTCAAGTAAGGAGATGGCGTGTAATCGTCTATGCGTTTTTTAAGTAATAGCGCATTAGTACATAGATAGACGTACTTCTTACGCGCAACGATACCCGCAATAATTTGTGGCATTTCCTTATGAATTAAAGGTTCGCCACCTGGAATTGATACCATCGGTGCGCCACATTCATCGACCGCCTGCATACATTCATCAAAAGACAAGCGTTTGTCGAGGATTTCATCAGGGTAATCGATTTTGCCGCAACCGGCACAGGCTAAATTGCAGCGAAACAAAGGTTCGAGCATGAGAACCAGAGGATATTTTTTAACCCCTTTAAATTTTTGCTTCATTAGGTAACTGGCTACAGTTAGCTGTTGGCGTAAAGGAACTCCCATGCGTGTATCTCCAAAATGTTTAAATTCGAAATTCTTGCAATGACCGTATTTTTTGGCACGGATCGTTGAAGGAAAAGCGTTATCTGTCGTTCAAAAACAACAATCCGACTACAGCGTAAAAACTTAGCTTAAGGTGTTAGGTGTTTTGCTTGTAAAGCAAAACGGTCATGTACCCCAAAGTACCTCAAAGTACCTCAAGAAATGTTGTCGAATGCACTGGTTGAATGAGACTTTTTTCAGTAAGCCTTGAATCAGCAAGCCAATGTAGTCTTTGCTATCAATCGTATTCGCATAGCGGTTGAAAAGCATCGCGGCAGCGGTATTTCCGATTATCAGCTATTAATCCGGTTAATTATACCATACTTTAATAGTAATATTGGCAACAAAACAACATTATTTTGCAAATTACCAACAAACAGGCTACTATGAGACATACTTGGTAAGCACCTAGATTCACACTTGCACGACAAAAACCTCATGCGCGGAACTCAATTAACTCTGGAAAATAAGCTGTCGCTGGATGCCATGACTGATGATGGCTTTCAGATGGCGTTGCTTGAGGGCGTGTCTAGGACGTTTGCGCTGACGATTCCGCAGTTACCCGAAAGCCTGTGTCGCGCAGTCGCTAACGCGTATTTGTTGTGCCGGATTGTGGATACCATAGAAGATGAGGTGTCGCTTACGCCGGAGCAAAAAAAGCATTTTTGCCACGGCTTCATTGCTGTTGTTAAAACCGGTGAAGCTTCCGAAGCGTTTGCTACGGAACTTGCACCTTTGTTGTCCAGCAACACTCTTCCGGCTGAACATGTTTTAATTCATGTCATTCCCAGAGTAATTAACATTACGCACCAATTCGATAAGCAACAGATAGCCGCGTTATCTAGCTGCGTGGAAGTTATGGCGGAAGGTATGCCCATCTTCCAAGACGAAAATATGCACGATGGCTTGCCCAAGCTGACCGATATGGATCGCTATTGTTACTACGTGGCGGGTTGCGTGGGCGAGATGTTGACTAGGTTGTTTTGTCATTACTCACCACAAATTGCAAAACACCATGATGAAATGCTGACCTTAGCAGTCTCATTTGGTCAGGGCTTACAGATGACCAATATATTGAAAGATATTTGGGATGATGCCGAGCGCGGCGTGTGCTGGTTACCGCAAGATGTTTTTTTAGAAACGGGTTTCGATTTAAAAAGCCTGAGTTCAAAGACTAATGACGCTAATTTCAAGAAGGGGTTGGATCATTTAATCAGTGTTGCCCATAACCATCTGCACAACGCTTTAAAATTCACCCAACTAATTCCCAGTCATGAAACTGGCATAAGAAATTTTTGTCTGTGGGCATTAGGCATGGCGGTGTTGACCTTAAAAAAGATCAAACAGAACTTAGATTTTACTCGATCAGATCAGGTAAAAATTACCCGAAATAGTGTTAAATCGACGATTTTAGCGACTAAATTGCTTGGTCGTAGCAACTATTTTATCGACCTTTTGTTCAACATAAGCAGTCAAGGATTACACGATCCGAACTGGACTTACTCAGCATATTCCAAAGCATCGTTAGATATTTAGAGGATTAATAATGTTTACCGACGCAAACTCAACGACACAAACGCAGAATACCCAAAGCACCGCTACGTCCATTGTTTTCAAGAATGACCAGCTCGATACAGCCATAAAACGAGCGCAGGAAAAACTCTTAAGCCTTCAGGATAAAAAAGGCTATTGGGTATTTGACCTGGAAGCCGATTGCTCCATTCCGTCCGAATACATCATGATGATGCACTATTTGGGTGACATCGACGAGCCGTTGCAAGCTAAAATCGCCAATTTTTTGCGTTCCAAACAATCAGAAGATGGCAGCTATCCGTTATTTACCCACGGGCCTGGTGAGATAAGTTGCAGCGTCAAGGTGTATTACGCGCTGAAAATGACAGGGGACTCAATTGATGCCCCACACATGGCCAGCTTAAAGGCATGGATACTGCAACAAGGCGGCGCGGCAAAAGCGAATGTCTTCACACGTATTGCACTTGCCATCTTCCAACAACTGCCTTGGCGGGGTGTGCCGTTTATTCCGCCCGAAATCATGTTATTTCCTAAGTGGTTTCCGTTTCATCTGGATAAAGTAAGTTATTGGTCACGAACGGTAATGGTGCCGCTGTTTATCCTATGTACCTTAAAAGCGAAGGCCGTGAACCCTAATAAGGTTGATGTGTTGGAACTTTTTGTTACCCATCCTGACCTGGAGCAACACTATTTTCCTGAGCGGACTGTTTTAAATAAAATCTTTTTGGCATTAGACAAGTTTGGTCGCTGGGCTGAACCTATTATCCCGAAAAAAATTCATGACCACGCTATCGAAAAAGCCAAAGATTGGACCATCGAACGCTTGAATGGCGAAGACGGCTTGGGGTGTATTTTCCCTGCGATGGTCAACGCTTATGAATCCTTATTATTGCTGGGCTTTCCAAAAGATCATGAGTACGTTGTAACCGCTCGTAAGGCAGTAGATAAATTGCTGGTCATAAAGGATGACATGGCGTTTTGCCAACCTTGTGTTTCCCCTGTTTGGGATACCGCGCTGGCAGCTTTGGCCTTGCAGGAGGTAGGTACTCAAGCTAATGCCAAAAGCCTGACCAAAGCTTATGATTGGCTCAAAAGTGTGCAATTATCCGATGAGCCTGGTGATTGGCGCGTCTCCAGACCGGATTTGGCAGGTGGCGGTTGGGCGTTCCAATATGCTAATCCGCATTATCCTGATGTCGATGACACCGCTGTGGTTGGCTTTGCGATGGCAGATTCAAATTTGCCAGATCTCGATGAATCCATTCACAGGGCAACGCGCTGGATAGAAGGGATGCAATCCAAAAACGGCGGTTACGGTGCGTTTGATGTCGATAACACCTATTATTATTTGAATGAAATCCCCTTTGCCGATCACGGTGCCTTGCTGGATCCGCCCACAGCAGATGTCAGCGCACGGTGTGCGATGTTGATGGCAAGAGCAGGAAAAGCGCAGGACTTGTATCTTCCAGCTTTGGAACGCGCCATCAACTATTTGCGTTCCGATCAAGAAGCGGACGGCTCCTGGTTTGGTCGCTGGGGAACGAACTATGTCTACGGAACATGGTCTGTTTTGCTTGGTTTGGAACAAACCAATCTTCCTAAAACTGACCCAATGTATCTTAATGCGGTTAAGTATTTAAAAAGCGTACAGCGTGAAGATGGCGGTTGGGGCGAAGATAATTACAGCTATCACGATACCAATTATAGCGGCAAGTACCAGTTTAGCACGGCTTTCCAAACTGCTTGGGCAGTGTTGGGTTTGATGGCAGCAGGTGAAGGCGACAGTGTTGAAGTCAAAGCAGGCATTGATTTTATTTTGCGTAACCAACAGGCCGATGGTGTTTGGAATGATAACTGCTTTACTGCGCCTGGGTTTCCTAGAGTCTTCTATCTTAAGTATCACGGTTACGACAAATTCTTTCCGCTATGGGCTCTCGCCCGATACCGCAATGAACTTAAGCGGTGATTACAGGAATTGTTGTCGCTTTACCGGAAGAACTTAGCACACTAACATCAAAAAAACTTGAGAAAGGCTGTGTTGAAGATCTTACCGATAAAACTCTAGTCATTTACTCAGGTGCAGGCTGGGAGAATGCACATGCTGCTGCTGAATTATTACTAGCACAAGGCGCAAGCCAGTTAATCAGTTGGGGCTGTGCGGCGGCTTTAGAAGCATCATTAAGACCAGGTGATTTGGTTTTAGCCAATAGCTGTGTTGATACTGATAATGTTGTATTTGATCTCAACACAGACTGGATTAAGCAAGTGCAAGCGGTGTTATCTGGGCAATTAGCTGTACGGTTGTGTACGGGTAAACTCGCGGAAAGTCAAGCCATTATCTCATCCAGTCTTGATAAAAAGCAGATCGCACAGAAAACAGGTGCTATAGCACTGGATATGGAAAGTACCGCTATTGCCAAAGTAGCGCATAAACACGGTTTGCCGTTTCTGGTTATCAGAGCAATTGCCGACCCGCTTGATATGAACTTACCCACAGCAGTCAGTCATGCGCTTAACAATCAAGGTGATGTTGTGTTGAGCAAGCTGTTGCGCTATCTATTACGGCATCCAGCTGAATTGCCAGGTTTAATTAGATTGGGTTTACATTTCCATGCCGCCAAACACACTCTGAAACGAGTCGCCCAAGAAATTGATGCCCTTACCCGTTTCAATCCCCAAAACACAGCAACACCCTAAGGAGCTGGATACATTATGGAATCATTTCTAAAGTGGTTTTTTTATTGGTGTGAGGCTCAAATCCTGCGTTTTCCCTGGATGATAGTCTTGTTGACTTTGGCACTGACTGGGTTAAGTTTGACTTACTCCATCAAGCATTTAAGTATTGATACCAACACGTCGGACATGCTGTCCCCAGACTTGCCGTTCCAAAAAAATCGCAAACGAATTGACACGGCCTTTCCATTGGATTCAGGCTCGCTCATCTTGGTTGTCGATGCGCTGACACCAGAGGAGACTTCGCAAGCAGCGATTAAACTGGCGGACATCCTTAAGCAACAAGGCGACCGTTTTGAAGCGGTTTTTATTCCCACTGAAAATGATTTTTTCCGCCAACAAGCCTTGTTATACCTGGATCAAGATGACCTGGATGATTTGGCAAAAAAGCTAACCGATGCCCAACCTTTCATCGGCCATTTAGCGCAAAACTACCATCTCGGTGGCCTGTTTGAGATTATCGGCAAAGCCTTAAATGAACACGAACAAGATTTGCCGATGGATATGAATCCTTTGCTCTTGGCGGTCGATAACGCCTTGGCTAGTCAATTGGCGGGTAATAAGCATTACTTATCCTGGCAAAATTTGCTGGCGGACAACAAGCTCAATACCGATAGCAATCGCTCCATCGTCATCGCCAAACCAAAACTACACTTTGACAATATTCTGGCAGCAGAAGGCGCACAAACCGCTGCCCGTGCCGCAGCGCAAACTGTGATGAAAGCTAACACAACAGTAAGAGTGCGTATTACCGGTGAGGTCGCCTTGGAACATGAGGAGCTAGAAAGTGTTGGATTAAATGCTATCTGGTCTAGCTTGGCTTCCTTGTTGCTTGTCTGTTTAGCTTTATGGACAGGTTTACGATCCATTAAGTTGATGTTAATCACCTTGCTTATCTTGATTCTTGGGCTGGTGTTGACGGCAGGTTTTGCGGCTATCTCAGTCGGACATTTGAATATTATTTCGATAGCCTTCGCTTGTTTGTATATTGGTTTGGGTGTCGATTATGCGATACACGTCTGCTTGCATTACCGTGAAGCCAGGGTACTCGGTATGGTTAATGCAGAGGCTATCGGCTTTAGCCTAAGGGATGTCAGCTTTTCCTTATTTTTGTGTGCGTTGACCACCTTGTTTGGTTTTGTGGCATTCATCCCCACCGATTACGCGGGCGTTTCCGAACTCGGCATTATTTCTGGTGGTGGCATGATAATTGGTTTGGTCATCTCCTTGGTGACGCTGCCAGCGTTTTTGCGTTTGTTTCCGATTAAGGATCCAAAGCCAATAAGGTCGCGCCTTGTGCCGTCTTGGATGAATACCTTTCCGTTCAAGTATTCAAAGCCCATCAAAATCGTTTCGGTTTTGCTTGGGCTGCTATCGTGCTTTATTTTGACTAAGCTTACCTTCGATTCCAATCCGATCAATATGCGCGATCCCAAGAGTGAGTCGGTATCGACGATTAGGGAATTGTTGGCATCGAAAACTGATTCGCCTTTCTCTTTGACCGGATTGGCAAGCAGCCTTGATGAGGCCAAGCAAAAAGCAGCAAAATTTGAGAAGTTGTCGTCCGTACACGATGTAATTACGCTGTCGAGCTTTGTCGCCGAAGACCAAGAAGCCAAATTATTTACGCTTGAAGACCTGAATCTTGTCTTAGGTGGACAGTTACAAAATTTCAGCAGTGTATTGGATGAGACTGACCGCAAACAGGCCTTGTTAACTTTCAATGCGGAACTAAAAAAAGCCATCAGCGAAAACACGCCCAATGCTCCAATGGCGACTTTGCAGCAATTGCAACAGCGTGTCGATGCTTTCCTAGCAAAAGCGGAAAGTCAGCCTAATGACAATTACGTGCAGTTGGAAAAAAATATCTTAGGCTTGCTACCATTTACCTTGGATCGTCTCCGTACCAGCTTGACGGCGACGGAGTACGGTCTGGAAGACATTCCTGATTACATAAAACTGCATTGGGTAAGCAAGGACAATCTTTATAAGATCCTAATTACGCCAGAAAAAGACCAAAATCAATTGGAAAACCTTAAGGAATTTGTTAAGCAAGTTCAAAGCATTGACGATACCGTTTCTGGTCTGCCAGTTGCCGACCAAGCATCGGGTGATGCAGTAGTTAAAGCGTTTATTGAAGCCTTTAGCGGTTCATTTGTCGGCATCGTCGTTTTGTTGTTGATTATGTTTAGAAGCATTAAAAAAACTTTGCTTGTTGTGTTACCTTTACTGCTGGCCGCCGCATTGACTGGCGCGACCAATGTGTTGCTCGACAATCCATTTAACTTTGCCAATATCATAGCCTTGCCGTTGTTATTAGGCATGGGCGTAGACAGCGGCATCCATGTGTTGCAACGGCATATGTCGGAATCTTGTAGTGACCATGACTTGTTACAAAGCAGCACGGCGCGAGGCGTGGTGTTCAGTGCGTTGACCACCTTATGCAGCTTTACCAGTCTTGCTTTTACGTCGCATAAAGGCACATCAAGTATGGGCTTGTTGTTGACGATTGGCATTTCATTGACTTTGCTTTGCGCTCTGATTGTCTTGCCTGCTTTTAGCAAAGGTATGGCCGAGACCAAAAATTCGCGTATTTAATTTCTGAGGTTTGTATGTCTTTTAGTATCGCCGAGCTTTTTACCAAGCATAATCCAGAAAAGTTCGATTTATACGAACACCATCTGAATAATCAAATGGTCAGAGTGTTAAAGACCATCGGTTATGACCGCCATTATAAGCGTGCAGTCGGGCAGTATTTATATGACCAGGATAATACAGAGTATCTGGATTTACTCAGTGGCTTTGGGGTTTTTGCGATGGGGCGTAACCATCCAGCCATCATCAACGCTTTAACAGAAACCTTATCGCTGGATTTGCCTAATCTCGTGCAATTGGATGTGTCGGTACTCAGCGGTTTATTAGCACAGGAATTGTTGCTTACCACGCCTGACAATATCACCAAAATGTTTTTCTGTAATTCAGGCACAGAAGCGGTGGAAGCTGCGATCAAATTCGCCCGTTACACGACCAAACGCGAAAAAATCGTATTCTGCGATCATGGCTATCATGGCTTAACGATGGGTTCGTTGTCTATTACTGGAGAGGAAATTTTCCGCGAAGGTTTTGGGCCGTTACTTCCTGGCTGTATTGCAGTCCCATTCAATGATCTTGCGGCTTTGGAAAAGGCGTTAAGTAATAAGGATGTTGCCGCTTTTATTGTTGAACCGATACAAGGGAAAGGAGTCAATCTACCGGATGATAACTACTTGCCTGAAGTCGAACGGCTGTGTAAAAAATACGGTACGTTATTTGTTGCCGATGAGGTGCAAACCGGAATAGGACGCACCGGTAAGTTCTGGGCTATTGACCATTATGGCGTGAAGCCCGACATGATCTGCATGGCGAAAGCCTTATCAGGTGGATTTATCCCAGTCGGTGCTGTCGCTATGACGCAAAAAATCATGGATACGGTGTATAACCGCATGGATAGAGCTGTGGTGCATGGCTCAACCTTCGCTAAAAATAATCTGGCAATGGCGGCGGGCCTTGCAACGCTGCATGTGTTGAAAGCAGAAAAGTTGATTGAAACCAGCGCAGTTATCGGTAACGACATTATTGCCAGCATCAATGCTATGTCATCGAAATACGAATTCCTGAAAGAAGCCAGAGGTAAAGGCATGATGATTGCGATTGAATTTCAGTCGCCCAAAAGTCTCAAGTTGAAGGCAGCCTGGGCTATATTGGAAGCGGCAAATAAAGGTCTTTTCTGTCAGATGATTACCATCCCTTTATTTAAAGAACAGCACATACTAACCCAAGTTGCGGGTCACGGCATGAATGTGGTCAAGTTACTGCCACCGTTAGTGCTGACTCAAAAAGACCGCGACCATATTGTTAACTCGTTTGATAAGGTGATTGCCGAAACCCACCAAATCCCCGGTTCAATTTGGGATTTAGGTAAAAATCTTGCGGGTCATGCCCTGAAAGGGAAAAGTAAGTAATTGTCATGAAGAAGTTGTTAGTCATTAATTTACACTTTTTAAGTGTACTGTATGTAAGCAATCTGTGTGCCCATGCAGTCGTTACCGATCATTCGCTAAAAATAGAGCAGCCCAAAATCAACCAAGCTAAAACAGTCGATTTGACTTTTAATTCAAAAATTGAATTGGGTTTGTCTGAAGTCTATTTGGTTAGCAAAGGCGACAAACAAACTAAATTAGCTATTAACAAAGGTGAAAAACAAGGGGTGTTTTGGTCAGTATCCCGCCCTTATCTGAAGGTGAGTACGCACTTATCTACAAAATATTTGCGGCTGATGGGCATTTGACCGAAGACGTTATCCATTTTTTTTGTAACTCCATAGGTGTAGTTTGTATTATGGTGGGTATTGCTGACTTTCTTGATTCCTTGATCGGTGGATTTGACCTAATTTGCTTTTGTTTGGCAATCGGTGGCTTGTTTTGGGGCATGTTTATTTTGCGCCCTTGGCAGCAGCACAGAGGATACAACGGCGAGTTATTGGAGAAAACCATCGCCCTGATCTACAAGGGCGGTTTTTGGCTTGCCACCGCGCAGCTATTTAAGATTATCCTTAAAATCTGGTTGATGTTTGCCTTGCTGAATAGGTGGCCGTTTCCTGAGTTTGCCAGCACCACACAATTTATCGGCGGCATCGTGCGGACTTTGTTCGTGCTGATATTAGCTGGATACTGTTACTTTTACCTTCGCAATAACCACGGTTCTAAACAGCATTGGCTTACCGCTAACCTGGTCGCCTTGCCCATGATTATTTCTGGAGCTTGGTTGGTGCATGGGG
>SHZQ01000039.1 GCA_009695535.1 Methyloglobulus sp.
ACGGCCCAGACAAATACACCATCCGCCGCTACCAAAAACAAAACGGCGAATATCGCCAAAAATCCAAGTTCAATATATCCAGCAAAGACCAAGCTAAGAGCATTATTGGAGCGTTGACGGATTGGGTGGAAGATGAATAGGTGGTGCGTAGGATGCGGTAAACACAATGTAATCTTGCCCTAATTTCACAGACACCCTGCTAAGCGACTTTTTTGGTTTCAAACGCAATCGGGCTAAGACAATCCAATTTGGAATGAAGCCGTTTGCGATTGTAGTGCACTTCATGCTTGAAACCAAGATCTCATAAAAATCCTCATTGGTAAAAATAACACCCTTAGGCTTAAAATTGTCTCATCGCTAATGAAATTTCAATTTGTTGGCACCCGTATATGAGTAAAAAGATCAGCAAGGCTCAATGTGAGTGAAATTTTTTTATACCAATTAAATAATATGTGCGGCCGACAGTATGCATTTCAAAAGTTACAATAGCCTTAAGACATAGAAATATCAGATGCTTGCCAGCTATTTTTCGGCGAAAAATGTCGTCGCTTATGAGCTTTTGTTCCTTCCTAATAAAAAACACTCGCCCATTTGATGTCCAAGTCGGAGTGTAAAAACAATAAAATGTACTAACGCAAAATTTGAGTCTTTACGAACATTCCTTTTCTGGACATATTTTAGCAATCCATCTGAGCTAGGTTATAATTGCCAGCAATTTGAACACAGCACAATCACGGCGGAACATGAGCATTACACTTTCGAACAGAGTTAAAAAAGTTAAACCTTCACCAACCTTGGCGATTACCGCCCGTGCCGCCGCCATGCGTGCCGCTGGTAAAGATATTATCGGTCTGGGTGCGGGCGAACCCGATATGGACACGCCAGACCACATCAAGGCTGCCGCCGTAAAAGCTTTGGATAACGGTTTTACAAAATATACTGCGGTAGATGGCACGCCTGGTTTGAAAAAGGCGATTATCGCCAAGTTTAAAAATGATAATGGCCTGGATTACACGCCAAAACAAATTTTGGTGTCCTGCGGCGGCAAGCAAAGTTCGTACAACTTATGCCAAGCTCTACTGAATTCAGGTGATGAGGTCATTATTCCCGCGCCTTATTGGGTGTCTTATCCTGATATGGTGCTGTTGGCGGATGGTGTGCCTGTCATTGTTGAAACCACGCAAGAGCAACGCTTTAAGATAACACCAGAGCAGCTTCGTAAGGCGATTACGCCCAAAACACGGCTGATTTTTATCAACAGCCCGTCCAATCCGTCCGGCATTGCATATTCCCTGGACGAACTAAAAGCACTAGGTGATGTGCTAAAGGATTTCCCCAGCATTATCATCGCAACAGATGACATGTATGAACGCATCCTGTGGGAAAAAGGCACGTTTGTTAATGTCCTGAATGCTCACCCTGACCTTTACGACCGTACCGTGGTGATGAATGGCGTGTCCAAAGCCTATTCCATGACTGGCTGGCGCATTGGTTATGCTGGTGGTCCTGCGGATTTGATTGAAGCCATGTGTACTATCCAATCGCAAAGCACGTCAAACCCGACTTCTATTTCACAAGTTGCTGCCGAAGAAGCTTTGACGGGCGATCAAAGCTTTATCGACCGGATGTGTATTGAATTCAAGAAACGCCATGATTATGTTGTCGCTGAATTGAACACCATAGACGGCATCGAATGTATTCCTACGGATGGAACTTTTTACGTGTTCCCAGATGTCAAAAAATTAATTGCACGGCTGGATAACATTGAAGACGATCTTGCATTTTCTGAATATTTGATCGAAAAAGCAGGTGTTGCGTTGGTGCCAGGTTCTGCATTTGGCACACCTGGGCATATAAGAATTTCTATTGCGACCAGCATGGCTAATCTGCAAAATGCGTTGGAGCGGATTAAGAAGGCAACCTAAACCATTATCGAAACCTTACTACGGCAGTAATTGGAGAAAATAACGATGAAACCACAAAACCCTGAGCCAAAAGCCAGTCTTTTAGATAATTTAATCAGCAGCCCTGCTCGGTTTTTTATCGCCGTCACGCTGTTATTGCCGTTGTTTTTTGTGGTAGAAGCGGTTTCTGCTGATAATGCCAAGCCAGGCTTAATCAGAACAACGCTGATGGAAAATGCGGTCGAATTGCCTAGCAAAAGCGTCAATGCCAAAGTGATACGCGTCACTTTCCCACCCGCTTTCAAAACGCCTTGGCACACCCATGAGGGGCCTGGCCCACGGTATGTCGTCAAAGGTAAGCTGAAAGTGACTGAGGATGGCAAAGTCAACACCTACTCGGTCGGCGAAGTGTTTTGGGAATCTGGCAAGTTGATGGCGGTAGAAAATATAGGCACGGAAACTGCTGAATTAATTATTTTTGAGCTAGCATCAAGCAATTAGGCATATTTATAAATCCCCACCCCAATCACCACCAACGCCACGGTCGCCCAACCCAACCTATCCATATACTCGCGCAACTTGATTTCGAGCTTTTCGCCACCGGCCGCAAGCAACATAGCCACTAGGAAAAATCGACCGCCACGCCCAATTATGGATGCCAGTACAAATGGTGGGAATACCATGTGCAAAGCACCTGCGGCAATGGTAAAGACTTTATAAGGAATGGGTGAAAATCCTGCCACAAAAACCGCCCAAAAGCCGTATTCTTCAAACCAGCCTTTAGCGAGCAAGTAGTTAGACAAATAGCTTGAGGTTTTTAGCCACGGCTCGATGGCATCGAACATAAAATAGCCAATACCGTAACCGAACATGCCACCCAAAACGGATGCTAAAGTGCATAACGTCGCAAAACGGAAGGCTTTATCCGGCTGTGACAGTGCCATTGGAGCCAGCATAACATCCGGCGGTATCGGGAAAAAGGAGGATTCTGCAAAACTTACGGCACACAAAAATTTGACCGCATGGCGATGTTTCGACCACTGCAAGGCTTTATCATAAAGTTTTTGAAACATATTATTCTCGTCCTGATAAAAAAGGTACAAAACTCACCGACTCATATTCCTCAACTTCGTAGCCTTTTTCAGTGCGTAGCACTCGCTGCAATACTTGCCTACCGCTTTCCCCAACGGGTATCACCATCACACCACCCATTGCCATTTGTTGCAGTAATGTTTCGGGTATTTCGAGCGGCGCGGCACTGACTAAAATGCCATCAAATGGTGCATATTCCGGCCAACCCCAACCTCCATCATTGTGGGTAAAGCTAACATTTTTGATTTTCATATCCCAAAGATAACCTTTGGCTTTGCGCTGTAAAGGTAGAATCCGCTCTACAGAATACACATGATCCGCCAATTGCGCGAGGATGGCGGTTTGATAACCACAGCCCGTGCCGATTTCAAGCACTTTCGATAAGTGACCCGCTTTCAGTAAAAGCTCGGTCATTCTAGCGACAATATAAGGCTGGGAAATGGTCTGATTATGACCGATAGGTAAGGCGGTATCCTCATAAGCCCTACTCGCCAAGGCTTCATCAACAAAGATGTGCCTGGGCGTGTTCCGCATGACATCCAGCACCTTATTTCTGCGTATACCTTGCTCGATCAGTCGGGTTACCATGCGGTTGCGGGTTCGCTGCGAGGTCATACCAATTCCTTGCAGACTTTGGCTCATAATTTCATCTCCTTGGGCAACCATGTGCTTAATGCTTCAATGCGACTGTACCACGTCAAATCCAATTGTAGCGGCGTTACCGATACATAGCCTGTGCTAATCGCATAAAAATCAGTTCCCTGCCCTGCATCTTGTTCTGCGCCGGGCGGCCCTACCCAATAAATAAGCCGTCCGCGTGGATCTTTGCCCGTAATGACGGGTTCTGATTTATGCCGTTGACCTAAGCGCGTGGCTTGATAGCCTTTCAAATCTTTGATAGCGACATCCGGCACATTAACGTTGAGAATAGTGTCTTTGGGTAAGGGTTTGTCAATTAATTGCTTTAATAAAGTAACTGCGACATGCGCTGCTGTTTCAAAATGAGTGACTTCGCCGCCGTTGCCTGCCAAAGAAATAGCAACCGCAGGCAATCCTAAAAACCGCCCTTCCATCGCGGCCGCAACAGTGCCAGAATACAGCACATCATCACCCAGATTGCCGCCATGATTAATACCAGCAAACACCATATCGGGTTCTTTCTCCAACAATCCGGTAATCGCCAAATGTACGCAATCCGTTGGTGTGCCATCCACCTTGATAAAGCCATTTTCCCCTACTGAAGCACGAAGCGGCATTTCCAAAGTCAGCGAATTACTTGCTGCACTGCGGTTTTTATCGGGAGCAACCACCGATAATTCAGCATACTGACCTAATGCACTTGCTAATGCAGATAGCCCCTCAGCCAAGTAGCCATCATCATTACTTAACAAAATGTACATTAATTATCGCCTAGTTGCGGGTTACGCTATAAAATCCAACAATAGTATCAATTTTGCACAACAAAACCAGCTTTCGTGACAAAAAAAACCATCACCTCAAAAGATAGTGACTTATTTCGGCAGTCTGTAGGAAAAGTCCGCGCGGTAAAAAGCGACAAGATAGAAATAAAGCCAGATCAGCCAAAACCTTATCCAAAGCCACAACCTTATGATCTGAATGAAGATTGGCGCGACGATATCGAGCAAAATATTGACAGCGTAAGTCACGAAGAAACCCTGAGTTACACTGCGCCAGGCATACAAAACAGCGTTCTTGCAAAATTACGTAAAGGATTTTTTGGCGCACAGGCAGAAATTGATTTGCACGGACTAAACAGCAACGCAGCAAAACAACAGCTACTGAATTTCCTGCATGTCAGCACACAGCGCAGTTATCGCTGTGTTCATATTATCCACGGCAAAGGTTATCGTTCTACTGAACCGCATCCCGTTCTCAAAAACCACAGCAACCGTTGGTTAAGGCAGCACAAAGACGTACAGGCTTTCTGTTCAGCATCACCCAGACAAGGCGGTGCTGGTGCAGTTTTCGTGTTGTTGAAAGTATCTAGGGAACACCCAGATAAATACGACGAGCAAGACTAAGGCTGTTTTGCACTTGTCAAAAGAGACAGCGCTAGAACAGCAAGACAGGCTAACCAGCTCAGTAATTGACAGTTAGTTAAGGTGAACGTGATCGCCCAACCCAGTCTTTCCCCAAGTTCAGGGTAGGTCTGTATAAAATCACGACCAATCATAAAGGCCCTGATTTCTCCGATTATTAAACCTACCATATAGAATAGAATTAACCAGCCCATGTACTTATGTTGCTGATTATTTGCAGTATTAGCGCCTATTAATCTAGCGAAATTAAAGCTCGCTATAGAGACGTGTTGATTAAGCAAGCAACGAATACAGAATAATCCTACCAATCCGACTACCGACATTACGGCTAGTTCAAACGGAAAGCTGGTGTAACGTCCGTCTACTGCTAATACGTAGGTTTTATATAATGCTAACGCAATCACGATGAAATAAACCGTATTAAGCACAAGGGTTGCGGTTTTATTTGTCTTTTCGTCGGTGAGTAGCTTGTTTGCTCTGTAGATAAGCAAGCCAGCAACTGCAATGTTCAAAAGCACAATTAGCACGGCTTTTGTCCGTTGCCAGTCATCATAACTGGTGTACCAAGATTTATCGCCATGAAACACCAGTAAGGCGCAAAGAACTTGAATAAACACTAGGGAAAATAAGGCGTTAGACGATGACTGCTGTTGCAGTTTTTTGGCACAGAAAGCAGTACAGCATAGCATTAAGAGCGATGCCATCAGAAACTGATTAAACCATTTTACGTTTTCGTAGACTTTTCCAGTCAACGGAAAAACTTCTTTGCGATCTACCGAAAATAATCCCCAATTTGCACCGATTACACCTTCCAGCTCGCTTTTCCAGGATTGGTTAAAGGCTTCGACAATATTGACATCAAACTGATTATCAGCAGCTACTTTCAGCAACCCACGGATGAATGCCGCCTCATTTACCACGCCGGGAATAGCCCAACCGCGCTGCTTGCCGACACTAGGCCAACCGGATTCACCGATGAGGATGGGTTTTCCAGGTGCGATACGCTCGGCTTCTGCTCGCACCTGTTTATAAATGCGTTCAATATGAGCTGGGGCGTTTTCGACCGAAATTGGCTCGTCTTCCCAGTAAGGTAAGATGTGGATGGTAATAAAGTCCACTTCTTTAATTAAATCAGGATGTTTCATATACATCGACCAAACATCGGCATAACTTACCGGCTGTTTGACGCGTGTTTTAACTTCGCGGATGTATTCAACCAGTTCCTCCGGCGTTCTTTCTCCCCGCAGCAATACTTCGTTGCCGACCATAACGCGCTTGATGACATCGGGATTGGCATTAGCAGATGCAACTAAGGCTTCTATTTCCACACGGGAATCTTCCGGCAAATAACCAATCCATGCGCCCTGTATCATTTTAAGTCCATGCTTTCGCGCCAGTTCTGGAATAACCTTCATACCCAGTGAGCTGGAATAGGTGCGGATGGTGTGGGTTTTGTCCGCCAACAATTTTAAATCTTGGTCGATTTGTTCTGGCGTAGGGAATTGCAACAGTAACGGGCTTTGACCTTCTCGAAACGGTGCAAATGACAGGCTATTGAGCTTTCCGTCCAGCACATCCAGACCAACGTCATGGGGTAAATTAGTCGAATACTCGAACAACCCATTGAGCAAAATTATTAATAGAGCAAATAAAGCAATTCTCATGAATACAAATTTTATACGCGTGTAAGGTTTGCTACGTTAAAGGGGTCTCTGAATATGTTGAGTCCATTCATTATTCAATGACCGAATAGTGCCTGCAGTGCAAGTTCACCACGAACGGAATCAACACCTCACCGTTCGCGCTGAGCTTGTCGAAGAACCTAACTAGGGTTTCTTAAGGCGATTACCCATTGCTTAATCTTCCCACTCCAATTCAGCATACGCCTTGGTCACGTTTTTGCGGTGGAATTCGTCGAACAACTGCCATTTTCCCTTAAAAGATAGTCCAATCGTTGCAACAGCATCTTCCAAAAACACACCTTTTTTTATCGCCGCCCTGACTTCAACCAACAAAGCACTGAGGTATTCTTTTTCCGGCAACAGGCTTTTCGGCCAATCGTTAACCAAGGAGCCGTGTCCTGGAATGACTATTTTATAGGATTTGCTCGCTAACTTTTCTAATTCTGCTAGCCACCCTTTAAGACTACCATCAACAGATGGCAAATGTTCGATAAATAACAGGTCAGACAACCATAGAGTATCGGTTTGCGGGTCGTAAACGCTCAGATCGTTATCGGTATGCGCGGCTGGATGCGCTGTCAGTTTTAGAATGCGCCCACCTAAATCAAGATCTAGCTCACCGCTTACGGTAATATCAGGTGGAATAATATCTTTATCGGTTAAGGTTATGCCCAGTAATTCTGGTGCTTTTTGGATGTAATAATCACCGCGTACTGACATCGCTCGCGCCAGCTTTTCATGCCCAACAAATTTTGCACCCGTGTTTTTGAACGCCGAATTACCGTAGATATGGTCGGGATGAACGTGGGTATTGATTACGTAACAAATCGGCTTAGATGTGGTGTTCTCTATCGCGTTCTTTAACGCCCTGCCCTGTCCTGGATTACCACCCGTATCAACCACAGCCACACAGCGCTGACCAACAATAAAGCCAATATTGGCAATAGCACCATGATTTTTGGCATCGGAAAATTCTTGTACACCCCAATGCACATAAATACCTGGTGCAGCTTGGTTTACCAACAGTATCGGTGCAGCAAATATTATCTGTGGCAATAAAACCACAAATAGAACAAGCATGTTTTTCATCAACAACCCCAAATTTAAGATAACAGCGACCAGAAAAGGTGGCGATACAAAATGATAAGACATTTAAGCCCGTGCAATCCACTAAAAATCGCATCGCCAAGATTGCAAAAAAACCGAGGCATAATCATCAACCCTGCCTGTGTTCGTGCTATCACCACTTACGGATAGCGATATTCATTTACGCTCAACTCGCGTAAAATTACGTTAAGATTACCTTACCTCATTAAGTGGAACACTATGAAAACAGTTATTTTTTCCAACATCCTGTTAGTTAGTACTTTGTTATTTTCGGTTACCGTTACTGCTGAAAAAGCCGCTGAAGACTGGCAGAATACGACAATCACCGATTCCACCATCAAGAAAATCCAGGAATCTAAATACGAATACAAAAAATGTGTCGGTGAGCAAATGCAGAAACCGGATTACCAAAAAATGGACAGCCGCAATGCAACAGATGCAATCATCAAGCACTGTGAGCCTGTGCTGTCCAAAATAAGGGAAGTTTATTTGGCTGAAAAAGTGCCCGGTGTGATTGCAGACCGCCATTTGCGGCAAATACGCACTCAAATAACGCGTAACGCTTTGCAAGGCTTAATGTTTGAGCAAGCCGCTCGAAAAGCAGGTCAGCCATGAGTTATCTTGAAACCCTGAAGACGACAATAACAGTTGATTTGTCGCTTAGACCGACTACATTTGACATCTGGCATGTGGGTTTGGCGGCTACAGTCGCCACGTTAATGGCAATTGTCATCTTATTACTGCTGCTTTTACTATTTAGCCGAAGCCGAAATAAGACGGTTGTCCAAGCCGCCATCACTCAGCCTCTGCAAGCGCAAGCCGTTGAACCTACAGTCAAAATCATCGAAAAAATTATTGAAGTCGAAAAAATAGTGCAAACACCGATGCCAGAACCCGTCATCCTTAAGGAGTACACGCCAGATGCTGCACTGCAAGTGCTGGGCTTGTTGCAAAAAGAAGCGCGGTTTATTGATTTTCTTAAAGAGGATATTACCGCGTATAACGATGCCGATATTGGCGCCGCTGCTCGCGTGGTGCATAACGGTTGCAACAAAGCCCTCAATGAGTATTTCAGCCTTGCGCCGATACGCAGCGAGCAAGAAGGCAGCAATATTACCGTCCCTGTCGGCTTTGATGCCGCTACTATCCGGTTGACTGGCAATATTGTAGGTGCTGCGCCTTTTACGGGCAGCTTAATCCATAAGGGCTGGCAAGTCACCGAAGTGCGATTGCCAAAACTTACGCAAGGTCATAATCCCAATATTGTAGCGGCAGCGGAAATTGAGTTGTAAGCCCTGATAATTCTTAGCAATTCCATTCACATACAGCCATAATTTCTGATGAATCGCCCTAACATGCCAAAATATACCATTGGAATTGACTTAGGCACGACCCATTGCGTCCTGTCTTATGCCGATCTCGCCAATCTGGAACAAGACGAGTTTTCCCAACAGGTGATGCCGATTCCGCAGCTTACTGCGCCAGGAACGGTTGAGGATAAGCTGCAATTGCCGTCTTTTATCTATCAAACCCACGCCGCTGAACTTGCCGAAGGTGCGGCCGTTCTGCCTTGGACGAGCAAACCGCAGCATCTGGTCGGTGAGATTGCCCGTAACATGGGCAGCAAAACCCCTATTCGCCTAGTCTCAAGCGCCAAAAGCTGGCTGTGCCATTCCGGTGTCGATTGCAAATCCCCAATTTTGCCTTCCGATGCGCCGGAAGAAGTGGAACGTATCTCGCCCTTCCAAGCGACGGTCGCTTATTTGCACCATCTTAAGGATGCTTGGCAGCACAAACATCCCGATGCCCCACTGGAGCAGCAAGATGTTGTCATTACCGTACCTGCATCGTTCGATCCAGCAGCGCGTGAGCTTACCGTCGAAGCGGCACGCTTGGTTGGTCTTGGTCACGCTATTTTGCTGGAAGAACCACAAGCGGCGTTTTATAGCTGGATAGAAAAGAACCATAAAGACTGGCGCAAGCAAGTCCATGTCGGCGATATTATCCTCGTCATCGACATCGGCGGCGGCACGACTGACTTGTCGTTAATTGCTGTTACTGAAGCTGACGGCAACCTGGAGTTGACCCGCGTGGCAATTGGCGACCACATCCTGCTGGGCGGCGACAATATGGACTTGGCACTTGCTTATACCGTGAAAGCCAAAGTGGACACAGAAGACAAACCGCTCCAACCCTGGCAACTCCAGGCGTTGACACATGGCTGCCGTGATGCAAAAGAAAAGCTGCTCAATAACTTGACGATGGATGTCGCCCCGATTGTCATCGCAAATCGCGGTTCTTCGTTAATCGGCGGTACATTACGGACAGAACTTACCCGTGAGGAGGTCAATAATGTCTTGGTCGAAGGCTTCTTGCCACAAGTTCCCGCCAGCGCAAGGCCCGTGTTCCGCGCCCGCACCGGACTTAGGACGGCAGGCTTGCCCTACGCCCAAGATCCAGGCGTCACCCGACATCTCGCCGCATTCCTTGCCAAACAGCAACATGCGACCGGGGAATTGGAAGACATCAAACTGGCGGAAAACGCCACCTTCATCCATCCTACCGCCGTGCTGTTTAATGGCGGCGTATTAAAAGCAGATTCCCTGGCTAACCGCCTGATGGACGTATTGAATGGCTGGTTGCAAGAAGAACAAGCACCGCCAGCACGGCTGCTTTCAGGCAACGACCTTGACCTCGCCGTTGCCAGGGGTGCGGCTTATTACGGCTTTGTCCGCAAAGGCAAGGGCGTACGCATCAAAGGCGGTGCGGCGGCTTCCTATTACGTCGGCATCGAAAGCGCCATGCCTTCTGTTCCTGGCATTCCGCCTGAAATACAGGCCTTGTGTATCGCACCATTTGGCATGGAAGAAGGTACACAGCAAGAATTGCCGAACGAAGAATTTGGTTTGGTGATCGGCGAACCCGTCCGGTTTCGCTTTTTTGCCTCCACAACCCGCCGTGAAGACCGCGTGGGTACGCGCCTGAACCGCTGGAATCGCAATGAACTTTCAGAATTGGCCGAAATCGAAGTCACCTTAGCCAAAGAAGGTCGTAGGTCAGGTGAGGTCGTCCCCGTCCATTTGTGTGCTGCTGTCACGGAAATCGGCACACTTGAACTGCAAGCCGTTTCCCAAAAAGACAACACGCGTTGGAAAATTGAATTTGATGTCAGAACTGGAGATTAATCGTCCAAAGTATTTCAGAGAAGCTTAAAAAATTCGCCCCGACTTCTTCCAGATGTAAAAGGTTTTTTTAGCGATTCTCATTAGGAATTTATGAACAAGTGGATTCCGACCATAGTTCGACAAGTTTATCACCATGGCGAACGCTTTAAGACCCGATCTGATGCCAAGCACCAGGTGTTCGAATATATCGAAGCGCACTACCATCGCAAACGGCTTCATTCCAAATTGGATTGTCTTAGCCCGATTGCGTTTGAAACCAAAAAAGTCGCTTAGTGGAGTGTCCGTGGAATTAGGGCAAGATTAGTTGATTTCTCGCTAGAAAGTAAAGACGACTTGCCTAAAGAAATTTTGGCTGAATTCACAGCATCCAAAACCGAATCTGATTAAGCTAGTTTTCAAAGCACCTAGAGACGCAAGCTTTTGCGTCTCTAGGTAACGGCAAACCTCTCGTTTCTACTTCACAATCAAGCTGTTATTGACTTGCTTAACGCCCCTGACTCTCCGAGTCAAATCCACAGCTCTGGTTGCGGCTTCATTAGTATTGACAAATCCGCTCAGCTGCACGATACCTTTGAAGGTTTCAACGTTGATTTGCAGCAATTTCAGTTTGGAGTCCCCCAAAATCGATGCGTTCACCTTGGTGGTGATAATAGCATCATCAAAATGTTCACCTGTGCTTTCATAGGTTTTACCGCCAGCACAACCAACAATTACTGGAATCAAAGAGAGACTTACCAAAAAAATAATGATTAATTTTAATTTACGCATAGTATTTATCTATTTTATTGAGTGAACAGGCCAAAAAGTGCATACGAAAACTTAAGCTACGTTTGATGTTATTCTGACGATGATTCCTTAATCGAAAATTAACAAACCGCCAAAGAAACCGCTATTTCGAGTAGCTTGATTAATCATACAACAATATCGAAACGTTGTAACCACCACTCACGCCCTCGTCGCAAAATCTGTTCTACGCCTAGCTAATCGGTGTTTGCCCAGAACAATGTTAGAATTCCATGCTTTATGTAAACGACCTTCCCTGCCTCATGCCAGAAACCTTAAAACTTCATCCAGAATCCCTGAAATTAACGATTGCTCTCGCAGATTTTGACATAACCACCGCATCAGCACGACAACAGACCATACTAGGTCAGCCCAGAGCGCAATCCGCACTGGAATTCGGCATTGCCATGACCAATCCTGGCTATAATGTTTTTGTGATGGGGGAGCCTGGCTTAGGTCGGTTATCCATGATTACCAGCCACCTGAATGAATTATCCCAAAATCTGCCAACCCCTCCTTCTTACGCTTACGTCGATAACTTTGCTAATCAAAGAGAACCGCTTGCTATCAAGACCTTGGCAGGGCAAGGTGAGCAATTCAGTAATGACATCGAAAACCTGATCGACAACATCCTGCTCACCTTCCCCACCGTATTTGAAAGCCCCAGTTATCAACAAAAAAAAACCGCTATCGAACGCGCTTTTAATCAAACCTATAACACGGCGATAGATTTGGTGGAGAAACGCGCTAGAAAGCATAGCGTGGCGTTGTTTCGAGAAAGTGAAGCCATTACTTTTGCGCCATTCAAAAACAATAAATCGCTGGATGAAGACCAATTTGCAGAATTACCGCAAAATGAGCGTGATGCTTTTCACCAGCATGTTGAAGATCTTGAGGAATACCTCAGCGACGTGCTGTTAGACCTACCCCAATGGCGCAGAAAGATGGTGGAAAAAACCAAGCAACTGGACACCGAAACCATTCAACTAGGCATCACACCGCTATTTGCAGCACTGGATGGCAAATACCACGGGATTGACGATGCGTATCGCTATTTATCGGAAATCAAGAAAAATCTGTACACCACGATTACCGACTACCTAGCCCC
>SHZQ01000040.1 GCA_009695535.1 Methyloglobulus sp.
AAGGAATTATCTCAAACAGCCATTATTTCTGCCCAAGCAAAAACTGCGCTACCGCTTACTTTTCCATTGCCGGAAACAACATCCCAAAACAGCATCTAACAACCTACCAAGACATCCAAAACGACAAGCTGTGCTATTGCTTTGATATTGATGCAGCGGATTATCTGCCCGCACTAAGCACTAACCAAGCAGAAACCATCAAACACTTTGTCATGCTACGAACCAAATCCGGTGAGTGTGCTTGTGAGATCAGAAACCCGTCAGGGCAATGTTGTTTAGCAAGGTTTAAGCAGTTGGACAAAATGTAAGCAGATAGCAGGGCAACTTTTATCGTTCCTACCGCGACATAGAAGTGCTTTCACTGGATTCCAGCGGCACTAAAGCTTAAGGGGATCTCTAAAAATCCCCTTAATTGAAATCCAACAGACAACCCAGAACCCTAACACTGAAAATATCGATGATTTGCAATCCTTAAAATTTTCCAAAAAGCTACTCCAATAATTTTGCACCTGCGGTTATAATGCCCGACTTTTTGTAACCCGTAAGACCTGCTCGTTTTTCACGAGTTGAAAAACCGTTGACCATGAAATTATTACTGCAATACCTCGCCCTTTGTTTTTTCCGGAATAACCCCACTGATTTAATCCCACCCAAATCCTTCATGTGGAAAACGGTGGCGTTTTACCTTATTTCAGGCTGTATTGTTGAAGGTTTAATTGCCGACCCTGCCGATGGTTCGCTGGAGGTGTTGTTGCGAACTATCATGGCTTTTTCGACCATCGCTACGTTATTGTTAATTTTGAAGAAAAGCCGTTTCTTTAAGCAATTATTCACGGCTATTTTTGTGTGCGAAAATTTTATTATGGCGTTGGCAATTGGCGCAGAAGCCCTCGATCACCTCATGGTAATGAGCCACGAAGTACATCGGGAGGAAATATCCACTGCATTAGGCGTGTTTTTAGTTGTATGGTACATCAGCATTGTCAGTTACATTTTCCGCAAATTCTTCTCACATAGAATCAGTGAAAGCGTAATATTTGCTTTTAGTTATTTTGTTTTAACCTATGGTATTCCGATGTTTTTTATGGATATATAACTAAGCCTATCGACAGGCTCATGCCTTATGGTTATGTCAAAAAGCACGACCTGCATCCCCACACAAAATGTGTACAGCCCGCAATGACAAGGTATAATCCTGAGCAGGCAGATGAACCCTTTCGACCCTATTGGGTTTATCATGCACCACTAAAACTATAATTATAATAATCAGAGGAGCGGAGTCTATGCTGCTATCAACATCAACATCAATTGTTATAGCCTTATTAATGGGCATCGCCGGAGTGGGATTTGTACTTTGGCAACTAAAGCGGGTTCTCGCTTACGACCAGGGCAATGAACTCATGCGCGAGATTGGCGCAGCTATTCAAGAAGGTGCATCCGCTTTTCTGGCGCGCGAATACCGTGTTATTGCAATATTTGTCGTCATTGTCGCTACCGTCATCGCCGTATTTTTACAGTGGCAAACGGCATTTTGTTTTGTTTCGGGCGCGATTGCTTCGGCAGGTGCCGGCTATCTGGGCATGTACGTAGCTGTCCGCGCCAACACCCGCACCGCCTCCGCCGCCAGTCGAGGCTTGCATGAAGGCTTACGGGTAGCCTTCGGCAGTGGTGCGATTATGGGCATGTCTGTGGTCAGCTTTAGCCTTATTGGCATGACCTTGCTATTCCTAGCATTTAGCGGCGACCCCAACCAACTGACTTATATCACCGGCTTTGGTTTTGGTGCGAGCGGCATTGCCTTGTTTGCTCGAGTTGGCGGTGGCATCTTTACCAAAGCTGCCGATGTCGGCGCAGACCTGGTTGGTAAGATTGAAAAAGGTATTCCAGAAGACGATCCACGCAATCCTGC
Source organism: Methyloglobulus sp. (assembly GCA_009695535.1). Classification (GTDB taxonomy): domain Bacteria; phylum Pseudomonadota; class Gammaproteobacteria; order Methylococcales; family Methylomonadaceae; genus Methyloglobulus. Next base: position 1,910 of record SHZQ01000040.1, read on the forward strand.
CGTAATCGCCGACAACGTAGGCGATAACGTCGGCGATGTTGCCGGTATGGGTGCGGATTTGTTTGAGAGCTATAGCGGTTCAATCATTGCCGCCGCCACGTTAGGTGCGGCATTAGGCAAAGGTTCGACGGCAGCGTTTATCGGCTTACCGTTTTTGGTGGCTGCGGTCGGCGTAATCTCCAGTCTGTTTGGCATTTATATGGTGATTGGCAAAGAGCAGGATAAAAGCGAATTAGCAGGCATTGCTGCCAACGCATCGTTATTCTCACGGTGTGTTCATTATCTTAGCCAATACGTTGCAAAAATCGACGAAAATGCTTCGCTTGAAGACTTGCTGACGGCTCTACGTCGCTCGGTTTGGGGCGCATCTGTGGTGGTTTTAGGGCTGACTTTGCTGGCTGTGTTGCTATCTGGCTTACATTTCAACTACTGGCTAGTTATTGTGGTGGGCTTAGTGGCTGGCAACGCCATTGCGTATGTCACTGAATACTTCACCGCTTATACCGAAAAACCAACACTTGGGATTGCCAATGCCACGCAAACAGGCGCTGCCACCACCATCATCCAAGGTTTAGCTGTGGGTATGATGAGCACGGCATTACCTGTGCTTATCACCGCTTTTGCGATTCTCATCAGTATCTGGTTAGGGCATAAGGCCGATGGCACGCTGGCCGCTGGATTGTACGCAGTCGCTCTCGCTGGCGTGGGCATGTTAAGCACCTTAGGCGTTACTTTGGCAACTGACGCTTATGGCCCCGTAGCCGATAATGCTGGCGGTATTGCCGAAATGAGCCACCTGCCTAAAGAAGTCAGACACCGTACTGATGCTCTCGATAGCTTAGGCAACACCACTGCCGCTACTGGCAAAGGCTTTGCTATTGGTTCCGCCGTTTTAACCGCGCTGGCATTAATTGCGGCTTACGTTACCGCAGCCAAAATTGAGTCTTTGGACATCCTTGGCCCCACCATGCTGCCAGGATTATTGATAGGCGCGATGATGCCGTACCTGTTTTCTGCATTAACCATGATGGCCGTGGGCAAAGCAGCGCATGAAATCGTACTGGAAGTGCGTCGGCAATTCCGTGAAATACCTGGCTTGATGGAAGGCACAGGCAAACCCGATTACAAAACTTGTGTAGGCATCAGCACAGAAAGCGCACTGCGTGAAATGATTCTACCTGGCGCATTGGCAGTCCTTGTACCAATTGTTGTTGGTCATGTGTTAGGCAAGGAAGCATTGGCTGGATTATTGGTCGGCACATTATTATCGGGCTTTTTGCTGGCGGTAATGATGGCAAACGCTGGCGGTGCCTGGGATAACGCGAAAAAATACATTGAAACCGGAGAATACGGCGGTAAAGGCTCTGATGCCCACAAAGCTGCCGTTGTTGGCGATACAGTCGGCGACCCCTTCAAAGACACCAGTGGTCCATCCCTGAATATCCTAATCAAACTGATGACGATTGTAAGTCTTGTGTTTGCGGGTTCGTTTGGATCTGGATGGTTGAATTTTTAACTTACCTGTGCCTTATTTCTCGCCCTATTGAACAGGGATTGAAAAACATTTTCGATCCCTATATACACTAGACCCGCCGTACACGGTGATGATCAACTCAAGTTGGAGCTTGAGGCGATCAGTGAATTTGATCCCGATGAGAAAGCGGTGATCAGGAAGGTCTTACAAGGCCTGATTATCCAACACCAGACCAAACCGCTGGTCTGCCGCTTCTTAAATAGTCAACACAAGGTATTTAAGGGGAACAACTATGCAAACAGCAAAACAAGCAGCACGCCAGATGATCGACCAAGTGCCGGACCAGGCCAGTTGGGACGACATCATGTATGAGCTTTATGTGAAGCAGAAACTGGAATAAGGCCTCAAGGCAGTCGCCGATGGCCACACCTCCCACGAGGAAGCAAAAAGGAGGCTATTGGACAATGCGGGTTAGATGGTCGGAACCCGCACTGGAAAACATGGCGGGAATCTAGGCCCATATCTCCAAGGATTCCCCGTATTACGCCCGGCAATTCATCGAACGCATCTGACCAGAAATGGACCAGATAATCTCTTTGTGACCGGAATAAGACCGGAGCCACAAATCAAGCATAGGCGCATCAATATATATGAAGAGTCAAGGAGGCATTTTTGGAGAGCATCTCTACAGCGCCCTATGCTCCTGACATACTTTTCCGCTATCGTCTTCAGTAAGCGCTTCCCTTTGTTTAGCTATAAATATATATATCTATATATGTTAACCCAAAAGTACAAATAACCGTCGTACCCGTATCCCTAATTCTTAATCCCCGTCCCCTTATGCAGCATAAGCAAACAAAACACGGCCAATAACACGATAAGCCCACAAATCATCATCAGTGCTAAGTTAACATCCACATCCGTCACTTCTATCATGCCGTAACGGAAGGCGTTGATCATATACATAATGGGGTTGCCCATGATGAGGGTTTGCCATACACCTGGGAGCATATCGACGGAATAGAATACGCCGCCCAGATAGCTTAACGGGGTTAGGACGAAGTTGGGTATGATACTGATGTCGTCAAAACTTTCTGCCAGCACGGCGTTGATGAAGCCTGCTAGGGAGAATAAGGTGGCGGTCAAGATGGCTACGGCAATTGTGATGACTGGATGTAGCACGACGATGTCGGCGAACAGCATGGAGATTAAGGCAACGACCACCCCGACCAGCAAGCCACGACAAATCCCGCCGCTGACGTAGCCCGTCAAAATAACTAAGTTTGGCACGGGTGCAACCAGTAATTCTTCGATGTTGCGCTGGAATTTGGTGGAGTAAAACGACGACACCACATTCGAGTAGGAATGGCTGATGACCGACATGAGGATGATGCCAGGGACGATGTAATCCATATAGCTTGCGCCGCTGATGGTGCCGATGCGGTTGCCGATGAGTTTACCGAAAATGAGGAAATATAACGCTGTGGTAATTGCTGGCGGCAATAAGGTTTGCGGCCATATACGCAAGAAGCGGTAGACTTCTTTTTTGATGATGGTTTTTAGGGCGATGGTGTAGTTCATTTTATTTCCCTCACCCTTACTCTCTCCCGTTGGGAGAGGGGATTATTTGTGGTGTTGGGTTATTTTGTGATGACTTGGAGTCTATCAAATCCATAAATAATTGCTCAAGGCGGTTGCTTTTGTTTTTTAGGCTGAGGACTTTGATGTTTTTCGCGCTTAACTGGCTAAATAGCTGGTTAAGCCCAACCGCTTTGGGTACGGAAACGTCCAGCACTTTGTCACTGGTGCGCTCTACATGGCAGCCTTCCAGCACGGGTACAACGGCAAGCGGCTCCGCCAAATCCAGCACGAAATGATCGACATTCAACCGCGCCAACAGACTTACCATATCGGTGTTTTCAACGATCTTACCCTGGTCGATAATGGCAATATTGCGGCACAGGCTTTCGGCTTCTTCTAGGTAATGCGTGGTCAAGATGATGGTCGTGCCTTGCTGGTTGACTTCCTTCATCAACTTCCACATGGAGCGGCGGATTTCGATGTCCACCCCTGCAGTCGGTTCGTCTAAAATCAATAGCTTAGGGGCGTTTACCATTGCCCTTGCAATCATCACGCGGCGTTTCATGCCACCAGACAAACGGCGAGAAATGCTATTGCGCTTGTCCCATAAATCCATTTGCTTTAAGCAGATTTCCGTGCGTTCCAGCGCCAGTTTGCGCGGAATTCCGTAGTAACCGGCTTGGTTCAATACGATGCCTTGTACGGTATCAAACTGGTTAAAATTGACCTCCTGTGGCACCAGGCCGATACAGCTTTTGGCTTGCTCGCGTTCCTTGACTAAATCGTACCCAAAGACACTGACCGAACCGCTGCTTGCTGTCACCAACGAGCTGATAATGCCGATTGCGGTGGACTTGCCTGCACCATTGGGTCCGAGCAGGGCGAAGAAATCGCCAGCCTGAACTTCCAGGTCGACGCCTTTTAAGGCGACAAAACCGTTTTTATAGGTTTTCTTAAGATTGCTGATGGATAATGCCGTCATGTTGCAACTATTGCTTAACGTGGGTACTCAAATCAGTTAAATTAGACCAAACAGCTAAATAACTGGATTATTGTTGATGCTAATGACTCGGCATTTTATCAGATACAGCCCACAGAAACTTCTAAAATACCCTGACACGTAGTGGATAGCGGGTTAAGCCTGTGTTTTTTGATGGATATGTGCATTGTGGAGTGCAAACCTAGGGTTGCCACTCCGTCCTATCAAGCAACGCATTATGGGTTTTACCCGCCACCCAACTCTAACCTGCGCTTTCATCCATAGCTTAAACAGGATTTTCATGACTAAGAAACCACCCCGCTGTGTCGCTGCTGTAGACCTGGGTTCCAACAGTTTTCACATGATTGTTTGCAGCTTAAACGATGGCAAATTGCAGACGGTAGACCGTCTACGTGAGATGGTCAGATTGGCGGATGGGCTCGACAATAAAAATGTGCTAGATCATGACACCCAAAAACGAGCATTGGCTTGCCTAGAGCGGTTTGGACAGCGTATCCGCGATTTTCCGCATGAAAGCGTAAGAGCCGTAGGCACTAACACCTTACGTAAAGCCAAAAACGCCCCACAATTTCTAGAAAAAGCCGAGCAAGCCTTAGGTTATCCTATCCACATCATTTCCGGTATTGAAGAAGCGCGGTTGATTTATCAAGGCGTAGCGCACAGTGTGGGTAGCACAGGCGACCTTAGGCTGGTCGTTGATATAGGTGGCGGTAGCACGGAATATATCATCGGCAAGGAAGACATCCCAAAAAAGAAAGAAAGCCTATCTATGGGCTGTGTGATCATGAGCAAGCGATTTTTTGCTTATGGGAAATTATCGAAAAACGATTTTAATAAAGCCATCTTGTTTGCCGATCAACAACTTGAACCGTTCCAGAAAAAATTTCATCGTAAACACTGGGATCAAGCCATAGGCTCATCAGGCACGTTTCGCTCGATTGATAAGGTGCTGCAAGCCAAAGGCTGGAGCAATAACGGCATAACCTTAAGCGGTCTTGAGCTTTTGGTCGCGCATATTAGACAGTGTACTCACATCAATGAACTGAATTTGCCTGACTTGGATAATGAACGCTTACCGGTTTTTACAGGGGGTGTCGCCATTGCTTATGCCACCTTCAAAAACCTGGGCATTGAGCAAATGAGCGTGGCTGATGGCGCACTGCGTGAAGGGCTAATCCAAGATTTGTTGGGCCGCATTTATAATCGCGATATTCGCTCCGCCACCGCAAAAACATTGGCAGAGCGTTATCACACCGACCAACAACATACTGATCGGATTAAACAGACGGTTAGCTACATCCTGAACCAGTTGAATTACGAATCCTGTTTATTCAACAATCCACAAGCTGCACAATTTCTGGATTGGGCTGGGGAATTGCACGAAATTGGTCATGATATTGCCCACAATCAATACCACAAACACAGTGCTTATATCATAGAACATGGCGATCTGGCTGGCTTTGCCACCCAAGACCAAGTGTTATTGTCTACCATCGTCCGCTATCATAAACGCAAATTTTCGCGTAGCCCTTTTAACGAGCTACCAGCACCTTGGAACAATCTCGCTGCGTTTATGACCATCGTCTTACGTCTAGCTGTTGTGTTGCGCCGAAATCGTCAGGAACACGATTTGCCCGAATTTAAGATAGCCATTACTAAATCCAGAATTGAACTACACTTTTCAGGTGACTGGCTACTGGGCGCACCGCTTACTCATGCTGATTTAATCCAGGAAGCGGATTATCTAAAAGCGGCTGGATTCAAATTGGAATTTTCCTGATCGACGATGAAAACTTTATTGCGACTGCCTTTGTATTGCCTTGCTGCACTCATCATGATGGTTGCGATGCTGGTTTGCTTTGGCATTAGCGACCAACCGGATCTACCGCTTGATTGGATGATAACGCAAGCGGATGTCAGTCGTGCCAAAAAAATTCTGCGGGAAGGCTCTAAAACCAGGCTGGATGAAATAGGCACGATTGAATTAAGCCAAGCAGACCTTAGCCTGTCTGCCAATTATCTATTAAACCGGTTTAGCAAAGGCAGGGCATTGATTTCTTTAAAAGAAAACAAGATAAAGTTTGTCGTCACTACTACCTTACCAGAAAATTTTCTGGGTAAATACCTGAATATTACCTTTCGATTAGGCAATGAAAACGGCAGTCAACCACCCACGTTGACTAAGTTTAAGGTAGGTAAGCTATTGTTACCTTCCAAAGTTGCGGCTTTTGTTATCGAAACCATCATCAAACACACGCCTTTAAATGAGTATTTGCTGTTGGCGACTGATCCGATCAAGGCGGTCGCCATCGACGACGAAAAAATCACCATTACTTATTATCCCAGTAAATCCACGCTAAAAACGGCGCGGGATTTGCTCACCCACAATACCACTGATCAAGCCACTACTTACCAAAACAAAATAGCCGAGATTACTCGTCAACACGACCCTGATTGGCGTTTATCGTTGGCTGACCTTTTGCGACCTTTGCTTGCACTTGCCTACCAGCGATCTAGTTTAGAAACCGCGGTTGAAGAGAATAGAATCGTTATAAATGCCATTAATGATTATGTAAACAACTCAAAAAACACGCAATTTTCACCTTATTACCCCGCTTTTTTATATAAACGTATCGATCTAGCGCAACATTTCATCGGTGCCGCAGCCATTACCGCATCGGTCAATAGCCAAATGGCTGAGGCATTAGGGGAAGAAAAAGAATTACAGGACGCTCACAGTGGCAGCGGTTTTAGCTTTGTGGATTTAACGGCAGATAAAGCTGGCACACGCTTTGGTGCATTGGCAATTGCTAATCCAAATTCTGCGCGAAAATTGCAACTAGCTATGTCTGCCATAAAAGACTACACGGATTTTATGCCCGACCCCAGAACCTTGCCTGAACACATGGACGAAGCCACGTTTACAAAACGTTATGGCTCAGTTAACAGCGAGGCTTATCGGAAAGTATCGACAGAGATTGATGAGCTGATTTCAGCGACATCTATCTATTTGAAGTAATAGAGGAAATTAATTACAGCTCAGACCAACACCGAAAACTTCGATAGCTTTTAGCGTGCTTCCACTAGCCTTGGTAGGCGTAGCATAACCCGACAAATGTTGGGCTATGCTACGCAAAATTTTACTGCTTTTAGTTAAACGTGCCACCCGCCGTAGCTGGCAAGTGTGGCATTGTTTGCTCAGGGAATTCACCTGTCAAGGCATTCAAGAAGGCAACAATATCTGCGATTTCTTCTTTCGATAACTCCTTATCCAACTGCAATTTCGCCATTATTTTAACCGCTTCATCCAGCGTTTTAACTGCGCCATTATGGAAATACGGCGCAGTAAGGGCAATATTACGTAAGGTTGGCACTTTAAAGCGATGTTCATCGCCAGCCTTTTTGGACACTTCTGCCAAACCTAGGTCTTTATTAAAGTGGTACCTGGCTTGATACATGCCATTGCTATGGACTGGGAACAACTGGAATAGGCCAGGACCGTTAAATGCAGGTCCACTGTGGCAACCCGTACAACCCAATTCCGCCACCTTATTCATGCCGCGCACTTGCTGGTCGGTCATCGCTAATTGTTCGCCAGATGTATACTTATCGTACGGACTGTTTGGGGTAATCAAGGTACGTTCATAAGCCGCAATCGCTTTGGTTGCGGTATCTTTAGAGATAGCATTGCCACCAAATGCGTCAGCAAAGGCTTTTTGATAGCCTTCAATGGAATTCAAACGGGCGACAACCTCATCCCAGCTTTTCATACCCATTTCGATAGGATTGGTCACCGGACCCGCCGCTTGCGCCTCAAGACTTTCTGCCCTGCCATCCCAGAACTGCACGGTATTAAACGCCGAATTCCATACGGTTGGCGCACTACGTCCGCCAGTCTGCCCGTTTACACCCATTGAATTCGGGCGATTATCTTCCCCTCCCAACATCGTATTATGGCAAGATGAACACGATACTGTCCCTGTAGAAGACAATCGCGGATCGTGGTACAGCATCTTGCCCAGCTCAACCTTCGCAGGCGTGGTGGGGTTATCCGCAGGTGCAGGCGCTTCCGAGGGCAGCACGTCCCACGCCGAAGCCACAGAAACCGAACTTGCCAAGGCAACCGCCGTTAACAGAAAATTAAATTTTGTCATACTCTCCTCCAATTATTATTATTATTATTGATAGTCAGGTTACTTATACTGCTAGGCATAAGCAATCCAGTAACTTTTTATTCCCCCGAATTGTAGAATATAAAATCGACTAGGTACAATCAAATTACACGTAATGATTTAACCAGGGCAGATGTCAAAAATATGTTGCTTGCTAAAAAAATTATCTTGACCGCCGACCCCGCCTAGAAGTCAAGGAGGCATTTTTGGAGAGCATCTCTACAGCACCCTATGCTCCTGACATATTTTTCCGCTATCGTCTTCAGTAAGTGCTTCCCTTGTCAGTCCACACAAGTATCCATCCTGTGATACGGTAAAATATAGGCAGGTTTTGCAGATCCCAAAAGATTGGGATTTGTTCGACTTTTGTAGGGCAGTTAACACGCTTACCAGCATTTCATCGTAACTCGATAATTTATCACGCGCCAGCAAATCAGCCGCTTGATCGAACAGCTCAGTCTGTCTAGCTTGCTGCAACATTGCTTTGCCGTCGGGTAATAGGCTTAGATGAACAACACGACGGTCAGTACTATCCGTAGCTTTGCTGACGTAAGCTTTTTTTTCCAGTAATAGCAGGGTTTGCGAAACCGTACCCCGCGTCATACCCAAATAATTGGTAAGTGCGGCAGGGGTATCGCTGTATTTATTGCACCGTGAAAGGTAGTCCAAAATCTGTAAATGTACCGATTGCAAACCAAATTCGGTACACTTTTTACGTTCTTCTGAGCGTAGCAATGCCGACATGCGTTCAATAAGATCGAAAACGGTAACTTTTTCCATAGCTTAACGCGGTCTGCTGATGGTATGTTGGCAATTGGTTGATGGTATCATAAGCTTTATGTTTCGATTCGATACTTTATAATCGGTTTTTTTCGGAGTTAATTATGCCACTTTCTCACGTTTATGACACTTACGCAAAATCTGCAAATGGCTAAATTATGCATTTTGATGTAGTTTTTGATGAGCAAGATCAGGGCAAATCTTTGCGATATGCCAAAGAATGGCTAACCAGTTAAAGCTTTTTAGTGCCCGCTACAGCAGGCTAACTAGCAGCAATACGACTAAGGGATAGGCTAAAAACCGCACAGATTGTAAGCGCACCTTGAGCCCCAGATTGGGTTATAACAAACGGTTTAGATTATTAAAATCCGGCGCTTATTATGGGGTGCGATTGCTGAATTTCAACTGAATGAAAGACCCATGTTAAAAATTGAGCTGAAAAATCAGAGAGAAAGCCACCAAATCAAGCGCTGTTGAGCTTATTATCTATCCTGTTATTTATCATGGCTAATGCAAAATCGACCAAATCTGGCATATTGGCATCAAAGTGCAACGCATCGGTTTCTCGCCGCAACCATGTAAATTGCCGCTTCGCCAGTTGACGAGTGGCAATAATACCCCTGTCAATCATCGTAGCTTCATCGTAATCGCCGTGCAGATAAGCCCACACTTGCCGATAGCCTACCGCCCTTATCGACGGCATTTTTTCTGTCAAATCACCACGATTCACTAGCGTTTCGACTTCTTCAATAAAGCCCTGCTCCAGCATTTGCTGGAATCGTCTGGCGATAATGTCATGCAAGGTCTTTCGCTGTTCTGGGGCGACAATCAGCTTGATTATTCGATATGGAATAGCCTGTTGCACCTCGGCAAAATAAGCCGTCAACGGTTTGCCAGTGATTTCAAACACTTCCAGTGCGCGTTGAATGCGTTGCGGGTCGTTGGGGTGAATTCTGGCAGCGGATTCTGGATCAATGTTTGCCAGCCGTTGGTGTAAAGCTGCTTTACCTAGGCTTATTAATTCAGCATCCAATTTCGCCCTGACAGCAGCATCAGCTTCCGGCAATTCGGCAAGCCCGTTGTTTAAGGCATTGAAATACAACATCGTACCGCCGACCAGAATTGGTAAGCGTCCACGCCGGCAAATTTCTTCCATTAATGCCAAGGCTTTATTCTTGAATTGCCCAGTAGAAAATGATTCTCTAGGGTCGAGAATATCAATCAAGTGATGCGGTATGCCACCCCTTTCCGCTAACGTGGGTTTTGCCGTGCCTATATTCATGCCACGGTAAACCAGGGCGGAATCGACGCTGATAATTTCACCATTAAGCCTTTGCGCCAGTTGCACCGCTAATTTTGATTTCCCTGAAGCGGTGGGACCCATAAGGAAAATAACGGGCGGATAGTTGTCTTTCAGCATTACTCAGAAGCTACAATAGATTTCACCCACATCTGGGGCAGAAGGTTTAGATAAGTAACTTGCGGCTCTATTATTACATCAACCTTCACTCAAAGATTGATAAACAACCCTTCTTAACACTGCGCTAATGTAGATTGTGTAAAAATCCTGCGTGTAAATCGCAGACTCACGGATTGCACATCTCTGAGACTAAATTATGCCATTAAAAACAATCGTTACCTAAACAATGAGGATTTGATGAAAACAACTAGAATAACAAGCACTCTAAACCTTAATTTTCTTGTATTAAGTTTACTGTTAACCGTTGCCCAATAAGCGGGGGCTGAATGTGTTTCAGGCTCGATTAGCGTAAAGGCACCGCT
>SHZQ01000041.1 GCA_009695535.1 Methyloglobulus sp.
GCGGCGGTGACCAGGATGTTGTGTCTTTTTCAGCATTCGTGGTAGCGATGGTGTGTTATGCGAAGTGCTGGATGATGACCAGAACCATCGCCATACTGAGCTTCCAGGATTTTGTGGGCTTATTTCAAACGAAAATAATGATTTCAGATACCCTTAAGTAAACAATGCCACACGATCTCATAGCCCTTTCAGTCAGTTTTTTGTTGTTGCTAACTTATTACCTTTATCTCGGCTGGCGCACGCGCCGCGCACCGGATGCCAACATTTCCGCACACAATGCCAGGATACGCGAGCAATGGGTGGGCATGGTGATGGGCAGCGGCAAAATGGACATCCTTGCCATCCAAACCATACGCAACTCAGTCATCGCCGCCAATTTCATGGCTTCGACCGCTGTGTTGTTAATTATCGGCACCTTAAACGTCAGTGAAAAAGTCGGGCAATGGGTACTCACTTGGCAGTCTTTTGGCGTAGATAGCTCAATACTGAGCGTGACATGGCAAATCAAGCTGGGTTTATTGCTGTTGGTATTTGCGATTGCCTTCCATTTCTTTTCCATGGCAATACGCTACTTCAACCATGTCGGTTATATGATTAACCTGCCCTGCGATCCCGCAAAAGATGCCCTCTTCCATGAAACCTGCGCCTATTTGAATAAGGCAGGCAGCTATTATATGTTTGGCACCCGCACGTTCTTTTTCAGCATTCCAATAATCTGCTGGTTTTTCGGTTCGATTTTTTTAGTACTTTCGACAATCGGGCTGATCGCAGGACTTACCATGCTGGATAGAACGCCAAGTTGAAACTCACGAAACGGCTTTTATTTTGTCGTCGTAGTTTGTGAAACAGCTTAATCACAGCCCCTACTGAGAGTATTGAGGACTTGTTTGAAATTACGGTTTTTCATTATATTTAAACACTAGTGTATGGCTTTTATATTGATGAAAACCCATCAAACAAAGTCTTTAAGGCATTTTTCAAATTCTCAGCTAACCGTTTTAAGCCAGAACAGTTGCTAATTTCCCTAGATGTTATGCGATAATTATGTGAGAAAGTAATAACAAGCCTTACGGCAACTAAATAAGGAAGGCACATGTTCTCATTGCAAACCATCTTCGGCAAAGGTGATAAATTCTATGGCTTGCTTGAAGCCAGTGCAGAGTCAGCACGTTCATCAGCTACCGCATTAACTGAACTTTTGAGTACGCCAGCTTCACAGCAGTCATTGGAAAAGTTTAAACAGGCGCGGCGGCGAGAAAAAGATTTATTCGCGCAAATCAGCGAAGAACTGGTCAATACCTTTGTTACCGTACTGGAACGTGAAGATATAGAAGCCCTTAGCAGTGCGCTTTACAAAATCCCAAAGGTCGTAGAAAAATTCGCGGAGCGGTATAACTTAGCTGTGGCTCGTGTTGGTGACGTGGATTTCACAAGCCGTGCCGTCATGCTGGAACAAGCTTGCAAGGTTGTGGAGCAAATGGTTGGGCAATTGCGTCACGGTATGGACTTGGACAAAATCAAAAAATTAAACGATCAATTGCAAACTATTGAAGGCGAAGCTGATCGACAAATACTTGAATTGTATCAGGAAATATATACTAATGAATCCGATCCGATTCGTTATCTGGTCAAAAGGGATTTGTTTGAATTCCTCGAAAAAGCCATTGATCGTTGCCGAGATGCTGGGAATGTCGTCTACCACATTGTCTTAAAAAACTCATAAAGGATTGTCATGCTGACTATGCTCTTGCTTGTCATTCTGGCAGCGTTGGTATTCGAGTTTATCAACGGGTTTCACGATACCGCAAATTCAATTGCCACGGTGGTTGCCACCAAAGTACTAACACCCACACAAGCGGTTATGCTCGCCGCAACCACCAATCTAGCTGGTGCGTTTTATGGTACGGCAGTCGCCAAAACTATTTCATCGGGACTAATTAATACCGACGTAGTCACCGTCACCTCGGAAATTTTGATTTGTGCTTTGGTCGGTGCAATTGTCTGGAATCTTATCACTTGGGCATTAGGGCTGCCCTCGTCGTCTAGCCATGCCCTAATCGGCGGCTTATGCGGCGCTGCATTAGCGGCAGGTAACAATAATTTTGATGTGTTGATCTGGTCAAAAACTGCCGCCGTCTGGACAGAAAACAAAGGCTTACTTTGGAAAGTGGTGATTCCCATGGTCAGCTCGCCGGTTGCTGGCTTTTCCTTAGGGATCATCGTAATGGGTAGCTTGATGGCAATCATCAGCGGCATGAATTCCGCTGGCGGCATCATAGCGCGCATGACACGACCGAAATGGGTCAATGTCGTATTCGGCAAAGCCCAGCTTTTATCGGCGGGCTATATGGGTTTTGCACACGGCAGCAACGATGCCCAAAAAACTATGGGTATTATTGCCTTAGCTATCTTTTCCGCGAACGGTGCTGGTACGTTCGATCACTTACCCGCCTGGGCTGAATTCTTACGCCCAGATGGTGGCGAAAAAGACATCGACACCTGGATCATCTTTACCTGCGCCTTAGTCATATCCCTAGGCACGTCGGTAGGCGGATGGCGCATTATCAAAACGCTAGGTCATAAAATGGTGAAACTGCATCCGATTAACGGTTTCGCTGCGGAAACCAGTTCCGCAACCATCCTATTGATTGCTGCTCATTTCGGTATGCCGGTTTCTACTACGCACAGCATTTCAACTGCGATTATGGGCGTGGGTTTTGCCAAAAATCCTTATGCGCTTAAATTGACCGTCATAGAACGGATCATTTGGGCTTGGGTTTTAACGATTCCAGCGGCAGGCGGCATAGCTTGGGGAGCTGTTAAGCTATTGTATTTACTGCATTAGCAACAAGAAAGCTGCCTTAATAGCGATGACTTTATATTTCTGACTGTCTATCCAAGCTAACTGCCTGATCGGAGAACACAATGGTTAAACAAGTACTGTCATCGTTAAGCGTAATTATCCTGCTGAGTGGTGTGCCAAGCTATCAAGTGGCTGCAAATACCAGCTCCAATTTTAAATCCTCTGCTTTATTTGACCGTCTTAGCTATGACCATAACAGCACGTTGACCAGATTGGATACGATCTCAACCAAAAAAGGAGGAAGCTATGATGAGTCTACTGACCCAGCCTTACGTAAAGGCACCGAAAACTGGGAAGAGCCCCAAGGCAGCTTCTTTATCATACCTGCTGTCGTGATTGGGCTTATTGTTATCGTACTGTTTTTCAATAGAAAATAGTATGTAGACTTAAACTTTTTGGCAGGGACGACATCGGAATACTGAGTCATCCTGAACTGATAGGAGGGCTGTTGAATTATTCAACCCTCCTAAACAAAGCATCAAAATGATGATATGCACTTATTTTTTAATGTTCTTATAATTATCTTCGCTTTCCCGAATGATCTTATTGCCTTCGGCAATTAAACGATTTCCCTCGGCAATCTTAGCCTCACCTTCACTCACCATATTCGTACCACTATCAACCATTTGCTTGCCGCTTTTCCAGCGATCACCCAAACTGGCAATGCCTTGACTTTCGCGGAGCATGGTTTCACCGGAAATAATCGGCTCTGGTTTTGGCGCAGGGACTGGTTCAGAAGCGCAACCGATTACGAATATTGGCAAACAAATCAGGGCAATTTTGAGTGGGGTATGGAAAAAATTCTGCATCGTTTATGCTCCTTGGTGTGATGATTAATGGGTAATACTACCGATGTTACAAAACACCGTACAGCTTACAAGCTGTTTTTTTCGGCACAATCAGCAAAAAAAACAGCTACTGAAAAGCCTTATCCCTCAAATTAAAGCTTACTCACTCACCCCATATTTGGCTTAGGCGATGGTCGCGTCCGCAGGTAAAGCGATAAAACTTATAGGATTTTTGGTTATTTAGATAATAATCTTGATGCCAGCCCTCTGCTGGAAAAAACTTGCTGGCGGGCTTAATCGTGGTGGCCATGTGTTGGTTAGCTAACTTTTTGCTGATTTCTATTTTAGAGGCTTCGGCAAGCTGTTTTTGAGTCTCGTCTTGGTAAAAAATGGCGGCTTTGTACTGATCGCCCTTATCGCAAAATTGCCCATCATCATCTAAGGGATCTATATTGTGCCAGAACACGCCGAGCAATTTTTCATAGCTGACTTTAGCCGGATCATAAATCACTTGCATCGCTTCTGAATGACCAGTTTTGCCGTTTGAAACTTCTTTGTAGGTAGGGTTTTCGGCATGTCCACCCGTGTAACCCGAAGTCGTGCTGATAACACCGCCCAATTCATCGAAAGGGTGTTCCATACACCAAAAACAGCCGCCCGCAAATATTGCTACCGCTGGCTTTGCAACAATTCCGTCCTCGGCTATCACACTGCTACTGAACAACAAAAAACCCACTAAAACAACGTTTAGGTAATCCTGAAAAATCTTTTTTATCACTTGATCACCACCCTATTGTTATCATATTTATGTGGATTTTAATTGTCGCTACATCCTAAAGTGGGGCTACGATGATTTGTTAGCTAGCACTTTTATTTGCTTTGGCAATCTTTGTACAACTGCTTACTTATATCCTTAAACAGGAATAATTCAAGTAATTTTCTGCTAACCCAATAATCTAAGCGAGCGTTGTTACGCCAAGAAAAAACTTCAGGAATTATCGACCTCCAACACTTTTTAGGCTCTATGTGAAATAAAGCGGGCAATCGAATTTTAACTTACCGCAAAGACAATAAATCATACTAGTGAAATTATTACTATTGCGATAGCCTCTGGCACGACGTTTAGCCAGTTGAATCTTGCAATTGATACCTTCAAGAATGCCGTTAGTGCTGCGTGCAGTAACGAAATGAACTATCCCAGACCAATGGGCTTTGACCGTCTTGGCGAATTTGATAAAGGCAGGTATTTTGGCATTTTCTACTTCATGGCATCATTGCGGAAGAAAAGCCTCTGCCGCTTCTTTATTAGACATAGTCCAGAGATCATTAAACAACACTTTTAAGCGGTACGCTTCGCCCAGCATGGGATAGAGCGTAATCATTTCCGCCAGTGATTGTTCTTGCTTGTCGGATAAATTCATACGCTTCTTTAGGGGCGTGTATTGATGACCTTTTAAGGCATCATGCGCTTCACGTTCGATCATGGTGATTTTGTATCAAAAAGCAATAGACCGCATTACTCCTCCCAAGCCCGACCATCCCTAGCCAGCAAAGCAACTGATGCAATCGGCCCCCACGTTCCGGCAGGGTAGGTTTTGGGGGATTCGTTGTAATGCCGCCAGGCATCTTGGATGGAGTCGATCCACGTCCAGGCTTGCTCGATTTCTTCGCGGCTTAGGAACAGCGCCGGGTTGCCGCGCATGGCTTCCAGCACCAGTTTTTCGTAGCCGCCAAAAATGCGGCTCTTCTTGAAGGCATCGGAAAAACTCAAATCCAAGCGGGTTTTTTGCAGCTTGATATGCTCGTCAATGCCGGGAATCTTGTTCAGCATTTCAATTTCCACACCTTCATTGGGTTGCAGGTGGATAATCAATTTGTTCGGCGGCAGCTCGCGGAAACTGTCCTTAAATATATTGTGCGGAAGCTGCTTGAAATAAACGACAATCTCCGTGCGTTTGCCCATCAGCCCCTTGCCGGTACGCAGATAAAACGGCACGCCTGCCCAACGCCAATTGTCGATGTCCACGCGGATGGCGACGAAGGTTTCCGTTTTGCTCGCCACATTTGCACCGTCTTCCTCTAAATAGCCAGGAACAGCCGCGCCTTTGATGTAGCCGCTGGTGTATTGGCCACGCACGGTTTTTTCGTCCACATTGTTGCTGGTGATGGGGCGTAAGGCCTTGAGTACCTTAATTTTTTCATTGCGGATGCTGTGAGCTTCTAGGTCGGCTGGTGGTTCCATTGCAATAAAGGTCAGGATTTGCAGCAAATGATTCTGCACCATATCGCGCAATTGTCCGGTCTTGTCGAAATAATCCCAGCGACCTTCGATGCCGACTTCTTCGGCGACCGTGATTTGGATGTGGTCGATGGTGTTGTGGTTCCAATTGGTGGTAAATATTGAATTGGCGAAGCGCAACGCCAGCAAATTCAGCACGGTTTCCTTGCCCAGGTAATGGTCGATACGGAAGACTTGGCTCTCGCTGAATACGCTGGCGACGACATCATTGATTTCGATGGATGATTCCAAATCGTGACCGATGGGTTTTTCCATTACCATGCGTGATTCTTTCGTCAACACGCCACATTGGGCGAGTCCTTGGCAGATGTTCTTGAACAAAAACGGTGAAACGGCGAAGTAATTGACCAGCACACGGGCTTTGTTATCAGTGACTTTATTTAGAATTTGGTACTCATTCAACTGGGTGAGGTCGATTTTTACGTAGGAAAGCCGTGCCGAAAACCGCGCCCACACTGCCTCTTGTATGGTTTCGCTGGAGAATTCTTGCAGGCTTTTTCGGGCGGTTTCAATGAATTCCTCACCATTTCCCTCATGACGGTCAATACCGATGATGCGGGTATCCGGCTCGATTAAATTGGCGTTTTCAAGGCGATATAAGGAAATCAGTAGCTTGCGGCGAGATAAATCACCCAATGCGCCGAATATGACCAAGTCGCAGGGTTTGTAAGTCTTTTTGTCCTTCATTTGTCAGGGGTCGGTAGGTGTGGGTTGTGTTAAAAAGCCCAAATTGTTATCGGTGATAACCATTATTGGGTTCATTATCTCAAAGTTTGCCACATGTAGCACGGATTGTGGTGTGCTCAAGAGGATAGCAAGCTTACTTAGCTGCGTGAAAATATGAGCGGAGAAAAAGTAGCGCATTATTTTTTCGAGGTATTATCTACGAGACAGATCATGACGCGACTATAGCGGTTTCCGGCGCAAAAAAAGTTGACAAGGTACTGCTGCGTTGACTATAGTATTGAAACGATACTAAATGCAGACTGGAAACGCAGTCTTTAAATCAACACACAGGCGTTAATTTGATAGGTCGAGGTTGCTTTTTGTCCAATCGCATCGCAATAACTAAATATAAAAAGGTGTAAAAATGAATTTCAATAAAGTATGCATGCCTTTTTTGCTGGCTTTTTTTCTGCTGGGCAACGCTCAAGCAGCAGGTAATCCGGTGGGTGAAGACTTTACGGTATTGCTAACGCTTTGCGATGATATGCTTGAATTAGCAAAAAACCGCAATAATAAAGGATTTGTTGAGGTAGTAGATACGGCGTTAAAGCTTTCAGAAGCGCAAAGAAGAGATAATTCAATGGCAATAGACCGTCTTAGACCTAAGTTGAGATCTGCTAAAAAGGCCGTCAAGGGAGGGGATTTTGTTGCAGGTATTGGATTTGTGGAAGAAGCGAAAGTGCTGATGAAGCCTGCTGCATCAGGTTGGGATGGGGGTTCTTGATTGCTTTGATATAGGCAATCACCGCTGAAAATCGTCTGCTCGATGACAAACAGGGATGTTTTGATAGCGGTTTATTGAATTTTTAAGCTACCGGTGCAAAATAAGCTCAACAACCAGCTTGGTACCAAAATACCCCAGCAGTAAAAACATAAAGCCCCATAAAGTCCATTTGATGGCTGTCCTTCCTCGCCAGCCGTAACGTCTGCGACCTACCAGCAAGCCTGAAAATATAAACCACGCCAAAATAGAAAAAAAAGTTTTATGGGCAAATTGTTTGGCAAACATTTCTTGCTCGGAAGCAAAGCCGCTAACCAATGTGATGCTTAAAAAGAAAATACCTGCACCTATCATCTGAAACAGCAGCGATTCCATGCCTTGCAACGATGGCATGGATTGTATATAACGCTTAGGTGGGTGGCTTTTAAGTTGTTGGTTTTGAATGGTAAGTAGAATGGCTTGCAAAGCGGCAATATTCAATAAGCTGAAGGCAATAATGGCAGACAAGATGTGGGTATTCATTTGCCAGTTATGAATGTCGAGAGAACGTTGTTTTTCTGGAAAATACAAATCTAAGCCCAGCATCAATGCAGCCAAGGGAAATAGAAAGATGCCCAGGTTTTCAACCGGTTTGCTGAGTGTCGCCAGCAACAAAAGCAAGGCGACAATCATTGAAACCAGTGCAGTCATGCTAAAAAAACTAAAGTTAAAACTCGCGCTTTGTTGGGCGAGCAGGGCGGTGTACGCACCGTGCAAAGCGATTGCCCCCCATGCACATGTGAGCGCAAATCGTCTTGATTTATCTTGAGCCAGTGGTCTTATTATCAGCACGGCACTGCTTAGATAGGAGCAGATTGCGATAATGGCAAGTAAGGTGGCGGTCATTTAGTGTGTGTTTGTTTTTGAAATCGTGGCTTGTTCGAGTTAACCGCCGGATGCAATAGTGGCGACGGCTATGTTAATATACCGCATTTAGCGTCCTAGCGCATTTGCGGTAGGGATGATTTCCCCAAAAAACAGAAAGATCAGAACATGTTTGATAATTTAACCGACCGATTAACCAGCACCCTTAAAAAGATCAAAGGCCAAGGTCGTCTGACCGAAGAAAATATCAAGGATACTTTACGCGAAGTACGCATGGCCTTGTTGGAGGCCGACGTTGCTTTGTCTGTGGTCACGGATTTTATCGAGCAGGTCAAGGCCGGTGCATTAGGTCAAGAGGTGCAAACCAGCTTATCGCCAGGGCAGGCGATGGTGAAACTGGTGCAAGCCGAACTGGTCAAGGTGATGGGTGGCGCCAATGAGAAGCTTAATCTCAACGCTGTCCCGCCAGCGATTATCTTGCTGGCAGGTTTGCAGGGTGCGGGTAAAACCACCACCGTAGCCAAATTAGGTCGCTGGCTAAAGGAAACCCAAAAGAAAAAAGTCGGCGTGGTCAGTGTGGACGTTTACCGCCCTGCGGCTATCAAACAGCTTGAAACCCTGGCGAACAGTTTGTCTTTGGACTTTTTTGAGAGCGATATTAGCCAGAATCCGGTTGACATAGCGTTGCAAGCGATAGATGCAGGCAAGCGGAAATTCTTGGATGTCATCATCGTCGATACCGCAGGTCGTTTGCATGTCGATGACGACATGATGGCTGAAATCAAGGCATTGCACGCCGCCATCAAGCCAATTGAAACCCTGTTTGTGGTCGATAGCATGACAGGGCAAGATGCGGCAATCACTGCCAAAGCCTTCAATGATGCGTTGCCATTAACCGGCGTTATCCTGACTAAAGCCGATGGTGATGCGCGTGGCGGGGCAGCACTTTCCATTCACTATATCACCGGAAAACCCATCAAATTCATTGGTATGGGTGAAAAAACCGATGCCTTGGAGCCGTTCCATCCTGATCGCTCGGCTTCTCGAATCTTAGGCATGGGCGATATGCTCAGTCTGATTGAGGGGATGGAGCAAAAAATTGATAAGGAAAAGGCTGAGAAATTTGCCAAAAAAATCCAAAAAGGCAAAGCCTTTGATTTTACTGACTTTCTTGAGCAATTGCAGCAAATGCAAAGCATGGGCGGCGTGGCTGCCATGTTGGATAAACTACCTGGAAGTAACAGCGTCCCCAAGGCCATGAAAGAGCAAGTCAACGACAAAATGCTGGCGCGGCAGGTTGCGGTTATCCAGTCTATGACCAAGCAGGAGCGGCGCTTTCCAGAATTGATAAAAGGCAGTAGAAAACAACGCATTGCGGACGGTTGTGGGCAGGAGCTACACAATGTGAACTTACTGCTTAAGCAATTCATAATGATGCAGAAAATGATGAAAAAGATGAAAGGTGGCAATATTGCCAATATGGTGCGCGGCATTAAAAACAATGTCCGTGGTATGCGGCGATAAGCTCATCTGTTTAACAAGCTAAACTTTTTGTGGGTCAAAATCAATTTGTTCTTCACTTATTGGTAATTTCGCGTAGAATAGGCGGATTGATTTTGGCTGAATATTTTTGAGGAACTTATAAAAAATGGTAACTATTCGTCTTTCCAGAGGTGGTGCGAAGAATCGCCCTTTTTACCATGTTGTTGTAACCGACAGCAGAAGTGGTCGTGATGGTCGTTACATTGAACGAATTGGCTTTTTCAATCCAGTCGCTCGTGGCAACGAAACCAAATTATCTTTGGACAGTGAGCGTGTGGTTTATTGGAAATCCAAAGGCGCACAGCCTTCTGACCGTGTTGCAAGATTGATAAAAGATGCTCAAAAAGCAGTTGCTTAAACCAGCTTTCTGAAAACAGATTGTCCAATCAAGACCTCATTAATGTTGGAAAAATTTCCGGCGTTTTTGGCGTAAAAGGCTGGATAAAAGTATTTTCTTACACAGAGCCCAGAGAAAACATCCTTAGCTATAAGTATTGGTTGCTTAAAAAAGGTAGCCAGGATAGCTCGGTCAAAGTGATAAGTGGTCAGCTTCAGGGTAAAAATGTAGTCGCCCAGGTTGACGGTGTGACCGACAGGGATCAAGCTCTGCTCCTCATGGGCTGGGAAGTGTATATCACCCATGAACAGCTACCCGCCCTTGCAAAAGGGGAATATTACTGGACAGATTTGATAGGTCTAGATGTTGAAAACCTGGAAGGGATTCAACTCGGCAAAGTAGATAGCTTATTTGAAACAGGTGCCAACGACATTCTGCTGGTAAAAGGGGGGCGTGAACGGGCATTGCCTTTTATTAAAGGGCAGACGGTAGTATCCATTGATGTTGCCGAACGTAAGATTATCGTCGATTGGGATGCTGATTTTTAGCAACCGCCATGCGCTTTGATGTACTGACGCTGTTTCCAGAAATGGTTATGTCTGCTGCGAGTTATGGAATAACAGGCAGGGCGCAAGAACGAGGAATTGTTGAACTTTCGGCGTGGAATCCCAGGGATTATACGCACGACAAGCACCGGACAGTGGATGATCGCCCCTATGGTGGCGGCCCTGGGATGGTGATGAAATACCAACCTTTGCATGATGCACTAAACGATGCAAGACAGGCGTGTTCAGGTTCAGCCAAAGTAGTGTATTTAAGCCCACAAGGCAAACCGATCACTCAGGCATTACTCGCTGAAGCTTGTGAATTATCCCAGCTTATACTGGTTGCAGGTCGCTACGAAGGTGTAGATGAACGCTTTGTCGAGTTGGATTGCGATGAAGAATGGTCAATTGGTGATTACGTTATCAGCGGCGGCGAGTTGGCAGCTTTGGTAATCATTGATGCCATAACGCGGTTAATGCCAGGTGCGTTGGGTGATGAAGATTCTGCCCAGCAAGATTCGCATGTTGATGGTTTGTTGGATTATCCACACTTTACCCGTCCCGAACAGGTTGAGGGTGTTGAGGTACCCGATGTGTTATTAAGCGGCAATCATGCAGATATTGACCGATGGCGCACGAAACAAGCAGTTGGCAGAACGTGGCAGAAGCGTCCCGATTTGCTAGAGAGAAAAGTATTAACGGCAGAGCAGGAAAAGCTGCTGAAAGAATTTGTAAATCAAGTTGAATTGAATTAAGTAATTGAATTAAATACAGGTGTGGTAATGAGTAACATAATTGAACAACTAGAAAAAGAGCAACTAAGACAGATTCCTGATTTTGGTCCAGGCGATACCGTGGTTGTACAAGTCAGGGTAAAAGAAGGCGAGCGCGAACGTATACAGGCATTTGAAGGTATCGTCATCGCAAAGCGTAACCGTGGTCTTAACTCGGCATTCACTGTGAGAAAAATTTCCCACGGCACCGGGGTAGAACGGGTGTTTCAAACCCACAGCCCGATTATCAGTGAAATCCAAGTCAAACGTCGTGGTGATGTTCGTCGTGCTAAATTGTATTACTTACGCGACCTTACCGGTAGAGCAGCACGCATCAAAGAAAAATTGTAAGCCGATATTTTTACAATGATTACTTAAAAAGGCAACGCTAAGTTGCCTTTTTTATGTGTGAAGAAAACTTACATCAGCATGCTATAAGGTCATCTTGACAGTTCAAGGTTTGGTTTATTTGAGCGCTCATCTAGTGAATGGTGTGATTCTATCGGCATCGAGAGTTTTCGGTATCGGTAATGCTACTAAACCAAGAGGATAGTTATGAAACAGTATGCAGCAGAATTTTTCGGTACGTTTTGGTTGGTATTAGGTGGATGTAGCAGTGCCGTGCTTGCGGCGGCATTTCCTGATGTTGGTATAGGTTTGACGGGCGTGTCGTTCGCCTTCGGCTTGACTGTTTTGACGATGGCATACGCTATTGGTCATATTTCTGGCTGCCATTTGAATCCGGCGGTGTCAATTGGATTATGAGCAGTAGGTCGTTTTCCAGCCAATAAATTGTTGTTTTACATCATTGCTTAATGTGTAGGTGCAATTGTTGCGGGCGGGGTTTTTATACCTTATAGCGAGCGGTTGCCGAGAGCTTGTCGAAGGACTTAATCAGAGATTCCTTATATGCTTGAGTTACTCCACCGAACTGTACTTTTGTTTCGGTGGAGTTGGTAAGGTGCGTGAAACGCACCTTACTGTACTGAAAAAGGCTTATTCTGGTTGATGTATATCAATCTCAGCAAAATAACGAATTAAAAAATCCACAAATGTCGTTAACTTCGCTGGCAT
>SHZQ01000042.1 GCA_009695535.1 Methyloglobulus sp.
AAGCTTAAATGTTGCCATTGGCGCTCAACAGTATCGTGGGTTGGACACAGACTGCCCGCTTCATCCAAGAATCGTGAGCCAGAGACAAAATCAATGCGTAAATGAAGTTCACTACGGAGCTTGTCATCGGTAGAAAAGGTCGCGTCTTTGACTTGCCAAGGTGTGTGCAAGCCTAACGCTATGCTAAATAAAGCTTCACTATTTATGGCGGTATTATGTGGTGTTATATAGTGTTAGCCATTATGAATCACATAGAGCCTTATTATCTAACTAAACCGGCGATTTACCGCTATCTAAAATTACCCAAAATTATTGCGCTTTGATAATTTCTACAATCCTCAGTCATTCTGAAAGACTTACCTAATCGCCTTAAAACCAATATCTGTGCGGTAATAAGCATCTTCCCAATGAATATGTTTCACCTGCTGATAGGCTTTGGTTTGGGCTTCCTTTATCGTATCGCCTAAAGCACAGACACACAGGACGCGACCTCCGACGGTTACGATATTATCGCCCTGGGTTTGTGTGCCCGCATGGAAAACCTTAACACCTGCCATTTCTTGTTCCGGTAATCCGGCAATAACCGCGCCTTGCTGATAGGCATCTGGATAACCACCTGCCGCCATGACCACACCCAGTGCAGCCCGGTCGTCCCAATCGCTGGTGGCTTTATCCAAGTTTCCTGCCAAAGCCGCCAAGCATAAATCAACCAAATCACTTTTCAAACGCATCATGATAGGCTGGGTTTCAGGATCGCCAAAACGGCAATTGTATTCCAGCACTTTAATTGTGCCGTCTGGCGAAATCATCAAGCCTGCGTAAAGGAAGCCAGTATATGGATGCCCGTCTGCTGCCATACCCGCCAAGGTCGGCGCAATGACTTCTTGCATGACGCGCTGGTGTATTTCGGACGTGACCACAGGTGCAGGTGAATACGCACCCATGCCACCCGTATTAGGCCCTTGGTCGCCATTGTCACGCGCTTTATGGTCTTGCGAAGTTGCCATCGCCAAGGCATGTTTGCCGTCGACTATCACGATAAAACTGGCTTCTTCGCCTTGCAGGAATTCTTCTATAACGACTCGACTTCCGGCGGCGCCGAAGATATTGCCCGAAAG
The DNA here is from genome assembly GCA_009695535.1 of Methyloglobulus sp. Classification (GTDB taxonomy): domain Bacteria; phylum Pseudomonadota; class Gammaproteobacteria; order Methylococcales; family Methylomonadaceae; genus Methyloglobulus. Next base: position 1,119 of record SHZQ01000042.1, read on the forward strand.
CATATCCTCAACCGCATTAATGGCTTCCTGTTCAGTCAGCGCAACCACCACACCCTTCCCTGCCGCTAGCCCATCGGCTTTCACTACAATCGGCGCACCGTGTATTTTGATATAAGCTATTGCTTGATCTTGATCGGTAAAACTTTGGTATTTGGCGGTCGGGATGTTGTACCTGACCATAAAATCCTTACAATAACTTTTGGAACCTTCCAGTTGTGCTGCTTTTGCTGTGGGACCAAAACATTGCAATCCAGCTTGTTCAAAGCTATCGACAATCCCCATTGTTAAGGGGATTTCAGGACCCACAATAGTAAGGTCTATTTGTTCTTGCTTTGCAAAAGCCAGTAGCCCAAGTATATCTGTCGCAGCAATGGCGATATTTTCAACGCCCGCTTCTAACGCAGTACCCGCAGTACCTGGGGCGACAAAGACTTTCTCAACTTTAGGGGATTGTTTAACTTTCCAGGCCAGGGCATGTTCGCGTCCGCCGTTACCGACAATAAGTATTTTCATGTGTCCGTTTCAAGATGAAATAGCTAAAAGTATACGCGGTTTTTCGCCTTGCGCTTTTAGCCTTGTGCCTATTTTAATGCCTAAAATGCCGCATTCCGGTAAATACCATCGCGATATTATGTTCGTTTGCTGCCGCAATCACTTCATTATCACGTACTGAGCCACCAGGTTGAATGATGGCAGTAATCCCCGCTTCGGCAGCGGAATCTATGCCATCCCGAAACGGGAAAAATGCGTCGGAAGCCATTGCCGAACCCGCCACTTGCAAGCCTTCATCAGCGGCTTTGATACCAGCTATTTTGGCTGAATAAACCCGGCTCATCTGCCCTGCCCCAACACCAATCGTCTGCCCATTTTTGGCATATACAATGGCATTGGATTTGACGAATTTAGCGACTTTCCAGGCAAATAACATATCTTGCAATTCTTTTTCGTTAGGTTGACGTGCGCTCACCACGGTCAAATCTATAATACTGACTTCGCCCAAATCTTTATCTTGCACCAAAAAGCCACCGCTGACTTTTTTGTAATCTAATACGCCATGTTTAATATCACTAAACTCACCGCATTTTAAAATACGCACATTGGCTTTTCCCGCCAAGGCAGTTTGCGCCTCATCACTGAATGCGGGCGCAATAATCACTTCCACAAACTGTCGTCCAATAATTTCAGCCGCCGTGTCTTTATCCATTTCCCGATTGAAGGCGATGATGCCACCAAACGCGGAGGTAGGATCGGTAGCGTAAGCCTTATTATAAGCTTCTAAAAGCGTATCGGCTTCGGCAACGCCACACGGGTTGGCATGTTTGACGATCACGCAGGCAGGACGGTCGGTAAATGATTTGACGCATTCTAACGCCGCATCGGCATCGACAATGTTGTTATAGGAGAGCTCTTTGCCTTGCAGTTGCGTGGAAGAACCGATAGTTCCCGATGTGGGGTTAAGTTCGCCATAAAAAGCCCCTTTTTGGTGCGGATTTTCACCGTAACGCATAGATTGCTTATGATAAAACTGTAAATTCAGGGTATCAGGGAATTCAACTTGCTTAAGATTGCCCAAATACGTAGCTATAGCGCTGTCGTAGTGCGCGGTATGTTGAAAGCATTTTAAGGCCAGATTAGATCGGGTTTCAATCGAAAGCCCTTGAACTGATTTTAATTCCGAAACCGTTTTTTCATAATCAGCTGGATCAACCAGTACTGCCACATCAGCATAATTTTTGGCAGCGGCACGGATCATGGTGGGGCCGCCAATATCGATATTTTCGATAGCCATCGCTAAATCGCAATCGGGCCTGGCAATGGTGCTTTCAAAAGGGTATAAGTTAACTACAACCAGATCAATTGCCTGGATGCCGTTGGCTTTCATGGCCTCATCATCCACGCCCCGCCGACCCAAAATGCCACCATGAATCTTTGGGTGCAAGGTTTTCACTCTGCCGTTCATCATTTCAGGAAAGCCTGTGTAGTCGGCCACTTCAATCACTTTGACCTTGTTCTCGGTGAGCGTTTTTGCCGTGCCTCCGGTCGATAGGATTTCTATGCCCAATAAACTGAGTTCGCGGCAGAAATCCACAATACCGGTTTTATCGGAGACACTAACCAGCGCGCGGGTGATTTTTTTGTTCATGACAACTGATATGAGAAAGATAGAGGGGTAGGGGCAAAACTAACGAGAGCTTTGTTCACTCAAGATAATCCGTATAAATCCATTTTTTTCCGCAGGGTGCTACGGCTTAATCCTAATGCTTTCGCTGCTTTACTCTGATTGTGACCAGAGTGCTCCAATGCTGCTTGTAAGAGGGGTTTTTCGACTTCTCCCATTACTATCGCGTACAAATCCACTATCTCATGACCATTCAACTGTTCCAGATAACGTGAAACTGTTTGTTTAACATGCACACACAAAGGCGTACACAAAACTAAATGATCGCTTACATCGATAAGTTCTTTGCTTTCCACGAATGTATCCATAGTTTGCAGCGCCATCGTTATTATTATAGGGTAAATGCTGATTGTATCAGCACCATCTGCTGGTTCGGTTGGGTAGCTTGGTTGATCGTTTGCTTTATGTCCTGACTAATGAAATCCAGATGCTTGAAGTACCAACTGATATGTTTCCGAGCTATTCTAACACCAGTCACATCGCCGTAGAAACTGTAAAGCTTCTCAAGATGGGCAATTAATGTCAGGTAAATTTCTTTTATCGTTGGTTTATCAATGACTTTTCCATCATTAATAAAGCAATCTATTTCGTTAAATAGCCATGGATTTCCTTGCGCTGCTCGACCAATCATAAGCGCATCCGCACCAGTTACAGCCAGTACGAATTGGGCTTTTTCGGCAGAATCAATATCGCCATTGGCAATAACGGGAATGCTGACCGCTTGCTTGACTTGCTTGATGGTCTCGTACTCAGCCTGACCTTCAAATTTACAGGCGCGGGTGCGTCCATGAACGGTCAAGGCGGCAATACCAGAAGCTTGTGCAATCTGGGCGATAGCTACTGCGTTACGGCTTTCAGTATCCCAGCCCGTGCGGATTTTCAGCGTGACCGGAACATCTACCGCACCAACCACTGCATTGAGAATTCTTTTTACTAAATCCGCATCGCGTAACAACGCCGAACCCGCCGCCACCGCACAGACTTTTTTGGCAGGACAGCCCATATTGATGTCAATGATTTGAGCGCCACGCTGGACATTGTAAAAAGCCGCATCCGCCATGTGCTTAGGGTCAGTGCCTACAATTTGCACGGAACGCAAGCCCGATTCACCGTCATGGTCGACTTTAAGCAAGGTCTTTTTATTATCTCGTAATGCCGGATTGGAAGCCACCATTTCGGAAACCGCCAAGCCTGCGCCGAAGTCTTTGCAAATACTTCTAAACGGGCGATCACTAATACCCGCCATTGGAGCTAATATCAGCTTATTCGCTAATTGATAAGGGCCGATTTGCATGATTTTCTGATAAGAAATTACTTAGCTGCCTTATCAGTATCTTCATTCCAGATCGGATTATCTCGATCTTCTGTTTCTAACTTGACAACATCTTCTTGGTAAATATGCCAGAACGATTTGTCGATTTTGGCATTGCTGTAGCCTTCTTTTTTCTCATGGGCAAACGGACACCACCAGTTTTCGACCAGTTTAACCAAATAAGCATGCCACTCAAACACGGCAACGCTAACTGGGCAATACCAAGTGCAATTCAGTATCCAATACAGCTTGTATTGCGAAAGGCTAAAGCCGAAACTGGGCTCCATCGTAATCTGATTTTTCATGTTGTAACGATGGCTTTCCTTAGCAGGAAGGTAATCGGTAAATTTTTTGACATTCTTAGCGCCAACCATCCACAAATGGAAATAAGTCGTATACGCGCTGGCAAATATAAACGGTAATGTGACTATCGGGGCATATACAAAAAACAAGCCAATTGTTCTACGCCATACAGGCATTTGATTATGGTTTTTGCCTATTTCAACGCGGTTAGAACAGCTATCACATGCTTTCATTGACTTAATTTTCCTCTTTATTAATGCTGGGTTGATGGGTATCGGTTGATGGCCGATTCATGTAGATTAACTGGTAAATACTTTGACATCCTGCACAACAAAACGACAACAGACCCTTTTCACTCGTCAGGGTGAAGCCTTTTATTTCCACAGCTACACCGCAAAGATCGCAGTTTTTGGTGTATTTTACCGTGGTCACAAAGTTGCCTCAAGAATTTATAAGCTGGATGAGACGGTGCAAAAAAAGGTTTTCAAGTACGCCGTTTCAGAGATTGCAGGATCAATCGGGTGATCGCCGCCCTGCCCTCCGCAAGCAAAAAACGTCAGATGACGGTCAATATGCCGCCCTGATGAACGCAATATTTCGTGCAGGTTTTCGGCACTTAAATGGTAGGAGCAGGAGGCAGAGATCAGAACACCATTTTTGGCTAATACTTGTAGCGCGAGCTGGTTTAAGCGCCGATAAGCTTCATAGCCTTGCTTGAAATCTTTTTTGCGTTTAATCAACGCCGGTGGATCAAGCACTATTATGTCATAGAGTTGCCCGTCTTGACGTGCTTGTTTGAGATAATCGAAGACATCGCTGCGGATGAATTGCATTTTATTTTCAACTTTATTGAGCTTTGCATTTTCTGCCGCCAACCCCAATGCGCCTTCTGAGGCATCAACACACACGACTTCGCTCGCACCGCCCAAAGCGACAGGAATACCCCATGCACCCGTGTAAGAAAACAAATCCAATACGCGCTGGTTTGTTGCCATTGTTGCCAATAACGCCCGACTAGCACGGTGGTCATAAAACCAGCCGGTTTTTTGTCCACCCAAAATATCTATTTTGAACTTCGCACCGTTTTCTTCGATTATCAACGGGTCTGGAAGCTCACCGTGGACGACTGCGGATTCTAAATCCAAACCTTCCAGTTGCCGTTGGCTGTTGTCGTTTTTCATAACGATTGCGGTCGGTGCAAACAATTCAACCAGCGCAGCAATCAAGCTATCTTTCCGCACTTCTATTCCTGCTGTCGTAATCTGCACGGACAGCACCGAACCAAAACGGTCTATCACCAAGCCCGGCAAGCCATCGCTTTCACCATACACCAGCCGATAATACGGTTTGTCGAACAGTTTTTCTCGCAACACCAAAGCCGTAGCAATGCGTTCCTTAAAAAAATTGACTCCGCATTTAAGATTGCCTTTCCTCGATAGCAACCGCGCACAAATAAGGCTTTGTGGATTGATGTAGGCCGTTCCCATCACTTTGCCGTCGTTGGCTTTTACCTGCACCAAATCACCTGCGGTAAATTGCTCAAGTGAGGAACGAGCCACATCAATCTCGTTGCTGAATACCCACAAATGCCCTTGCCGCAGACGCTTGTCCTCGTTTTTCTTTAAATAAATTTCGTCGTGCGCCATGGGTCAATAAATAAGGTCAAAGTTATAGCCCCCTATAGGGGGTTTTAGGCGCAGCAATAGTTAAGCTGACTGCCACTGTTGCGTCAGGAGCGATAGCTAAATGCGTACCCACGCCGGAGATATGGTCTTTTGGGTCAAAGATGCGTTGCGCGAATATTTGTTCGTTGTAATCGAGCAAGGTCAGTTTACTATTTGGTAAGCGTTGCTTGAAGGCTGCCTGATTATTGATAACTGCTTTGAAGGTAATCGTGTTATCGCCATTAGGTTTAAAAGAACCCTGTAACACAGCAAATTCATCAAGATTTTGATAATCCGCTACATGACAACCTAGCCACCGACACAGTTTTTCTAAAACAGGACGGTATGACGGTTTTTGGCTCAACTTACCGCTCTCAAAATACGCCAATTGCCCAGTCAAAAACACAAAACAGATGATAAAACCCACAAACCAGTTGACATTAGCTGGCTTTTTTTCAATCTCCCAGGGTAGTCTTTCAATAGCAGGCTCGGTCTCTACTGGCTTGTTAGTAGCAAAAGTGGTTTTGCTACTAACACTCCTAATGCTCTGAATATTTCCTTCAACAGGGCTGTTTGGGGCTTGGTCGAAAGCTTCAGGAGAGCTTTGTCGAACTAACAGCGGGGGCAATTTGCTCAGGGTTTCTGCAATGGAATGCTGGTTGAGTTCGGGCTTGCTTTTCGGACTGGGAGTTTGATTAAAGTCCGCTTTCGGTACGCATTCGGCTTTCGCTTCCGTGACTAATGCGGTTGATTTCTCAGTCAATAATGTCAAGGCATTAAACTTTTTTTTGTAATCGCTACAAAATATCTGCGCTTTTTTCCACGCAACTGTTTTTTTGTAATCGGAAAAGTTTTTTGGCAATCGGGACATTGAGTGAACATCTTTATTAATGCTTAACGCCTGTCAATCTCACCCAATCCTCTTGTTGCACAGGTTTATTGAGTGGCAGAAAAGAATGATAAGCGTCAATAACAGAGTCCGTCTGTTCAGCAAGAATGCCCGACAAGACGAGCTGACCTTTTGAAACCACCAAATCTGTTATCAATCCGACCATTTCTATCAATGGCTTCGCCAGGATATTGGCTAAAACTACATCAGCCTTTGTATTAGCGAGCGAAAACTGTTCTGGCAGACAGCACACGATTTTGTCCTGCACATTGTTTTTTTGGGCATTGCTTTCAGTTGCTGTTATCGCTTGGGGATCAATATCCACAGCATAAGCGCGTTCTGCGCCCAGCAATAATGCTGCAATCGCTAATATACCGGAGCCACAACCATAATCGACCACTGTTTTGCCAGCTAACTCGTGGCTTGCCAGCCATTCAAGACATAACGCTGTGGTGGGATGCGTTCCAGTACCGAATGCTAAACCTGGATCGAGAATCAAACAGACGGTATTCGCTTCGTGCTGTTCCTGCCCTGTCGGACAAACCCAGAGTTTTTCAGCAAACTTCATGGGTCGATAGTACTCCATCCAGGCACGTTCCCAGGCTTGATCTTCGATCACCTCAAGCTCCCAATATTTGAGAGAATCTTGCGGAAAACGTTTAAGCGTTTGACTTCTTATCTGTGCTGGATCAGCAGTTAATTCATACAACGCAATGACCCGTGTGTTCGTCCAGATTTTAGTTTCACCGATTGCCGGTTCGTAAACCGGTTCGTCCTCGGCATCCATGTAAGTGACCGATACCGCGCCCAAATCGCTGAAATAATCGGCAACCTTAGGAGCGGTATTTTCATTGGTAATAACGGAAATTTGATGCCAAGCCATAAGCTATCTAAATAAAAAACATGAGTCTTGACGGCATTGTGCGGTTTTACGAAGAATTAAAATCAGGTAATACCTAATTTCTTTTCCAAATAATGAATATTTTGCCCACCTGTTGCAAAGGCACTGTCGTTCATAATATCCTGTTGCAGCGGGATGTTGGTCTTAATGCCGTCGATGATGATTTCACTTAGCGCGGTATTCATCCGTGCAATGGCACTCTTGCGATCTTCGCCATGTGCGATCAACTTACCAATCATGGAATCATAGTACGGCGGCACTTTATAGCCGTTGTAAATATGGGTTTCGCAGCGTATTCCTGGGCCACCGGGCATGTGGAATTGGTCGATAGTGCCAGGGCAAGGCATGAAAGTCCGTGGGTCTTCCGCATTCAGTCGGCATTCGATGGCATGTCCGGTAAATCGGACTTGCTCTTGGGTGATAGATAAGGGCAAGCCAGCGGCAATGCGGAACTGTTCTTTAACAATGTCAAAGCCGGTAATCATTTCAGTAACCGGATGCTCAACTTGCACACGGGTATTCATCTCGATAAAGAAGAATTGACCTTTTTCATACAAAAACTCAAAAGTTCCCGCACCCAAGTAACCAATATCAACACAGGCTTTGGCACACCGCTCACCAATCAACTTGCGCTGTTCTTCGGTAATGCCAGGAGCTGGTGCTTCTTCCACTACTTTTTGGTGGCGACGTTGCATGGAACAATCGCGCTCGCCCAGATGTATCGCATTACCGTGGGAGTCCGCCATCACCTGAAACTCGATATGACGCGGATCTTCCAGAAATTTTTCCATGTACACTGTGCTGTTGTTGAACGCCGCACCCGCTTCTGCTTTGGTCATGGCGATAGCATTGATTAGCGCGGCTTCGGTGTGAACCGTACGCATTCCACGACCCCCACCGCCACCCGCCGCTTTGATGATGACCGGATAACCGATTTCATGTGCTAGTTTGAGGTTTTTCTTGGCATTATCACCGAGCGGATCATTATTGCCTGGCACACAAGGAATACCTGCCGCAATCATGGCGTTTTTGGCGGAAATTTTGTCGCCCATCATGCGGATGGTATCGGCATTAGGACCGATGAACACAAAACCGCTTTGCTTTACTTTTTCGGAAAAATCGGCATTTTCCGATAAAAATCCATAACCTGGATGGATGGCTTCTGCGTCCGTTACTTCCGCTGCACTGATGATAGCGGGAATATTCAAGTAACTGTCTATAGATGCCGCAGGGCCTATGCAAACGGATTCATCAGCCAAGCGAACGTGTTTTAAATCGCGGTCAGCTTCGGAATGGACGGCAACAACCTTAATCCCCAGCTCTCTACAGGCACGCAATATACGCAGTGCTATTTCGCCACGGTTGGCGATGACTATTTTATCGAACATGGTTTTCTCGTCCAGAAGTTATTCAATGATGAATAAGGGTTGGCCATATTCGACAGGTTCGGCATTTTCCACCAAAATCTTGGTGATCGTGCCGCTCTTGTCCGCTTCGATTTGGTTAAGTATTTTCATGGCTTCGATAATGCACAAGGTGTCGCCTTGTTTGACCGAATGACCGACTTCAACAAAATGCTTGGTACCTGGGGAGGCGGAGCGATAAAACGTCCCTACCATTGGCGATTTAACGATATGCCCTGTTATTGCTTCTTCTGCTGGGGCTATTGAGGCTGCCGTAATGTGACTTACCTGCGCCAGCAAAGGAGCGGGGGCATAAGCAACTGATGCCGGTGCAGCAGAATAACGGCTGATACGAATAGCTTCTTCGCCCTCCTTAATCTCCAGCTCGGCTATGCCTGATTCTTCTAAAAGTTCGATTAATTTTTTTATTTTTCTAATGTCCATCGGCTTTATTTCTCGTGTTTGTTGTTTTTTAATACGATTATGTGTTGATGGGCGGCCTGTAAAGCCAGCTCGTAGCCAATTGCACCCAGTCCGCAGATTACACCAGTCGCAATATCAGAAAGATAAGAATGGCGTCTAAAAGGCTCACGGGCGTATACGTTTGATAAATGTACTTCAATAAACGGGATTCGCGTTGCCAATAAGGCATCACGAATGGCAATGCTAGTATGGGTAAATGCCGCAGGATTGATAATAATGAAATCAACTTGGGCGTGGTAGGCTTGATGTATCAGGTCTACGATTTCATGTTCGGCGTTATTTTGATGGAATTGTAGCTGATGATTTAATTCTGCCGCCATTTGCCCCAGGCTTTGCCTGATGTCGGTCAATGTTTTATTGCCATAAAGAGCAGGCTCGCGCAGACCTAACAAATTAAGATTGGGGCCGTTTAATACGGTAATTGTCGCCATGACCACGCTGCTGTCGGGTTAAAATGAATTTTAGCGGCTAATTGTGCCTAAGTTCACATATTTTGTCCAGATTTGAGCGCATATTTGGATAAATCAACTAAGCACATTAAGAAAATTCCGAGGAATTAAGTCGCAAGATGAGCCTTAGCTTATGATTAAGTTAGCTATTTTGTTATCAACTGCGAAAAAATGCAAAACTATAACAAGCGCTAGCCCTATCTAAGTGCATCTTGCACCAATGGATAGGTAAATTCATTTTAAGTCAACATGCTATAGCTTTCATACTAAGGATTTTATTTACTCGCCAACCAAGGTAGTATTATCGCAACGTCATCTCTTGGAAAAAACATGCCCCATAGAAATTTCAAAAAAAGTAAACCCACCGCAACTATTTGCGCCCTTCCCGACTTAGGAATGGAGCAGCAGCACTTGACGGCTGATTTTCAACGTTATTATGGTCATCGCTTGGGTCGAGATGAAAACTGCAAATCCCTGCATTACGCTTATGAAGCCTTATCATTAGCGATTAGCGACCGTTTGGTTGAACGTTGGAAAAAAACTTACAACGCTTATAAGGAAAGCGATTGCAAACGCGCTAATTACCTTTCTATGGAATTCTTGATGGGTCGTACGCTAAGTAATGCCATGATTAACCTTGGCGTAACCGACATCGCTACAAAGGCTATGTACGACTTAGGGCTTGAAATAGAAGAGCTTATCGACAGCGAATTCGATGCAGGCTTGGGTAATGGCGGCTTAGGTCGTCTCGCCACCTGCTTTATTGATAGTTGCGCCACCTTACAATTGCCGGTTACGGGCTACGGTTTACGCTACGAATACGGCATGTTTTCGCAGCTCATCATCAATGGTGAACAGGTGGAAAAACCCGACCATTGGCTACGTAACGGTAATGTTTGGGAAATCGAACGCTTTGAATACAAACAAGCCATCAAGTTTGGTGGTCGTACGGAATATCACATTGATGAGCGGGGCAAAAAACGGGTGAGCTGGGTAGATACCCACGATGTGTTGGCTGTGCCTTACGACACCCCAATTCCCGGATACCAAAACGGCACGGTGAATACCTTACGCTTATGGAAAGCCGCGGCGACCGAAGAATTTAATTTGCAGGAGTTTAATGATGGCGATTATGCCGAAGCTGTCGCCGCGAAAAATAGCGCTGAAAACATCACGATGGTGCTGTATCCCAACGACGCCAGCGAAAACGGTAAAGTTTTACGCTTAAAGCAGCAATACCTATTGGCTTCTGCAAGCCTACAAGATGTGCTGTCGATCTGGGTTGGACGACATGGCAATGACTTTACCGATTTCGCCGCAAAAAACTGCTTTCAGCTTAACGACACCCATCCCAGCATTTCAGTCGCGGAACTGATGCGGCTGCTAATGGACATGCACGGTCTGGATTGGGATCATGCCTGGGAAATTACCTGTAAAACAATGGCTTATACCAACCACACCTTATTACCGGAAGCCCTGGAACGTTGGTCTGTCAGCTTGTTTAGGCAGCTTTTACCTCGCTTGTTGGAGATTATTTTTGAGATAAATGCCCACTTTCTCGCCGAAGTTTCCGCCCATTGGCCCGGCGACAAAGACCGTCTGGCTCGAATGTCCTTGATTGAAGAAGGCTCAGAGCAGCAAG
>SHZQ01000043.1 GCA_009695535.1 Methyloglobulus sp.
AGCGTGTATGGATTGGCAAGCATCATGGCGATATTTTAAACCGTACTGCCGGCATTTTTGATGAATGCAGGCATTCAGCGCATTGGTGCAGGATCAGCTTCTATTATAAGCTCTGCGGGGCCAATAGGTACGTTGATATTGGCTTTCTTTGTGCTGGAGGAAGCATTGACGCTTCCGCAACTGGCAGGGACTTTTTTGGTATTAATGGGGGCTTATGTGGTTAGTCGTGCTAAGGATTAGAAGCACTATTGATTAGCAAGTAGTAATAAAGGTTAGTTTATTTTCGTTACTAACGAAATATACCAACCTCAACATCCCGCTTGACTGGCACATTTAACGCACATACTGGAATAAGGCACGGCTTCCAGTCGTTCTTTTCGGATGGGTTCACCGCACAGCTCGCAAATGCCGTATTCGCCGCTGTCTATTCGAGCGATGGCTTGTTGCACTCTGTCCCTTTCTGCTCTCGCGGCGTTGCCTAAGTAATCCAGCACTTCATCATTTTCTGACTGTGTGGCTTGTTCGGCAAAATCTTTTTCTAACGGTTCGTCTTCATGTCTGACATCATGGGTAATCTTGGCGAGGCGGTCATCCAACTCCTCCAGCATTTCAATTAGATTACTGCGTACTTGTTCATATTCTTTCATGGCAACACTCCTGCTTTGCTTTGCCCTCAACTAGAGCCGTTGTTCTATAGCTAATGTTCTTATACTATGAGCAACAACTCGTTTTTCAAGTATCCTACCATTAACTATGCAAAATGACATCCAGCGACTGCTTAATGCCGCCAATCAAGTTATTTTGGGCAAAGACAGGCAAATCCGTCTGGCAGTGTGTGCCTGTTGGCGCGGGGCATTTGTTGATTGAAGACATTCCCGGTGTGGGCAAGACGACGCTTGCACATACCTTGGTGAAGTTACTGGGGATGCAATACCAGCGCATCCAATTTACCAGTGATATTTTACCGGCAGACATTATCGGTGCATCGGTGTTTGATGCCAAAAACCATGAATTCAAGTTCCATGCAGGGCCGATTTTCAACCAGATGGTGCTGGCGGATGAGATTAACCGTTCGACACCGAAAGCACAAAGCGCGTTGCTGGAAGCAATGGAGGAGCAGCAAGTCACCGTGGAAGGCGTTACTTATCAATTACCCGAACCTTTCTTTGTGATTGCCGCACAAAATCCCTCGCACCAGATCGGCACTTTCCCCCTGCCGGAATCGCAACTCGACCGCTTTTTAATGCGGATTGAGTTGGGTTATCCCGACCCCCAATCAGAACGGCAATTGCTGACAGGACAAAACCGGCGCCTTCTGATTGAGTCATTATCTGCACAGTTGCTGCCGTAAGATTTGCAGCAAATCCAAAAAACCATACGTAAAGTCCATGTATCCCCTGCCTTGCTGGATTATTGCCAAGCCATTATCAACTTTACCCGTGAATCGCCCGAATATCATTGTGGATTATCACCAAGAGCTGGTTTAGCACTATTGACCGCCGCAAAAGCTTGGCGTTTATGGATCAGCGCGATGCGGTCATCCCGGAAGACATCCAAGCTATGCTGGCATCGGTTGCAGGTCATCGCTTGCGGTCAGGCAATAACGATTCCGTAGTCATTGTCGCGCCCATTTTGGCTAAGGTTGCGATACGATTGATGCGCGTTAGGGTTTCATCATCGAAACTCGTGCCTTCGGCACGGAAATCGGTCATCTCAAAACCGAGTTTGTCAAAATCGACATTCAATTTTGCTGATACGCCGTCAGATATTTCATTGCGGCTGTCATCAATATCCGCATAAGAATATTTACTTTCTGCTAGAAAATCACTGAGCGGATGGATAATCCGTTCGGACATCACTTTGCGGAGATCTTCAACCAGGAAATCGCCGTGACTGCCGACTACATTGACGAAAAACCCGCGTCCGTCAGTAATTCGATAGCTGTAATTGCCATAAGCCTTTAATCAGACTGGAAATTTGTACTTGGGATCTTCGTATTTAATGCTCGGAGTCGTACCCCATTTTTGGTTGAGGATTTCGGTACGGCGAAAAAATAAATGCCGACTTTGTGATGGCTTTCAAAAAACTGCATGCAGTTTTTAATCGTCGTCCAAAATGGGATGTTGGCAGTTTCCAGTGTAATCAGGCATTGCTCCTCGATTACCGCTTGCACTTTGCCCTCATAAACGAAGATACAACCCTGTCCAGAACCGACAATCAGCTTGGACGCATTTTTGATTTCGTCGCCATTGTCGCTCCATTCATGAAATAACGCATCGGGATTGGGATCACTCCATTCGATGATTGAGCGTAGTTGCCGCCTAATACCGTCGAAAAGTGCCTTAAATGTTCTCCACTGGGGCTGAATAGTGGTTTTATGTTAGTTGAAATGGTCGAAATAGCAACAACGGGTAGCTAGGCTTGTTATGACGTGTTGATTTTTTACTGCGGCTCTTAATAGCTAAATCGTGTAATGCCCATAGTGGTGCTGATAATCTGCTATTGCCCGTTTTATAACCTCGTGAGCTTCATCTCGTCCATAAACATCGGTTATTTCACAAATAAGGCGTTCACTGGGTAGATGTTTATAGGTCAAAAAGTAATGTTTTAACCGATCAATGTACGATTGTGGGCAATCCGAGACATCATTCCATTGCCGATAAAATTCATCGCCCTTCATCACGGCAATTATTTTGTCATCCGCTTCACCACTGTCCAGCAAGCGAAAGCCGCCGATTGGTACTGCTTGTACGAGAATATCGCCGTGGGTTACGCTACGTTCGCTGAGGACGCAAATATCCAGGGGATCGCCGTCGCCTTTCATAACTTTTCGACCTGATTTCTGCTCCGCATATTCAGCCACTTCTTCGGCACAGTAAGTTTGCGGGATGAATCCGTACAAGGTGGGAATCATATTAGAAAACTTTTGTGGACGGTCTATCCTAAGATAGCCGCTGACTTTGTCGATTTCATATTTGACGGTATCGGATGGGACGATTTCGATGAACGCTGTCACTATGTTTGGGGCGTTATCACCGGCTTCTATGCCATGCCAGGGGTGGGCTTTGTGTCGAATACTCATTAAACTACTGTTTGGTTGGCTGTGGTTAGTGCATGGTAATTGATAAAATTATCGGTAGTGGGTTAAATCTGTTGCTTGATATAGACCGGAGTGACAAACCTAGGTTTGTCACTCCAAAATACAAGCGACTCATCGGTATGAAGCCGACAAGTTCATCAAAAAACACAAGTTTAACCCACTACCAAATTATCAGGGTTAAGTCTTTATCAAACCGAAATAGCCGCCTTGATATGTTCGTGTGTTTGATAATCCATGATCTCAAAATCGTCATACTGGTAAGCAAAAATCGACTCTGGTTTCCGTTTGATGGATAAGGTCGGCAATGGATAAGGTTCGCGGCTTAACTGCAATCTAGCTTGTTCCAGATGATTGGAGTACAAATGCACATCACCGCCCGTCCAAATAAAATCGCCCACTTGCAAATCGCATTGTTGTGCCACGATGTGGGTCAGCAAAGCATAACTGGCGATATTAAACGGTACGCCCAAAAATGTATCGCAACTGCGTTGGTACATCTGACAGGACAGCTTGCCGTCCGCCACATAAAACTGGAAAAACGCATGGCAAGGAGCTAACGCCATTTTGCCATTTTCCACGTTTTGTTGTGGACTAATACTTTCGTCCGGTAAATCCGCCACATTCCAGGCCGACACGATCATGCGGCGGCTGTTGGGCGTTTGTTTCAGTTGCTGTATGACTTGCTCAATTTGGTCGATATGTTTGCCGTCGGGTGTCGGCCAGCAACGCCATTGATAACCGTAAATCGGCCCTAATTCACCACGATCATCCGCCCATTCATTCCAGATATTGACTTTGTTTTCCTGTAAGCAAGCGATATTGGTCTCGCCCTTCAAAAACCACAACAATTCATGGATAATGGATTTGAGGTGTATCTTTTTGGTCGTAACTAAAGGAAATCCATCTGCCAAATCAAAGCGCATCTGATGACCAAAGATGGATAGCGTACCACTGCCCGTCCTGTCGCCTTTTAGCGTGCCTTCTTGCAGGACAAGGTCAAGCAACTGCAAATATTGTTTCATGCGGTTTTTTTGTGCGCCCAATACAGCATACCTGCACCGATAATTATCATCGGCGTGGAGAGGATTTGCCCCATCGTCACCCAATCCAAGGCGAGATAACCCAAATGCGCGTCGGGCATACGGAAGAATTCAACAAAAAACCGGAAGCAGCCGTAGCAAAACAATGCCAATCCGGTTGCACCCATAGCTGGTCTGGGCTTTCTGGTGTAAATCCAAAGGATAACAAACAACACCAAACCTTCCAGGAAAGCCTCGTAAAGCTGGGACGGATGCCGAGGCAACAAGCCGCCGTTAGGGAACACCATGCCCCAGGGAACATCCGTCGTCCTGCCCCACAGTTCCGAATTGATGAAATTACCCAATCTACCCGCGCCCAAACCAATCGGACACAGTGGCGCAATAATGTCGGTCAGTTGCAACATCGTGCAATTTTGCTTTTTGCCAAAAATCCACATAGCAATAAAAACGCCCAACATGCCGCCGTGAAACGACATACCGCCCTGCCATATTTTAAAAATAATAAGGGGGTTGCTGAGAAATTCACTGGAATTGTAAAACAGGATGTAACCTATCCTGCCGCCCAAAATAACGCCCATTGCGCCATAAGTGACCAAGTCTTCTATCGCTGCTGGTTTGATTGGCGACCACGGTTGTTGCGCTCGTTTTTCCCCCAACAACCACACTCCAGCAAAGCCAACCAGATACATCAAGCCATACCAATGTATTTTTAAAGGACCTAGGGCAATTAGGACGGGGTCGATTTGTGGGTAGGTAAGCATGAGATTTTATGATATTGATGAGCTTTTATTATAACTTAACTCATGCCAGAAAGTCAGGTGAGTGCAGTTAACCTAGGTGTAAGCTGGATTTCGTTCCTTAATCCGTCCTCAAATTTTAAACAAACTAACCAGCCTAGCCAGCCGCTTAAAGACAGCCTACGACAGTTTACTACCGTATCGTTGGTCAATAAAAACAGCGGTGATTTCTTCTATGTAAGCTGCCTGTTTCGGCAAATTTAGTTTAGTCCGTTCGGCAAAGTCCCTTGCACCTTCGCCTGGGTTTTTGCTTAATCCGGCTCTGGCGAGTTTCTTTAGAAATTGGTTATAGACTATCAGGGTTCGGTCTTTGGGCTTGGGTTTTTGATAGGGCAAAAATAAGCTGAGTATCGTCGTGATAATGCCGACGAAGCCCATCATCCAATAAACCATCGTCTTGAAATCAGCGATGCCGAATGACGATAGGAAGCTGGCTTGATTGGCGTTGTTGTAATTGATGACCCAGCGTTACCAGTTGTAATCAACATTACTCCACAGTTGCCTGGCTTGTTTCAGCAAGTTGAATGCGGCTAGTGCACCTTCGCCGGGCGCAGCATAGCTGATGAGCCCACCAGGAACGAGACGGCTGATGTCGATATTCTTTTCGATTCGTTCGGGTGCAATCGCTGCGGTCGGGTTAACCCTGACCCAGCCTTTGTTTTCCACCCAGACTTCCGCCCAAGCGTGGGCATCGGCTTGTTTGATTTCTAGGAAATTTCCGACCTCGTTGAATTCGCCACCTTGATAGCCTGTTACAACACGGACGGGAATGTCTGCCACTCTCATTAAGTAGACAAAAGCCGAGGCATGATGGCTGCAAAAGCCGTAGCGGGTTTCAAACAGGAAAGTCTCTATCGGATTTTCTTCCATCAACGGCGGGGTTAAGGTGTAATGGAAATCTTCTTGCCTGAAGTGGTTGAGCAATTGATTAATGAAAACGTCCGGCGCACTGTCGAAGCCATGCAATTGTGTAACCAATTGTTTGATGTTATCGGATGGTGTCTCCGGCAATTTCCGTGCTTCCTTATATTCAGTTTTGGTAAGGTCGCCCGTGTTGTAAGCGGGCTAAGAGGTCAGTTTGTATTCGGTGCAGTTATTGTGGTCTACCGATGTAATCAGCTGATAATTGGCATTTTGATGTAAGAGTTGGGGGTAGTCGGCTGGCATGTCCAGTGCAAACACCCAGTTTTTCTCCTGCGATTCCATCAACAGAGTGTACTGGTAAGGTGTTCCTGAAAAGTCGGCTTATCTAAATATTTTTGGTGCGACAGATCGTTCGTTTGTGTCCACTTTTTGCCGTCAGTATGGGTCAGCACTGGGCCACGCCAATAGCGTTGCTTTGCTGGCGGAATTACGCCGCTAAATTTCACCCTGAACACCAGTTCACCCGACATACCGAGACAGTGATAGAACCGGGTTCCATCGAACCGATAAGTCCCATCTTGGCTTGATGTTCATCATTAAACAATAACCATCTCGGTGCTTCCACCCTGGAAACAGGATGAATACCACAATCGCCATCGGTATCGCCTGAGCAGCAATAACGGCGGCTTGTTTAAGTGCCGCGCCCGTTTGGGCGACATAACTGTCGATATAAACCAGCGTTGCCAGCAATATACAGCAAACAAACAGGATGTACGCCGCCATCAGGATGCTTTGCACGTATAAAAACTGAGAGGTGGCAACGATAAACGCGAGCTAATTTATCAGGTACAAATCGCGTTCGGTTTTTATCTCCATCAATTTCAGGCCCAGCGCAATCACGAATAGGCTGGTGCCGCCGTCTCGCCCCAGAAAACCGCGATGCTGGCTGTAAATGATAGCCATACCACACACAATCAGGAGAATAATAATTGGAAAAGTCGGTAAACGTTCCGGCTTCCAGATGCCGATAAACCGCCACATCAGCAATAAGCAAAAAAGCCAAATACAGCCAAATTCAGGCGATAAGCATGCGGTAGCACGATCAGGCCGATAGGCGACAGCAAAAAAACCAGGATTCTTTGTTATGAGCGGAATTGGTAATCATAGTCATTAATTGCGGTGGATTTTAAACATCATCTGCGTACTCAATATAGCGCGTAGAGCTGTTCCTGGTGCATTCGATGAAATACCAACGGGCAGTCAATCTTATGAAAAAGCTCCTAGAGGAAGATTTGATGTGACGCAAATTCCGCTTTCCGTATTTAAACAAGATAACTTGATAATTCGGAATAGTGCTATTCAAGATAACAGGGAAGATCGATAACATCTCGAAGGCGTTGAGTTGAGAAAAGTTACGTCCCAAGCTACGTGATTTGCGATGCGAGGATTTCAATACCTCGTTATTCCTTAATTTGTACTAATTTGTCGTCTGTTGTTTAACAAAAAACTTCTCCAGTCACTCTGAGGGAACGACTGGAGAAGCCTCCTGCTTCGCATGTTTGGCTTTACGGCGGTATTCGGTTTTATCAGGAAATACCTGTGCTTTATTGAGCTGATGGGCGAACTTTGCCACCGGATTTTGGTTGGGTGCTTCTTCTATTTTGTTCATATTTTTACGTTTTATCATCATTTACCCCTTATAATTAGTCGATTGTAAAGTTAAAGTTTTTCAGCAACTGACATTAGATTATATAACGCGTGTGAAATTCAAAAAAGATTTTGATGTGATCGTGGTCGGCGGCGGTCATGCGGGTACGGAAGCAGCATTAGCATCGGCAAGATGTGGTGCGAAAACGCTATTGCTTACCCAAAATATAGAAACCCTGGGGCAAATGAGTTGCAATCCGGCGGTGGGCGGTATCGGCAAAGGTCATTTGGTCAAAGAGATTGATGCTTTGGGTGGCATTATGGCTCATGCAGTTGATCTTGCTGGTATCCAGTTTCGTACCCTAAATGCCAGCAAAGGCCCTGCGGTACGGGCGACCCGCGCCCAAGCTGACCGTGGTTTATACAGGCAAGCCATAAGAAGCGTGTTGGAAAATCAGGTCAATTTGTCCTTATTCCAGCAAACCGTAGCGGATTTGATTGTTGAAGGCGATAAGGTAGTCGGTGTTAAAACCCAAATGGGCCTGGATTTTATAGCCAGGGCGGTGGTATTGACCACGGGAACTTTCCTGGGCGGCAAGATCCACATCGGTTTGGAAAACTACAGCGGTGGTCGTGCGGGTGATCCCGCTTCGATTGCCTTGGCTGATCGTCTGCGTGACTTGCCGTTTCGGATTGACCGTCTGAAAACCGGCACCCCGCCGCGTATTGATGGACGAACGATTGATTTTAGCAAATTGGCGGTACAACATGGTGACGATCCAATTCCGGTATTTTCGTTTCTGGGCAAACGCGAGCAACATCCCAGGCAAATTCCTTGTCATATCACTCGTACCAATCCAAAAACCCATGACATTATCCGTGCCGGTTTAGACCGCTCACCTTTGTATTCTGGTGTTATTGAAGGTATCGGTCCGCGTTATTGCCCGTCGATTGAAGATAAGGTCGTGCGCTTTGCCGACCGCGACACGCACCAGATTTTTGTCGAACCAGAAGGTTTGGATACGCATGAAATTTATCCGAATGGTATTTCCACCAGCTTGCCCTTTGATGTACAGTACGAATTTGTCCGTTCGATGGAAGGCTTTGAAAATGCCGAAATTGTACGTCCTGGCTATGCCATCGAATACGATTTTTTCGATCCGCGTGATTTAAAAATGTCTTTGGAAACCAAGCATATGCAAGGTCTATTCTTTGCTGGCCAAATCAACGGTACGACAGGTTACGAAGAAGCTGCCGCGCAAGGGCTGATTGCTGGGCTGAATGCGGCGCGTCTGGTACAAGGGCATGAAAGCTGGTGCCCAAAGCGCAACGAAGCCTACATCGGCGTGATGATTGACGACCTGATTACCCGTGGCACGCAAGAGCCGTACCGCATGTTTACCAGCCGCGCGGAATACCGCTTGTTGTTGCGGGAAGACAATGCCGATTTGCGCTTGACTGAAAAGGGCCTTGAATTAGGTTTGGTTGATGATGTACGCTGGCAAGCCTTTGAAACCAAAAGAGAAGCCATAAGCAATCTTCAAGATGATTTAAAAAAGAAGTGGATCAGGGTAGAAAGTGCAGAAGCGGAATTAGTCGAACAATTTTGGGGTAAGCCTTTACTTAAGGAGGCCAGTTTAGCGGAGTTATTGCGTCGTCCCGAAGTCGATGCCCAGCGTTTATTGAGCTTTCTTGAAGGTGGAGATGAAATTTCCGAGCAAGTTGGCGAACAAGTCGAAATACAGGCGAAATATGCTGGCTACATCGTCCGGCAGCAAACCGACATCGACAAAACCTTGCGTTATGACCACTTACACTTGCCAGATAGCCTGGATTATAACGGCGTACCAGGACTATCCAACGAAGTCAGCCAAAAGCTCAAGGCACAGCGACCTGAAACCTTGGGGCAGGCTTCAAGAATTCCAGGCATGACACCAGCTGCCATTTCCTTATTATTGGTCTATCTCAAGAAGAAAAGTGCTTAATGGATGATTGCCGAAAACTCCTAGCTGACGGCATTGGAGCACTTAACCTATCGGTCAATGAGCAACAAATTGAACAATTGCTGGCTTTCATCAAGTTAATTGAAAAATGGAATAAAGCCTATAACCTGACGGCGATAAAATCTAAGCAAGAGATGGTCAGGTTGCATTTGCTGGACAGCTTGACGGTCATTCCTTATCTTGAAGGCCAGCGGATTATAGACATCGGCACAGGCGCAGGTTTGCCGGGAATTCCATTAGCCATTTGCTTGCCCCACCTAGCGTTTACCTTGCTGGACAGCAATGCCAAAAAGACCCGTTTTGTGCAGCAGGTTGTATTGGAATTAAAGTTGGAAAATGTGCAAATTTACCATAGTCGAGTTGAAGATTTTCAGCCTGAGCAACTTTTCAGCACGGTATTGACGCGAGCATTTGCGGAGTTATCTGATATAGTCGAATCGACCAGGCATTTACTGGCCGGAAATGGTAGTTTGTTAGCCATGAAAGGGCGTTGTACTGAATCTGAACTGGCGCAAGTCAATGCCAAAAAAACTGTTATCCCCATTCAAATCCCTGGTGTTGAAGTAGAAAGACATCTGGTGTGCATGCGGCTTAATCAATAACCTATCGGTGAGGTATAAGGTAATCCAGTGGGAAAAGTAATTGCCCTGACCAATCAAAAAGGCGGCGTTGGTAAGACCACGACCACGGTCAATTTGGCTGCGGCACTGGCTGCGGCTAAAAAGCGCGTGTTGTTGGTCGATCTTGATCCTCAAGGCAATGCCGCCATTGGTTGCGGTGTGGATAAAGAAACCGTCAGTTACTCCAGTTTCGATATTTTGATGAAAGAAGTGCTGGCAACCGAGGCCATCATCAAATTACCTGAATTAGGCTTTTCGATTATTCCAGGAAATTCTGACCTGACTGCCGCCGAAATCCGCTTATTGAAAGAGGAGCGCCGCGAACGGCGGCTGGACGATGGGCTGGTTTTGATTAAGCCTTATTACGATTATATTCTAATCGATTGCCCGCCGTCCCTGAACATGCTGACCCTAAACGCCTTGGTCGCTGCCGACAGCGTGTTGATCCCTATGCAGTGCGAGTATTACGCCCTGGAAGGCTTGACGGCGCTGATGGGTACCGTCAAAAACATACAGGAAACCGTCAACCCTGGCTTACATTTGGAAGGTATACTCCGCACCATGTTCGACGACCGCAGTCGCCTGACCAAAGATGTTTCCGAGCAATTGGTAGCATATTTTGGCGATAAGGTCTATCGAACCTGCATTCCCCGCAACATACGCTTGGCAGAAGCACCCAGCCACGGCTTGCCAGTACTGTTTTATGACAAGGCATCACGAGGTTCCTTAGCTTATATTGCCTTGGCTGGGGAAATGCTAAGAAAGGAAGGCCGCAAAAAAGGGTCGTGACAGTAATCGCTTAAGCACTTAAACTGAAACCCTATTTGAGCAAAAGGTGATAAGTTTCATGAAACGAGGACTAGGACGAGGATTAGATGCCCTATTGGGCGATGTTTCTGCTGCAAAAGAAACCAGCAATCCATCACATACATTACCCATTGAACACCTTCAACGGGGTAAGTTTCAACCCAGAAAAGATATGAATCCTGAAAAGTTGCAGGAGTTGGCGGATTCAATCAAGGCGCAGGGCGTTATTCAGCCCATCGTCGTACGTAAAATCGGTCAAGACAAATACGAAATCGTTGCCGGAGAACGCCGTTGGCGGGCTTCCCAACTGGCAGGATTACAGCAAATACCCGTCGTCATAAAAGATATTGACGACCGCGCCACGATGGCAATTGCGCTCATCGAAAACATCCAACGCCAAGACCTAAACCCCCTGGAAGAAGCCGAAGCCTTACGGCGGCTGCTCGACGAATTCACCATGACCCATCAACAAATCGCCGATGCGGTCGGCAAATCACGCGTGACCGTGACCAATTTGCTGCGCTTGATGGATTTACATCCCGAAGTCAAAAAACTGCTGATTGGCGGTCAACTGGAAATGGGCCATGCAAGGGCGTTGCTGTCTTTGGATGCCGTAAAACAAGTCGCCGCCGCCCAAAAAATCGCACGGGAAGGGTTGACGGTAAGGATGGCAGAAAAACTCGTCAAAGATGCCCAAACCGAACCCAAACCCCCAAAAACCAAAGCCATCGACAACGACACTTTAAGTCTGCAAAACGAATTGACCGCAAAACTCGGCGCTAAAGTTGTCATAGAGCATAAAGACAACGGCGCGGGAAAACTGGTCATTGCATATTCTACGCTTGAAGAGCTGGATGGGATTTTGGAGCAGATCAGGTAGGGGTTTATTATCTTGTTAACACACGCTATTTTAACCATAAACTTCCTGTTAAAACAAGTATTTATGGTTTATTTTCTATCTTATCCCACCCTAAAAAACACTACATGAAATCAACTTATAATCACGATTTTTTACCAATCTCGTCATCAACAAACCCAATATGCGGCAAATACGATTCTAACCCTAGCACTTGCCGCGCTACCCAAGACTAAATCGGCAGTCGATTTCGGTTGTGGGGTAGGTACTTGGCTGACGGTACTGAAAGAAAAAGGCGTAGAAGACATACAAGGATTCGACGGTTCGTGGGTTGAGCAAAGCTTACTGGAAATTCCTAAACAGAATTTCCGTCAAGTCAATTTGGAAGATAAGATCAATCTGGACAAA
>SHZQ01000044.1 GCA_009695535.1 Methyloglobulus sp.
CGCTTTCTTAAGTCCGCAATCTTGTACCTGATACCACCCTATGTGATAATGTCCAGCTTGGTTATAAGATGATGTTTCTTTACCGACGCAAAGGATATTAACGATGGATGAGAACAAAAAGAAAGCACTTAGTGCTGCGCTGATGCAGATAGAAAAGCAGTTTGGCAAAGGCTCTGTTATGCGCATGGGCGATGTGGCTTCATCTCGTGATATTGATGTCGTATCTACAGGTTCTCTGGGATTGGACATCGCGCTGGGATGCGGTGGCCTTCCGCGTGGACGGGTGGTTGAAATATATGGGCCAGAATCTTCCGGTAAAACCACGCTGACACTGCAAGTGATTGCAGAAATGCAAAAGCTGGGCGGCACGGCGGCTTTTGTTGATGCTGAACACGCGCTTGATCCTGGCTACGCCGAGAAAATTGGGGTCAATATTGATGACTTATTGGTTTCACAGCCGGATACGGGCGAGCAAGCACTGGAAATTACCGATATGTTGGTACGTTCGGGTGCCGTTGATATTGTCGTAGTGGATTCGGTCGCTGCGCTAACGCCTAAAGCTGAAATCGAAGGCGATATGGGGGATTCCCACATGGGCTTACAGGCGCGGCTAATGTCCCAGGCATTAAGAAAACTCACCGGAAATATCAAGCGTTCCAATACCTTGGTTATCTTTATCAATCAAATCCGCATGAAAATCGGGGTTATGTTTGGTAGCCCAGAAACCACGACAGGTGGTAATGCCCTTAAGTTTTATGCTTCGGTGCGGCTGGATATTCGGCGCATCGGTTCGGTAAAAAAGGGCGATGAAGTGATTGGCAATGAAACTCGCGTCAAAGTAGTCAAAAATAAAGTTGCACCGCCGTTCCGCCAAGCCGAATTCGAGATTTTATACGGTGAAGGTATTTCATTTTTGGGTGAATTGGTCGATTTGGGTGTTAATTACGGATTTATCCAAAAAGCCGGTTCTTGGTACAGCTACGGCAGCGATAAAATTGGTCAAGGCAGGGACAATGTTAAAGTTTATTTGAAAGAAAACCCTAAAATAGCCCAGGACATTGAGGCAAAAATACGAGCAGAAGCGTTCAGCCGGACCGTACCATTTGTTGAGCCCACGGGTATTAATGAAGAGTAACGAAACCCAGCACAATTCGGATGTCAATGCTGTTATAGAACCGCATCAAATAAGCAAAAACATCAAAAAAGATTGTCTGCGCCTATTAACTCGAAGGGATCATAGCCGTAAAGAAATACAGCTTAAAATGGCTGTTAAAGACTATGAATCCAGCCAAGTTTCCGCAGTTATCGACGATTTGGCACAGCAAGGTTGGCAAGATGATACTAGATATGCAGAAAGCTATGCCAGAATGCGTAGCCATAAGGGTTTTGGCCCCATACGCATTGCTTATGAGCTGCAACAGCAAGGCATTGAAGCCCATACCGTTGATAAGGTGCTACAGGCAACAAGCGATAATTGGTTGAATCTTATGGAGCAAGTCTACAACAAGAAATATCCTGGGCCGCTTGCAATGGACAGCAATGAACGCGCTAAACGCATCCGATTTTTACTACATCGCGGTTTTTCCAGCGCAATAATAACAACCCTATTTAAGTAACCCTAAATCTTATTACGTTTTACCTAACCGATATGAAAAAAATGACTAGCGCGGAATTGCGCTCGACTTTTCTGGCGTTTTTTCACCAGCGTGGACATTCAGTCCAACCTTCCAGCTCGCTGGTTCCAGGTAGCGATCCCACATTGCTATTTACCAATGCCGGTATGGTGCAGTTTAAGGATCTGTTTCTTGGGCGTGAGCAGCGCGATTACGTAAGGGCTGCGACCAGCCAACGCTGCGTACGCGCAGGCGGCAAACATAACGACCTAGAAAATGTCGGTTACACGGCACGTCATCATACTTTTTTTGAGATGCTGGGAAACTTTAGTTTTGGCGATTATTTCAAAACAGAAGCTATCCATTTTGCCTGGGATTTTTTGACTAAGGAACTCGGCATTCCTGCTGGAAAACTGTGGGTAACTGTTTTTGAAGAAGACGCAGAAGCCGAAAAAATCTGGCTGGACGATATTGGGGTTGATCCCACACGGCTTTCTAAAATCGGTGCCAAGGATAATTTTTGGTCTATGGGTGATACCGGCCCTTGTGGGCCTTGTACTGAAATATTCTACGATCACGGCGAACACATTTTCGGTGGCCCTCCTGGAACACCGGATGAAGACGGCGACAGATACATCGAAATCTGGAATCTCGTATTTATGCAGTACGACCGTTCTATCGACGGTACGCTAACACCATTGCCAAAACCTTCAGTTGATACGGGTATGGGTTTGGAACGGATTGCAGCTGTGCTGCAAGGTGTGCATAGCAACTACGAAATCGACCTGTTCCAAAAACTGCTGAAAGCCGCAGCCGAATTGGCGGGTACGACTAACCTCGACCAAAGCTCCTTACGGGTGATTGCCGACCATATCCGTTCTTGTGCCTTTATGGTTGCCGATGGCGTAATGCCCTCCAACGAGGGCCGTGGATATGTGCTGCGCCGTATTATTCGTCGGGCAATTCGGCACGGGTATAGATTAGATATCAAAGATGTCTTTTTTTATAAGCTGGTTGCGCCGTTGGCTGAGGAAATGGGCGGTGCATATCCCGAACTGGCATCTGCCCAAGCTCAGGTTGAACGCGTATTAAAGAAAGAAGAAGAACGTTTTGCAGAAACTTTAGGGCAAGGCATGAAGATTCTGGAAGCCTGTGTTGCCAAAATGCAAGGTACGGTCATTCCAGGAGACGCCCTATTCCAGCTTTATGATACTTATGGTTTTCCTGTCGATTTAACTGCCGATTTTGCACGTGAAAACAATCTAACAGTCGATCATGCTGGCTTTGATTGTGCCATGTCGGCACAACGCGAACGCGCGCGATCTGCCAACAGTTTTGGTGCCAATTACAGCCAAGAAATTAAGCTGGAAGGCCAAACAGAATTTACGGGCTACGGACATTTGGACGACCAAGTCCATATTGTCGCCCTGTACCAACTAGGCAAGGAAGTTGATAGCCTAGCTATTGGGCAGGAAGCCTTGGTGGTATTGGACAAAACCCCGTTTTATGCCGAATCCGGCGGACAAATAGGCGATAGCGGACGAATTGTCGGGGATGGCGCGGTATTTGAGGTGAGCGATACTCAAAAACAAGGCGGCAACCTGTTTTTACATAAAGGTAAGTTAGTTTCAGGTACGCTTGTCAAAGGTCAATCCTGTATTGCCCAAGTCAATGCGACTAACAGAAAAGCAACCGAACTCAATCATTCAGCAACCCATTTACTTCATGCCGCACTTAGGCAAGTGTTGGGCGAGCATGTTACCCAAAAAGGTTCGCTGGTGAATACCGAACGCCTACGCTTTGATTTTTCCCATTTTGAACCCATTACCGACGATCAAATCAATGTGTTTGAGCGCATGATTAACGAACAAGTCCGGCTGAATAATCCCGTTTCCGCAACTGTCATGGCGAAAGAAGATGCCGTTAAAGCCGGGGCGATGGCCTTGTTCGGTGAGAAATATGGCGATGAAGTCAGGGTTTTAAAAATTGGTGACTTTTCAACTGAACTCTGCGGCGGTACGCATGTTGAACGAGCTGGCGACATCGGTTGCTTTAAAATCATCAGTGAAACTGGGGTTGCCTCTGGAGTAAGACGGATTGAAGCTGTCACCGGCAATGGTGCAATGGAGTGGTTAGCCAGCCGAGATAAGGCGCTTGCCATTATTGCAGGATTACTAAAAAGCGCACCGGAAAAAGCCGCAGAGAAAGTAGAGCAATTGCTCGATAAAACCAGAACCCTCGAAAAACAACTGGAAAAACTGCAGGCGCAAATGGCCAGTTCTGCGGGTAACGATTTAAACGTACAGGCTATTGATGTAGCAGGTATCAAAGTTTTGGCCGTTAAGTTGAACCAAGTTGATCCTAAATCCCTACGTGATATGGTCGATCAGCTAAAAAATAAACTGGGCAGTTCCGCTATCGTTTTGGCCGTTGTTGAGGGCGATAAAGTTAGCCTCGCGGCGGGTGTTTCAAAAGATCTAATGGCTAAGATAAAAGCCGGTGATCTAGTCAATTTTGTCGCTACCCAAGTAGGTGGCAAAGGCGGAGGTCGCCCTGATATGGCAATGGCGGGCGGTAATGACCCATCCGGTTTGGCAGCAGCATTAGCTCAAGTTCCCGCGTGGATTCAAGCACAATTAACACAATAGGTTTTATTTAAGTGGCACTTTACGTCTATAAATTTGGCGGTACGTCGGTCGGTTCTGTTGAACGCATCAAAGCAGTTGCAGACAAGGTCAAAACCGCCCACGATGCAGGTAATCAAATCGTCGTTGTCCTCTCCGCCATGAGCGGAGAAACTAATCGCCTGATTGGTTTAGCAAAAGAAATGCAGCAGCAACCGACGGAACGGGAGCTGGATGTGCTGGTTGCCACTGGCGAGCAGGTCACCGTGGCCTTATTGAGCATGGCTTTACATGCCATTGGCTGCGCGGCTTGTTCTTATACGGGTGGACAGGTCAAAATCCTGACAGATAGCAGCCATACCAAGGCGCGGATATTGCACATCGAAGATGAGAAGATGCGTAGCGACCTTAATCAAGGTAACGTCGTCGTCGTTGCAGGTTTCCAGGGCGTTGATGAATATGGCAATATCACAACCTTGGGACGTGGCGGATCAGACACTACTGCCGTTGCTTTAGCTGCTGCATTAAAAGCCGATGAATGCCATATCTATACCGATGTAGATGGTGTTTACACGACTGATCCCCGTGTCGAACCCAAGGCACGTAGGCTAGATAAAATCACTTTTGAAGAAATGCTGGAAATGGCTAGTTTAGGTTCAAAAGTCTTACAAATACGATCGGTAGAATTTGCCGGAAAATACAATGTCCCATTGCGAGTGCTATCTTCGTTTACCGAAGGTGCGGGGACGCTTATTACTTATGAGGAATCAGAGATGGAAAGTGCGTTAATTTCAGGCATCGCATTTAATAGAGACGAAGCAAAATTGACCATTAGCGGCGTACCTGACCGACCTGGAATAGCATCCAAAATCCTCAGCCCGATTGCCGAAGCCAATATTGAAGTGGATATGATTATCCAGAATATCGCCGAGGATGCGACCACCGATTTCACCTTCACTGTCCACCGCAATGATTATCGGCGCGCTAAAGCCGCGCTGGAACTTACCTGCGCGGAACTGGGTGCTAAAAAAGTCACGGGCGACGACAGTCTTGTTAAAGTTTCCATTGTCGGTGTCGGTATGCGTTCCCACTCTGGCATTGCCAACACCATGTTTAAGGCATTGGCTGAGGAAGGCATCAACATCAAAATGATTTCGACATCAGAAATTAAAATCTCGGTAGTCGTAGAAGAAAAATATCTGGAGCTTGCGGTCAGGACTTTACATGCCGCGTTCAAGCTGGATCAAGGCAATTCTTAATACTTCCATTAAGCAGTATTGTTTTTAAAATCAAGCGATTAAAATCCTTATTTAGCCCTTACAGCTTAGCAAGGCTTTTTTACGTTCTTCGGTTTCATTAGTGATACTGCCTTTTGACTGGGTAAGACACCAACCTTGATGCCCAGCATAAACATTATGTCAACACCCACCCGTCTGACCGCATCCGCGCTTCAAGTTTTCATCAAACTTTTCCACCGCGACTTTGGCATATTGATCGCACCTATAGGTTTCTTTGTAAACAATAATTTTGGAGTACGCGATAGGGCTAATAATAAGACCCACACCGAAGAAACCTAATAGTACTTGTCTTTGTATCGAACTAAACAATGGGATTTCAATACCCGATACTTTAAACCCTCCGACCACGATTGCAACCACAACGCAAAAAACACCTAAAATTAGTAGGTTAATATGTTCCATAACCAATACTCCGATAAAAAACACCTGAACTGGGCTTAAATATAGAGCTATTTTGGCTTGTGATCTGTGAAGTAACTCACTGGAAAAGTGTAGGATTATTAACTTGTTACAACAATATTTTCGATCTTGCCACGAACATTTTGCGCTAATACTAATATGTCGCTAACGCGACGGATTTTTTAATACATTCTAAACGCAAAATCCATCGCTATCTAAACCCCCGCCACAAACCCAGCCGCCTCTATCCCTGCAATCGCGCAACGCTCATCCTGTTCTGATGAATCGCCACTTATACCGACAGAACCGATAATCGTATTGCCCTTATCCCGGATCAACACTCCACCAGGAACCGGCATAATCTGCCCCTCAGCTATGGTAATTAATGCGTTCATAAAGTCTGGGCGGTGTTCTGCTACCGCCGCCAAGCTACGCGAGGAGATGCCCATGTTGACTGCGCCCCAAGCTTTGGCCGTGGCGATTTGCTGCCTGATGACGGTTGCGCCATCTTCCCTTTGCAACGCTTTTAGGTGTCCCGATGCGTCCAGTACCACTACAGTCAGTGGAGCCATGTTTAAGGATCGGGCTTTTTGGGTGGCGGCGTTGATGATTTTGTTGGCTTTTTCAAGTGTAAGTGGGGTCATATGTGAGCTCTATTTTTGCTAATATACCAATTCCAATGCGTTCTTATTATAACTTCTTAAGGTAGAGAAGTTCAGAATGAAAACTCCCTATCCTGCTGGAGAGGGTTGGGGTAAGGGGAGCTAATAATAAAGAAAAACCTTATAAATACCCCTCATCCTAACCTTCTCCCTCAAGGGAGAAGGAACTATTTCGCTTAATTTAACTAGGTTTGGTTAAGATAAGGAACACAAATAACAATTTATTGATTGGTATTATTCTAATAATTTAACCAAATGCGGCCATATTTTTTCGACAATCATGGCTTGTGCTTTTTCATTAGGATGTAGGCCATCTGCTTGCATCAATTGTTTCGCCAATGCGACATCCTCAAGAATGAAAGGCACATAAGATACGCCTAACTCTTTGGACAACTGCGGATAGACATTGTAAAACATCTCGGTGTAACGCTTACCATAATTGGGCGGAATTCGCATGCTGAGCAATAATGCCTTGGCACCGTATTTCTGTGCGCGACGGGTGATTTCGGCAAGGTTGCTTTTCAGGATAGCTGGAGATAGCCCCCGCAAACCGTCATTCGCACCCAGCTCAATGACGACAATGCTGGGCTTATGCCTAGTCAACGCATCGTCAATTCGCGCCAATCCTCCGGCACTGGTGTCGCCGCTGATACTTTCGTTGTTGATGGTGTAATCACTGTATTGCTTTTGCAACTTGTTCTGAATCAATGCCACCCAGCCCTGTCCCACTTCAATTCCGTAAGCGGCACTAAGACTGTCGCCTAACACAACAATTGATTTTGCAGCGGCGGACACGGATACTAACGCAAAAACCATCGCAACCAAATACTTAAGCATGATGCAAGCTCAACAAATAACAAACATCATTGTAACTGAAAATCTCGGTAAGTCAGTTAAGACTTCCAGCGGAACGTTGCATATCTTGGCAGATATTAACTTGCAGGTGGCATCTGGCGAAAGCATCGCCATCGCTGGTGAATCCGGCTCAGGAAAATCGACGTTAATCAGCTTACTGGCCGGGTTGGATACGCCGACTACCGGTACAATTAGCCTTAATGGCAAATTCCTAACCAGCATGGATGAAGATGGTAGGGCAGCAATGCGTAATCAGTTGGTCGGCTTTGTGTTCCAGTCTTTCCAATTACTGCAAGGGCTTACTGCGTTGGAAAATGTGATGCTGCCGCTGGAGTTAAGAGGTGACAAAAACGCTAAGAATGCGGCTATTGCGTTATTAGAACGGGTAGGCTTATCTGAACGCCTCACGCACACACCTAGACAACTTTCCGGTGGCGAACAACAACGCGTGGCATTGGCTAGGGCATTTGTATCCAAACCCGCCATTTTATTTGCTGATGAGCCAACCGGCAATCTGGACAGTAAAACGGGGGCAATAGTCATAGAACTGTTGTTTGAGCTGAATCTTGAAAACAATGCGACACTAATATTAGTGACCCACGACCAAAACTTAGCAAATCGCTGTCAACGCATCATTAAATTAGATGCAGGAAGGGTTGTATGAGGCCGTTTGGCCTCGCCGTGCGCTTGCTTTGGCGAGATAGCCGTGCGGGGGAGCTGACTATCCTGTTTCTGGCCTTGCTGATTGCGGTCACCAGTTCCACCGCTATTGCGTTGTTTTCAAACCGCTTAGAACGCACGATGACCAACCAAACCGCTGAGTTTTTGGCGGCTGACATGGTTATCAGTAGCCATGCCACCATCCCTGAATCCTGGTTAGAAAAAGCAAAGCAACTTAAATTAGCGCAAGCTCAAACGGCAGAATTCTCCAGTGTTCTGATCGAGAATGACGAATTATTGCTTGCGTGGATAAAAGCCGCCAGTAACTTATATCCTCTGCGCGGTTTTTTAAAAACCACCACATCAGATTATGCCGATGAAGCTATCGAATACAAAGGTCCAGAGCCTGGCTTTGCCTGGGTGGAAAAGCGGGTTTTGTCGGCACTTAAGCTTAACGTAGGCGATCCGATCACTGTCGGCGAAAAAAGGCTGACGATCAGTAAAATCGTTACTTACGAGCCAGATAAGCAGGGTGATATTTATAGCCTGTCACCGCGCGTGATAATCAATAAGCAGAATTTGCAAGAAACGGGAGTTATTCAACCAGGCAGTCACGTGCATTATTTTTTTCAGTTTAGCGGAGAGCAATCGCAACTGACCGAATTTAAACGCTGGGTTAAACCGCAATTGAATCTTGCCCAGCGCATTTTGGACATTCACGAAGACCGCCCTGAGTTAGGTTCAGCACTGAATCGCGCCGAACGTTATTTGGGCTTATCCAGCATCGTGGTCATTATTATTTCAGGTGTGGCTATCGCTATGGCAACCCGACGCTACACCGAGCGTCATCTGGATGCAACTGCCATCCTGCGCTGCCTGGGCTGTAAGCAAAACGAGGTGCTTTGGCTGTTTATCAGTCAATTTCTGCTTCTGGGCTTACTGGCCAGCGCTTTAGCTTGCGGATTGGGCTGGTTTGTGCAGGAAATGCTCTTTAAGTTGTTACGGAACTTACTGCCCCAAAGCGTTGCCAACCCAGGATGGTTGGCAGTTTTTTTTGGCATGATGACGGGCATAACGATATTAATAGGATTTGCCTTACCGCCCTTGCTTCATCTTAAAAAAGTTTCTCCGGCCAGAGTATTGCGCCGAGACTTAGAACCCTTACCTACCAGCGCATGGTTGGTTTACGGTTTGGCAGGCGGCATTGTGGGAATATTGATCTGGCGATACACGGAAGACCTCAATATGACAGCAACTATTTTCTGTGCGGGTTTAGTGTTATTGCTGGCGCTTGGCTTGCTGGTTTACCTGATGCTGATGTTGGCGCGTCGATCTTTGTCTTCCATGCCTTTAAATTGGCGATTCGGCTTGCAAGGCTTGTTGTGGAATAGCCGCGCTACGATAAGCCAAATCCTTGCCTTCACTATCACGCTAGTAGCGATGACACTTAACTTCACCGTGCGTAGCGATTTGATCGAGAACTGGCATAAACAATTGCCGGAGCACGCACCCAACCATTTTGCCCTCAATATTTTCCCTAAACAATTACCCGGGCTGCAAACTGAATTTAAAGACAACGGTATTGAAAACAGCCAATTTTTTCCGGTGATAAGAGGACGGCTAACGGAGATAAACAGCGTACCTGTAAAAAAAATTGTCAGTAAAGATTCGCAAGGGGAAAGCGCGACACATAGGGAGCTGAGCTTGACTTGGACAGAAAAGCTACCCGAAGACAATAAAATCATTGTCGGTACGTGGTGGTCTCCTGAAAAAAAACCAGAAGTTTCGGTTGAGCAAAAACTGGCGGAGAGCCTGAAAATTAATCTTGGCGATAAACTACTGTTTGTCGTCGGAGTTCAGAAATTAACGGCAACCGTCAGCAATATAAGGTCGCTTCAGTGGGACACTATGAAGCCAAACTTCTATATGATTTTTTCACCTGGGACTTTAGAGCCATTCCCAGGCACGTTCCTGACCAGTTTTTATCTCCCAGAAAGCAAAAAAACTTATCTAAATCAACTGGTAAAACACTATCCAGCGATGACGATTTTGGAAGTAGACTTAATCCTAAAACAATTTAAAACTGTCCTCACGCAACTAACCGAAGCTATTAATTACTTATTGTATTTCGCATTGATGGCAGGTTTTACCGTCTTGTTTTCGGCGATTTATTCGACATTGGATAACCGTATCTATGAGAGTGCATTGCTACGGACTTTCGGCGCTAGCCGTTCTTTATTGCGACGAACACACAGCATAGAATTTGCCTTGATGGGTCTGGTTTCTGGTGTGTTGGCGGCTATCATTTCAGAAGGTTTGCTCTTTGCACTGTATTCAAGAGTACTGCACATGGATTATAACCCCGCCTACTATTTATGGATAGCCTTACCGTTAATCGGCGCATTTGCGGTGGGATTGGCGGGGTTTTTGGGGGTGCGTCATGTGGTTCGTACACCACCATTACACGTTTTAAGGAATTCCTAATCGCCGTCGTTTATGGCGCTCATCACATTCAGCAAGCATTCAGAGTGAGCCGGGTAAACTGAACCCAACAATTTATAGGTTTAATCCATATAGGTTCATTACCGTACCGACCGCGTTCAGTTTTACGCGTACTTTCATAAATGATAGATGGAAAAATTAACATAACGGAGTAATTAAAATGAAAAAACTTAAAATTAGTGTGATTATTGCCAGTGCTTTGATGTTATCAGCTTGCTATACCCAAGGCGGGTATACCCCAACTGTTGATACCTACAATAATCAGAACGCTTGCCGCATCAATCAAGATATGGCGGAATGTAGGCAATTAGCCGAGCATTCAGCAGGCGGTAGCACCGTAAAAGAAACCGCAATCGGTGCAGGGTAGGTGGTTTGGTTGGTGCAGCAGGCGGTGCTGCCGCAGACAAGCAAGGCTTTACCGCTGAAGATAGATTCCGTAATGCTTACAACCAATGTATGAGCAACCGAGTGTTGGCACCGATTGAAAATTGACCAGTGCTAATTGCTGTACAGCTTACTCTACAGCATTGGAATAGTCGACTAGACTGAGTAAGTGTTGTCCCCTTTTTATTGAACTGTGCTTTAAAGTTACTTTTTTTCATTTTTATTCATAGCTATCAACTGCTATATTTTCTGACATAAGTGATACCTTTAAGGACGATTCTCTGAATTTTATACGTTCTTTAGCCGTTGCACTGCTTTGCTTAAATCTGAATGATTCATTGTCTGTTTCAATGATGTGACAATGATGCGTTAGGCGATCCAATAGTGCCGTTGTCAGTTTGGCATCAATAAAAACGCTACTCCATTCTGAAAATGTCAAATTGGTCGTGATAATAACGCTGGTTCGTTCATAGCGCTTGGAGAGCAAATGAAATAACAGTGCGCCCCGATCTGTGAAAAAGGTAAATAACCTAATTCGTCCAAGATAACCAAATCCATCTGCATTAGACTGAACGCCAATCGCCCTTGTTTGCCTGCCGTTTTCTCCTGCTCTAGGGTATTGACTAATTCAACGGTGGAGAAGAAACGCACACGTTTACTGTGATACTGGATACCAGAGACGCCAAGTGCAGTGGCTAGATATAAAAAAAGCCATTAATTTAAGCTGCTAATTAGTTAACGCCAATAGCTGTTTTCTTGGGTTTTATTTTATCCAGAACATAAAGCAGTTCTTCGCGTAGCTGTTCTTGTTTATATGGGTCAGTGAGCGGTTGGCGCTGTAAGTCTGTGATATAAAACATATCCTCAGCTCGGCTTCCTATTGTAGTAATCCTCGCGCTGTGCAGATTGATGTCCTGCTTGTTGAAAACCTTGCCGACTTGGGAAAGCAGCCCAGACCTGTCGGTTGTAATGAGTTCCATGATAGTTTGCTTGTTCAGCGGGTCTGGATGGAACTTGATTTTGGTGGGGATAGGAAAGTGCTTGGCTTGCCTGGATAGTCTATGGATATTTCTTTGTTCTTTTACGTTTTGTTGCTGCAAATTAGTTCGCAGGACATTGCAGA
Organism: Methyloglobulus sp.; assembly: GCA_009695535.1. Taxonomy (GTDB): domain Bacteria; phylum Pseudomonadota; class Gammaproteobacteria; order Methylococcales; family Methylomonadaceae; genus Methyloglobulus. The sequence continues at coordinate 12,121 of SHZQ01000044.1, forward strand.
TGTGCTTAATCCGGT
>SHZQ01000045.1 GCA_009695535.1 Methyloglobulus sp.
GAACATGATGCCTTAAAAGGTCATCAATACACGCCCCTAAAGAAGCGTGTGAATTTATCCGACAAGCAAGAACAATCACTGGCGGAAATAATTACGCTCTATCCCATACTGGGCGAAGCGTACCGCTTAAAAGTGTTGTTTAATGATCTTTGGGACATGCCTAATAAAGAATCGGCAGAGGCTTTTCTTCCAATGGTGCCATGAAGTAGAAAGTGCCAAAATACCTGCCTTTATCAAATTCGCTAAGACGGTCAAAGCCCATTGGTCTGGGATAGTTCATTTCGTCACTGCACGCAGCACTAATGGCATTCTTAAAGGTATCAATTGCAAGATTCAACTGGCTAAACGTCGTGCCAGAGGCTATCGCAATAGTAATAATTTCATTAGTATGATTTATTTTCTTTGCGGTAAGTTAAAATTCGATTGCCCGCTTTATTTCACATAGAGCCGATAATTTCAAATGAGCTGAATTCAGCTTCATACGCCTGTAGCTCAATAAGTTCGACACTATCCACACGCGCTGTAATTGGACCCTTGTGACACCACTGTATAAAGGGTTCTAGTCTGTCCGCCTCAGCTTGGGCGATAATTTGTACACGACCAGCATCCAGATTTGTTACCGATCCTTTTATACCTAAGCCTTGAGCTTTGTTTTTGGTGAAACGCCGAAAATAAACGCCTTGTACCCGACCAGAAACGATGATTTTAACGGTGCGACTCATGTTGAATCCTCCAGCAATAATGGATTTTTTGGTTGCGGTTAAAGTCTTCCGGTATGGTTTTTGCGGTGATGTCATCAATTTTGAATTCCGTCAAAACAGCTTTATCTAAGGTAAATCTCCGAAAATTGGTGGAAAAATATAGGATTCCTTGGGGAGCTAGCAAGGTGACCGCTTGCTTGATTAACAAGGCATGATCTTTTTGTATATCGAATACGTCGCTCATGCGTTTTGAGTTGGAAAAGGTCGGCGGGTCGAGAAAAATCAAGTCATATTGCCTTGGGTGAGTATGCTTTGCTTCCTCATCAAGCCATTCCAGGCAGTCGGCTTGGATAAATTCATGCTTGCCGTTGGTAGTGTTTAATGCCAGATTAGCCTTTGCCCAATCGAGATAGGTATTGGACATATCCACTGTAGTCGTAGCCGTTGCGCCGCCAACTGCGGCATGGACTGTCGCACTGCCAGTATAAGCAAACAGGTTTAGAAAACGCTTATCTTTAGCTTGCTGCTGGATTAATAAGCGGATAGGGCGGTGATCCAAAAACAAACCGGTGTCCAGGTAGTCTTCAAAATTGACCTGCAATTGACAGCCGTGTTCCTCAATGATGTGGAAATGCCTGTTATCGCCCAGTTTTTGGTATTGATCCGTACTTTTCTGCTTGCGGCGTATTTTTAAAAATACGTGGTTAGATGCAACGCCTAAGACTTTGGGAATTTCTGCAAGCAGTTCAGCCAGTCGTTGATTGGCTTTAAATGGATCAATGGTTTTGGGCGGATCGTATTCCTGGACATTTACCCACGTTTCTTTGCCTTGATATAAGTCGATAGCGACGGCGTATTCAGGTAAGTCGGCATCGTAAATTCGATAACAATTGATGTTATTTCTGTTTTTCCAAGAGGATAGTTTTTTCAGGTTTTTTTGTAAGCGGTTGGCAAAGCTTACCGCTCCCAGCTCGCGCCCCTCACCTACATCCCCGTAGGAGAAGCTTGCCGTATTCAACCCACGCTCCTTACTTATATCGGTATTGGCGGTGGCTGCTATACTAGATTCGCGTTCTTTGCTTACTTTGGTTTCAGCTTCAATTTCATCTTGATTGGCTGTTATCGTTGCGTTTATCTGGGTAATGCGTTCTTCTGCGGATTTGGGTTTAGGGATGAAAAATGCCGCTTCTTCAATCGTCATCCTCAGTAATTTACATTCCAATGCGCCGTTGTAAAAAGTGACAGGTTTTTGCGAGCGGATGCCTAAACGAAAGCCTAATTCGGGATTGCTGATAATCATCGCCGCATGCCAATGATTAAAATGTGCTTTCAAGGAATCGCCAAATTTTTTGTATAGCTCAGAAGTTTCTTGCTCATCACCTAAGCGTTCGCCGTAAGGCGGATTGCAGATAACCAAGCCTGGTTTCCAGCTTAAGGCTGGTGCAGCATCGCTTATATCGCGGCATTCAAGATGAATTTTGTTCTGCAATTCAGCGTTAGTAATATGAGTAAGGGCAGTGTTGATGTTGCGGCTGTCCTTATCGAAGCCGACTATCGTCGGTAACTGCTTTATGCCAGTGGTTTTGCGTTGTAGCGCTTCAAACAGCAATGCTTTCCAGCAATCAGGGTTATGTTTTTTCCAGCCGATGAAGCCGTAATAATCTCGAAGCAAACCCGGCGCATAATCAGCGGCGATCATTGCGCCTTCCACCAATAACGTTCCAGATCCGCACATAGGGTCGATCAACGTACCGCCTTGCTTGGCTGTATCACGCCAATTACTACGGATTAGTAATGCTGCCGCCAGATTTTCCTTGATAGGCGCTTTGATGGTGGTGTCACGATAACCACGACGATGCAAACTTTCGCCCGATAAATCCAGGCTAAGTACGGCAGTCTCACCGTTCAAGTTAACATTGATGCGAATATCTGGCTGTTCCGTATTGATATTGGGGCGGATTTGAAACTTTGCCCGCATCTGGTCAACGACGGCATCTTTAACTTTTAAAGCACCAAAATGGGTGTTGTTGATTGCTTCTGAATTTTTCGCGTTAAAAGTTACCGCAAAGCTGCCTTCTGGCTTTAGGTGTTCAAACCAGTTAATTTTGCTTATGCCCTGATACAAATCGTCCTGGCTTGTTACCTTGAATGTGCTAAGTTGCAGCAATACCCGATTGGCAATTCGCGACCACAAACATACGCGGTAAGCGTTGGTTAAATCACCTTCAAAATATGCGCCAGCAATAGTTGATTTAACCTTGTCACAACCCAGCGAACGTAACTCATCCGCGAGGATGTCTTCCATTGCTTTTGGGGTAGTGGCGAAAAGCTGGTATGTGGACATGGGTAAAATAAAAAAGCCTTGATTGGCAAGGCTTTAAAAGGGATTTATGTGGATAAAATTATCCTGTTATTGTGAAAACTATAACGCCAATTAATTGATTTTTATCAGTTCAACTTCAAAAATCAAGGTTTCATTTGGCCCAATAGCACCACCTGCACCGTTTTCGCCATAAGCTAAGGTTGAAGGGATATAAAATTTATATTTCGCGCCTTCTGTCATCAGTTGCACGCCTTCTGTCCAGCCAGGGATTACGCCGTTTAACGGAAAGGAAGTGGGTTCGCCTCGACTATAAGAGCTGTCAAATTCCTTGCCGTCCAAAGATGTCCCTTTATAGTGGACGGTTACATTGTCAGTGGCAGCAGGGCGAGCCGTGCCTTTGCCTGGAGTTAAAATCTCGTACTGCAAGCCACTCGCAGTGGTTTTCACATTAGTTTTTTTGGTATTTTCAGCTAGAAACTTCTCGCCTTCGGCTTTATTTTCTTCAGGAGATGCGGCATTGGCGAGTGAAAACATGGTTAGTCCTATGGCAATAGCAAAGATGGCTGAAAGAATTTGAATATGAATTTTTTGCACTTTATGCATCTCATAATTATTAAAATAAAAATACATTATAAACGCCTAAGCTTGTTGCAAAAGTCTTTATTTTGAAAATATGCCCAAGAAAGCCTGTAATGTAAAGCGTTGTTAAATCAATCCTACTCCCAACTATCCCGCAACGTCACTGTCCGGTTAAAGACCAGCTTTCCATTTACGCTGTCTTTTTCATCAAAGCAAAAATAACCTGTTCGCTCAAACTGATAGCGGCTTTCGGTTGTGGCTTTACCTAGGCTGGTTTCGACGCGGCAATCGCTAAGGATTTGTAAGGAATCAGGATTTATTGCATCCAGAAAATTGTCTTCATTGTCGGGGTTAGGTACGGTAAACAGGCGGTCGTATAGCCTTATTTCGGCGGGTAAGCTGTGTTGTTCAGAAACCCAATGGATAACCCCTTTCACCTTGCGCCCTTCAGTATTTTTGCCCAAAGTGTCAGGATCGTAAGTACAACGCAGTTCGATGATGTTGCCGTTATCGTCTTTGACGACTTCATTGCATTGAATAACGTAAGCTCCACGCAACCTGACTTCGCCACCATTTATGAGCCTTTTAAACTTTGGTGGTGGAGTCTCGGCGAAATCATCCTGCTCAATCAGGATCACTTTATTAAATGGTACGTCACGGCTGCCCAATTCTGGCTTTTGAGGATGGTTGCTGATGATAAGTTGCTCGGTTTTATCATCTGGGTAATTGTCGATTACCAACCGTAAGGGATTCAAGACCGCCATCGCCCGTGGTGAATTTTCATTGAGGTCTTCGCGGATGCAGTATTCCAGCACCGACATTTCGATCCAGGAGTTTTGTTTGGTCAAGCCTATGCGTTCGCAAAAATCACGGATGGCTTTGGGCGTTACACCAGCGCGACGTAGTCCGGCAATGGTTGGCATTCGTGGGTCGTCCCAGCCGTTGACGTGCTTTTCCATAACCAGTTGATTTAATTTGCGTTTGCTGACGATGGTGTATTCCAATTGCAAACGGGCGAATTCGATTTGTTGTGGATGGCATGGCGTTTTGAGTTGCTCCAACACCCAATCGTAAAGCGGGCGGTGATCCTCAAATTCCAAAGTGCATAAGGAGTGCGTGATACCTTCCAACGCATCGGAAATGCAGTGGGTATAATCGTACATAGGGTAGATGCACCAGGTATCGCCTGTGCGATGGTGATGGACGCGGCGAATTCGGTAAATGGCGGGGTCACGCATGTTGATATTGGGCGATGCCATGTCGATTTTGGCGCGTAGCACATACTGCCCGTCAGTAAATTCTCCCGCTCTCATGCGCCGAAACAAATCGAGGTTTTCTTCTACTAAACGATTACGGTCTGGGCTTTCTTTCCCTGGCTCGGTCAATGTGCCGCGATAAGCGCGGATTTCCTCGGCTGACAGGCTGTCCACATAAGCCTGTCCTTGTTTGATAAGTTGCTCGGCGTATTGGTAAAGTTTCTCGAAATAATCGGAAGCATGGTACAAACCGCTCCATTCAAAACCCAGCCATTGCACATCGCGTTCAATGGATTCCATGTACTCGATGCTTTCCTTTTCAGGATTGGTATCGTCAAATCTGAGATTGCATGTTCCGTCGTTTTCAGCAGCAATCCCGAAATTCAAGCAGATCGACTTGGCATGGCCAATGTGCAAATAACCATTCGGTTCCGGTGGAAAGCGGGTGGCGACTTTGCCATTGTGCTTATTGGCTTTAAGATCGTCGGAGACAATGTGACGAATGAAATTGGCTGGGGTTTGCGTATCGTTAATGGACATGGGTTCTGCGTGTTGGTATAGATTATCTGCAAGAATACCTGAAAAGCTTGCTGTGTCAGATTTTTTAATGACATTGGCAGGAATACTACTGGATTTGACTATGTCAGTAAAGCCGAGGTATTGCGGTATTATCAGGCTTTCAGGTAGTGTGCTTGCTACGTATGCTGCCAATCTAACATTCAGCGAGAAACATCTTATGAAACAAACAGCTTGGTATTCAAAATTTGCTAAGGCCTCTTCACGATTTTGTGGACGGCCGATCGTGTTTGCGCTTTCTGTCGCAACCATTCTGCTCTGGATAATCACGGGACCCATGTTCAATTACAGTAACACTTGGCAATTGGTGATTAATACAGCAACGACGATTATTACTTTTTTGATGGTTTTCCTCATTCAAAGCACCCAAAACCGCGACACGGAAGCCATACAAATCAAGTTGGATGAATTAATTAGGGCGACCAAAGGGGCGCACAACGCCTTGTTAGATATTGAAGGGCTTGAGGAAATTCATCTTGACGCATTTCGCGCAAAATACGAAGCACTGGCGGAATTGGCAAGGAAGAATACCGAAAGCGGCATTTTGGATACCGATACGCCTGATTATGGGTGATTAAGCCAGCAACAATCAGGACGATTACAGCGGTGGTTGCTGAGTGCCAGTAAGGTTGATCTGAACACTATCGCCCACAGACAGCGTTCCCAAACCATCGTGCAAGGCATTTTGCCCAAAATAAACCTTATTCTGCCATTTTCTGAGGCGGTTAAGCGTGGTGAGCGGTTCTTTGCCCGTTTTGCCGTTTGCGGGGTCAATAGTTGGCACAGAGCAGCGCGAACAGGGTTTAGGCAAGCGAAAGCCGATGTTGCCGATGGTAATTTGTCGCCAAAAATCTTCAGCATAAGCATCACAGCCCGAAATTACCAAATTAGGACGGAAACGAGCCATAGCTAAATCAAGCTGCATGACCTGATTAAGCGCGACCAACGAATTTTCAGAAACCAACAGGAAAGGAAAGCCATCGGAAAGTGCGGTTTGATCTTCAGGGTTAGAAAAATCGGGGTTAACAGGGCGAATTACACCATCCGGCTGGTAAACCAGTCGGCAATCCACCACCAGAAAGCGGCTAAACCAAGCATCCGCCTCAGCAGATACGGCGATGGTATCGACTTGATCGTGCCAGATCGTGCTATTGATGATGTCGCCCGTCGTAGGTTCTAGCGGCAAGGATAAATCGTCCATGCCCGGTGCAGACAGGATTAGCTCGCTGTCAGTCAGTGCGGTTTTGATTAACGCCATTCGTGGCAAACGGCGTTGGCTGAGGAATTGCCCATCCGCATCAATCAACATCCACTTTCTATCGTACTTAAAGCCCGTTGCCACGACAATCCAGCTCGTCATCCGTATGCCAGCAAGCGATTTGACCGGATAAATATACAGTTCGCTGAGTACGAAGTTCGTCATGGTGGTTTAGCTGATAAATGGCAAGCAAGCGGATGAGCTAAAATACATATTATGTTTATAAAACTGGTTGTTACGTGCTTATGTAAAGGATAGTTTACGCTGCGTTGCCAGTAATTTGTCAGCCAGCTTATTATTGACCTTATCAAATTTAATGCCGTAAATAATGACATTACCTTGGGTTTTACGCACAACTTTACTGGGAATTTCAAATTCTTTGAAGTCGGCAAAGCGTATCGTTAGAGAAACCGGCTTATTGATGGGTAATTTTATGCTTGATGCAATCATCATGTCTCTGCTGCTAATATCAATCAGCTTTACTGACGTAGCCTGGTTAGCAAAAGTGAAATAAAACATGCCGATTTTCCGCAGCGTAACGCCAATATCACTTCTGACATAACGTACACCCATACGTCTATTGGTTTTGAATGGAGCAGACGCGCCGCTTTTAGACCAATGTTCGTCAGTTTGTACTGGATTTGTAGGTTTCGACATGAATAGGGCAAGCGTTTTATAACGAAGTGACTGTTGGTATCGACCCTAAAGTGATATTTTTCAAATGTTAGGGGGTGATTTGGCGATTATAATAAAAAATTTTATGCAATCCGTTAGAATAAATGCTGTTTATTCATTAATGCACGCCCGTGAAAATGCGCTCGATTAAGATGTTACCTCGATTAGCTTGGATTATCTTCATTATTTTTCAGCTAGTCGCTTCAACTTCCTTGTTTGCAAAAGGCAAGCAAGTCATCAAAATTGCTTACCTGACCCAAACCCAAAAAGTACGTCCTGTGTTATCTAATCTTGATCCCGTAATCGAAAACAAAGGCGTTTTAGGGGCGGAACTGGCTATTGAAGATAGCAATACAACCGGTGAATACACTAAGCAGAAGTTTTCCCTAGAGAAATTCATCGTTCCGGTGGACGGAAATGCTGTGGACACCTTCAACAAACAAATCGCCAAAAAATATGCCTTTGTCGTTACCAATTTAGCACACGATGTAACCAATAAAGTCGCTGATATCGATGCGGCAAAAGAGGCTTTGTTGTTTGATGCTGCGACCATCGATGATGCCTTGCGTAACAAGGAATGCAGGGCGAATGTGCTGCATTTGCTACCCAGCCGTGCCATGCGTGCCGATGCGCTCGCGCAGTACATGATGAAAAAACGCTGGACGAAGTGGTTTCTGGTCATTGGCAATACAAAGGAAGATAAGTTGTATGCCGAAGCCATCAAACGCTCTGCCAAAAAATTCAACATGAACATCGTCCAGGAAAAACTCTGGGAACATACCTTTGATGCGAGGAAGTCAGCACAAGCCGATGTCGCGGTTTTTACCCAACTTGAGGATGATTACGACGTACTGGTGGTCGCCGATGAGCAAGGTCAATTCGGAGAATACCTGGATTACCGTACCTGGATGCCACGGCCTGTGATCGGTACACAAGGTTTGGTAGCGACATCTTGGCATAGGACGCATGAACAGTGGGGCGCGACGCAAATCCAAAACCGCTTCAAAGAAAAAACAGGGCGATGGATGGAAGAGCAGGATTATGGGGCTTATTTGGCGGTACGGGCGATTGGTGAAGCGGCAACTCGTACGAAATCAAACGAACTTAATCCGATTAAGGATTACTTGTTAAGCGACCAATTCACTTTGCAGGGTTATAAGGGCACATCCTTATCATTTCGGCCTTGGGATCATCAATTACGTCAACCCGTGTTATTGGTGGCACCTCGATCTTTAGTTGCAGTTGCTCCGATTGAGGGCTTTTTGCATCCTAAAACTGAGCTAGATACCTTAGGTTACGACCAGCCAGAAACCGGCTGCCAATGGAGTAAAGAGCAATGAATAAGCAGATTTTAAGCGCCATTTTGTGGATGTTAAGTGCTGCGGCACAAGCTGAAACCGTCTTCGTCACCTTGGAAAAAGACAATGCTTTGGCGGTTGTCGATCCGATAGCAGGCGAACTGATTAAAACCGTTGAAGTTGGACGACGGCCTAGAGGTATCGTCATCAGCCCAGATTACAAGGTGCTGTACATTGCTACCAGTGACGACAATATCATCAAAATGATCGACACCGAAACCATGAAAGAAATTGGGACGCTGCCCTCTGGCGACGACCCCGAAACGTTCGTGCTCAATCCCAAAGGTGACACGCTCTATATTTCCAATGAGGATGACAGTAGGGTCACGGTGATGGACATAGCCAAGCTTAAGGTCATCAAGCAGGTGCAAGTGGGCGTAGAGCCGGAGGGTATTACCGTTAGCCCCGATAGCCGCTGGATTGTCAGCGCGTCTGAGACGACCAATATGTTGCACTGGATTGATGCCAAAACCAACATAATTGTCGAAAACACACTGGTCGATGCACGTCCCCGTGCCGTTACATTTACACCAGACAGCACAATGCTCTGGGCGACTTCAGAAATGGGCAGCAGCTTGTCGATTGTGGATGCAGGTACAAAACAGATCGTAAAACGCATTACCTTTGAAGTTCAGGGTGTGACCAAAGATAAAATACAGCCCGTTGGGGTGATTATCGACAAGGAAAACAAACGTGGTTACGTGGCTTTGGGGCCAGCCAACCGTGTTGCTGTTATTAATGCCAAAACGTACGAGGTGGAGAAATACCTTTTAGTAGGGCAGCGTGTTTGGAATCTGGCGTTTTCACCCGACCAAAAACGCTTATATACGACAAATGGCGTGAGTAACGACATCTCTATTATCGACCTCGACAACCTGACCGTGACCAAATCACTGGGGGTGGGTAATTATCCCTGGGGTGTTGCCGTTAAGCCATGAGCCAAGCTTTAAGACAAACCAATTGTAAAGAAATAGCTTTATCTATTGAAGATTTGAGCTTTTCTTACAGCGACAAGAAAGCCTTGGATCAAGTGAGTTTTGACATCCAATCGGGTGAATGTACAGTTTTGTTGGGGCCGAATGGGGCAGGGAAAAGCACCTTATTCGCTCTGATCACCCGGTTATATGATGCTCGGAGTGGTCGAATTGAGCTATGTGGTTTCGACATCAAACAACAAACAAGTAAGGCCTTGGCAAGATTGGGCGTAGTATTCCAGCAATCCACGTTGGATATGGATCTGACGGTGATGCAGAATCTTAGCTATCATGCAGCCTTGCACGGCATAGGCGGCAAACTTGCCAAGCAGCGCATCCAAGAAGAACTTGAACGGCTTAACATGTATGACCGCCGTCAGGAAAAAGTCCGCCAACTGAATGGTGGACATCGGCGGCGAGTGGAAATTGCCAGGGCTTTGTTACACAAACCTTCCCTGTTGTTACTGGATGAACCGACGGTAGGTCTTGATGTGCCTAGTCGGCAGGATATTGTCGAACACGTCCATCGCTTGGCGAAGGACGAAAACATCGCCGTGTTATGGGCAACGCATTTAATTGACGAAATTTATCCTGATGACCGCGTTATTATTTTACATAAAGGTCAGGTAAAAGCGACTGGAACAGTTGATGATGTCTTGCAACAAACCGCAACATCAAGCATAAAGGATGCTTTCTATGCCTTGACACAAGGAGTTCAAGCATGAAAATTCTGCATTACTGGCGAGCGATATGGGGCATCATCTGGCGGGAATGCTGGCGCTTTGTGACCCAGCGCGAACGCTTTGTGTCCGCATTGGTAAGGCCGTTGGTCTGGTTGTTTATTTTTGCGGCGGGGTTCAGGTCAGCACTAGGTTTGGCAATCAGCCCACCTTATGAAACCTACATTCTTTACGAAGCCTACATCGTGCCTGGCTTATGTAGCATGATCCAGCTATTCAACGGAATGCAAAGCTCACTTTCGATGGTCTACGACCGCGAAATGGGCAGTATGCGTATCCTGTTGACCTGCCCCTTGCCGCGCTGGTTTTTGCTGTTGTCGAAATTGCTGGCCGGCACCGCCGTTTCCATCTTGCAAGTTTATGTCTTCCTTGGTATTGCTTGGTGTTATGACATCCGTCCGCCTGTGCAAGGCTATGGCTGGATTTTGCCAGCGTTAGTTTTATCAGGGTTGATGCTGGGTGCGTTGGGGCTGCTCTTGTCGTCATTCATTAAACAATTGGAGAACTTCGCAGGCGTGATGAATTTTGTGATCTTCCCGATGTTTTTTATGTCCACCGCGCTTTATCCCTTATGGAAAATCAAGGAATCCAGTGCCTTACTGCACCGACTTGCACAATACAATCCTTTTTCCCAGGCCGTTGAGTTAATTCGCTTTGCTTTGTATGGTCAGTTTAATCAACATGCCTTTGTTTATACGCTAGTCGCTTTTATTGTATTTATGACGCTGGCAATCTTTGGTTATAATCCGTCCAAAGGGATGATGATCAGAAAAGGGGGGGCAGGATGAGCACAGGCTGCGAAAACATTCCAAAAAACTCGGTATCAGTGTTTTTATGGCAAAATCATAAGGATCAACAATCATTACGGTGAATAGGTGAAAAATTCTTTTTTTCTTGCTATTCCAGCACAAGAAACCCGACCTGAACGGCTAAAATTATTTGAGCCAAAAGCGTTGGAGCAGTGGCTATTTGAGCTCAACGGCTAATCCTAGTTTGGCAACGCGGTTGATTCAGGACGTTATCACCGATTTTAATGCACTTAAAATGCCGTTTCAGTTACGCTTGGATGCGTTGGAACTGATGCGCCCCAAAGTGCTTGTTATAGAAGATTATCTTCGTTACAGACTCATTCGGACGGCTTTCCCCCAAAGAAGACAATGACTTGAAAATACATCAAGTACTGACTTCAATAAAGCGGGAATTCACGATTGGCTACTGGACAGTCCTGAAAGAACTCACGCACCGTCAAGTCAGTTGATTTCATGGGGAAAAACTTGGCTTTGGCTTTGCAACGCTGCATTAAGGGCTTGAGTAGTGTGACTGTAAGCCGCTTTATCATGGGTTTACCGATTCCTGATTGGGTTTGGATAGACTTGCATTCACTGTTTAAGCTGAGTGTAAAATCAAAAAAAGATAACATAAAGGTATCCGATCCTACGAACCATATCA
>SHZQ01000046.1 GCA_009695535.1 Methyloglobulus sp.
ATACACACAAAATGGACTGGCGTTTTTAAGCAAGTGTACCTATAATGTGCGTTCTTTGCCGGGATGGCGGAACTGGTAGACGCGCCGGATTCAAAATCCGGTTGGGGTGACTCAGTGCCGGTTCGATTCCGGCTCTCGGTACCAAACATAGGTTTCGAGAAGCGCAAAGAAAACCATAAACCCGCAAGTCGTAAGGCTTCGCGGGTTTTTTATTGTCTTGTATACTGCGATAAACGGGATCTGTGTTTACTATAGCGCTATAAAACCATTCACTCTATATATACGACACAAACTCTCACAAGATACCTATATCGCCTTAGTCACTTTGGGTGAGTGCAACTTATTCGCCCTTAATATAAAGCAATGGATGCTTGAATTAGCGACTATTAAACTATATCATAAGCGGTTTGATTATTTTGGGGTATAACGATGCGTCGCTCGCTGGTTTTAGGAAATTGGAAAATGAACGGATCGCGCAGCAGTGCGGAGTCGTTGGCGAAGGGCATCATCGCTGGTTTAGGTGCAGATGTTGCGGATATTGCTGTTTGCGTACCCTATATTTTTCTGTCTGACGTTGCTCAAATTGTCAAAAACACCCGTTTGGGATTAGGTGCACAGAACGTCGCGGATAAGCCATCAGGTGCTTATACCGGCGAAATTTCTGCTGCTATGCTCAAAGAATTTGCGTGTAAATATGCTTTGGTTGGTCATTCTGAACGGCGCACTTACTATGGCGATACCGATCAATCGGTAGCTGCCCGTTTTAGTCAATCACAAGAGCAAGGCGTTATTCCCGTTTTGTGTATCGGTGAAACCCTAGAACAACGCCAGCAGGAACAAACTTTTGAAGTTATTACTGCTCAACTTGATGCAGTAGTTGATTTGGCTGGCATCGCCGCATTCAACAATGCTGTGATTGCGTATGAGCCAGTTTGGGCTATCGGCACAGGGCTTACAGCCACCGACGAGCAAGCGCAAGAAGCACACCATTTCATTAGGCAGTACCTGTCTGCTAAAGACCAAGCGGTAGCTGAAAACATACAAATTTTATATGGCGGCAGTGCCAAACCGGATAATGCAAAAGGTTTGTTTGCCATGCCGGATATTGATGGCGGGTTAATTGGCGGGGCTTCTCTTGATGCAGAGTCCTTTTTAAAGATTTATCATTCTGTTAAGTAGTACAACATATATGTATCAGGTAATTATCGTAATTCACATACTGCTGGGCTTAAGCATCGTCGGTTTGATTTTAATGCAGCAGGGCAAAGGTGCTGATGCGGGCGCAACTTTTGGCGGCGGTGGCTCAGGTTCCGTATTTGGCGCCCAAGGTGCGGCATCATTTTTATCCCGCACAACGGCAATTTTGGCGGCTTTATTTTTTAGCACCAGCTTGGGTCTTGCCTGGATGAACGGCAATAAAGGTGCTGCCGTTGATTTCATGGGGTCACCTGCGGTAGAAAAAGAAGTTCCAGATTTAGGCTTGCCGAATGTCGATGGCGCCAACATCAAACCAAGCGTTCCTGTTACCTTGCCGGAAAGCAAAGTAGATGCTGCAGCGCCTCCGCCGGTTGCAGTACCACCAGTTAGTGTCACTCCATCTACTGCAACTACTCCAGCCCTAGAGCAAGCTGTTGTGCCCAAAAATGAAGAAGCCAAGGTTGTTGAAGAGCAAGAATTAGAGCTAACATCGGATGAACCGAATAAAGCGCAACCCAAAAAATCTGCCAAAAAGAAATAGCTAACAAAGCCGATGTGGTGAAATTGGTAGACACGCCATCTTGAGGGGGTGGTGACGCAAGTCGTGCCGGTTCAAATCCGGCCATCGGTACCAAATGGAGAGTTAAAGCAATAAAAACCAGCTAATAAGCTGGTTTTTTATGCCCACCTACTTTGACTTACCAAGCCAAAAACGTAAGGAATAAGAAGGTTCTTGACGTTGTTTGAGCGAGGTTTTTGCCCCGTCCTTGGTTGAGAAAATAGAGGTTTTATGGTGTAATACCATTGATTCAATTCCTCATTATAAATATGCCTAACTAATTCAATGTAGTTAGGAGTGGTTTCGTTGCAACGCGTCTGGAGAGCGGGCTTATCAAAATGCAATTTCTTATTAAAAAAGGGTTAACCATCCCTATAACAGGCGAACCTAAACAAGTTATCGAGAATGGCAATAAGGTCAAATCGGTAGCGGTTTTAGGAATGGACTACGTGGGTATGAAGCCTACGATGCTGGTCAATAAAGGCGATACGGTCAAATTAGGACAAATCCTGTTTGAAGACAAAAAAAATCCTGGTGTTGTATTTACCGCACCTGGAGCCGGTATTGTCAAAGGCATTCATCGCGGTGAAAAACGCGTTTTGCAGTCTGTTGTTATTGAACTGGCTGGAGCAGAACAGGAAGCTTTCACTAAATATAAAGAAGCCGATTTAGCCAAGCTTGATGCTGAAAAGGTCAAAGCCAATCTGCTGAAATCGGGATTATGGACTTCGTTTCGGGAGCGGCCTTATGGCAAAATTCCCGCAGTGGACAGTAAGCCGAACGCTATTTTTGTGACGGCGATTGATACCCGCCCTCTGGCTGCTGACCCTGTCGTTGTCATCAAAGAGCGCAGTGCTGATTTTATCAATGGTTTGGCAGTCATCGCCAAGCTGTCCGAAGGTAAAACCTATGTCTGTAAGGCAACGGGTGCTGATATTGCTGTTGGGGATAACGCTTCTGTTGTTGTTCATGAATTTGCAGGACCACATCCTGCCGGATTACCCAGTACGCATATTCATTTTATAGCTCCAGTCAACGTTGATAAATTTGTTTGGTATGTTGATTATCAAGCAGTTATGGCAATTGGCGCACTGTTCACTACGGGCAATCTGAATGTTGAACGCGTTATTTCACTGGCTGGTCCAACCGTCAAGAAACCACGACTAATCCGTACTCGCGTTGGTGCTAACACCGATGATTTGGTAGCTGGAGAACTGACCGATGTTGAAAACAGAGTGATTTCAGGTTCTGTATTGTATGGTCATCAGGCATCCGCTTGGGCAAGCTATCTGGGCTGTTACCATCTCCAAATTTCCGCTTTGCAGGAAGGTCGCGCAAGAGAGCTTTTTGGCTGGATTGTGCCTGGTAAAGATAAATATTCCGCACTAGATGTCTATATTAAAAGCCGTCAAGACCGCAAAGCCAATCGTAAATTTCCATTAACAACTGACAAAAATGGCAGTAATCGTGCGATTGTTCCAGTTGGCATTTACGAAACCGTCATGCCAATGGATATTTTGCCCACTCCGTTGCTCAAGTCAATGATTGTTGGCGATACCGATCAAGCTCAGGCATTAGGTTGTCTTGAACTGGATGAAGAAGATATGTCTTTGTTTACCTTCGTAGATCCTGGCAAGCATGATTTCGGCCCTGTATTGAGAGCGAATTTAACTAAAATTGAGAAGGAAGGCTAATGTCGGCGAGAGATTTTTTAGACAAGATTGAGCCGCATTTTACAAAAGGCGGTAAGCTCGAAAAATATTTCGGCTTGTATGAGATGGTGGACACCTTCATCTACACCCCAGCGGATGTAACGCGTGGCACAACCCACGTACGTGATGGCAATGACCTGAAAAGAACCATGACTTTTGTGGTCATAGCGACTTTTTTCTGCGTAATGATGGCGATGTATAACACGGGTTATCAGGCCAATCATGCGATGGAAGTGATGGGCATGAAGGAAGTATCGAACTGGCGCGGCATGTTTATGTCGATGTTCGGTTACAGCGCCATGAATCCGGTTTCTAATTTTGTGCACGGTGCTTTATATTTTTTCCCTATCTATATCGTCACTTTGGCAGTAGGTGGCATCTGGGAAGTGTTGTTTGCAACCGTGCGTGGACATGAAGTAAACGAAGGTTTTCTTGTATCATCAATGCTTTATACCTTGATTATGCCGCCCGACATGCCTTTATGGCAGGTGGCATTGGGCATTTCATTCGGTATAGTGATTGGTAAGGAAGTGTTTGGTGGCACAGGCAAAAACTTCCTGAATCCCGCCTTGACCGGACGGGCATTTTTGTATTTTGCTTATCCTGCTTCTATTACAGGTGATTCTGTTTGGGTAGCTGTTGATGGCTTTACGGCGGCAACACCGCTAGGTTTGGCGGCAACGGGTGGTTTGGAATCGGTTTATGCAGCGAATTACGATTGGTTTCAGTCATTTTTGGGCTTTGAACCGGGCTGTTTGGGCGAAACCTCAACACTCGCCTGTTTAATTGGCGGCGCGTTCTTGCTCTATACCCGTATTGCTTCCTACCGCATCATGTTTGGTGTTTTCTTAGGGATGGTAGCGACTTCGCTGTTGTTTAACGTCATTGGTAGTGATACCGACCCCATGTTCAGTATCCCTTGGTATTGGCATTTGACAATGGGCGGCTTCGCTTTTGGTATGGTATATATGGCAACCGATCCAGTCAGTGCTGCCATGACCGATACCGGACGTTGGGTTTACGGTGCATTAGTTGGGATTATGACAGTGCTTATCAGAGTGGTTAATCCGGCTTTCCCCGAAGGCATTATGCTGGCTATTCTATTTTCAAATATGTTTGCGCCCACTATTGACTACTTCGTCATACAAGCCAATATCAGAAGAAGGATGAAACGTCATGCTTAATGTCATCAAGAATAACGAGCAGTACGTTAAACTTTGTGCGCGACTGGAAAAATGTGAGCATTACCAAAAATTCTTGGCTTACAAGGAAAAAGTCCTTGCAATGGGCAATGACAGCCTGGAAAAAACTCTAGCGATTGCTGTTGCCTTATGCTTAGTGTGTGCGGTGCTGGTGTCTTTTGGTGCAGTCGCCCTGAAGCCATTGCAGACCCACAACAAAAACCTCGACATGAAGAAAAATATTCTTGAAGTCGCGGGTTTGATGAAAGAAGACACCGACATCGACGCAGCTTTTGGGGAACAAATTGAAGCTAAGTTAGTCAATTTAGAAACCGGCGAGTATGACGAATCCGTCAATGCCGACAGCTATGACCAACGCAAAGCGACTAAAGATCCGGCACTAAGCGTTGCTATCCCAAAGAATAAAGATATTGCCCATGTTAGGCACAAAGCCAAGTTAGCCAAAGTTTTCCTGGTAAAAGAAGGTGGCAAAATCAAGTCTATCATTTTGCCAGTCAGCGGTTACGGCTTGTGGTCTACCTTATACGGATTCCTGTCATTGGATGCTGACGGTCAAACGGTGCAAAGTATCAACTTCTACGACCAAGCGGAAACCCCAGGATTGGGTGGCGAAGTCGTCAACCCTATGTGGCGAGCGCTTTGGAAAGGCAAAAAAGTCTATGCAGAGACTGATCAACCCTCGTTGAATAAAGGTTCAATTGAGGAAGCCGATATTGGTGAGCCTGCGCTGGCGTTAATCAAAGGTTCGGTCGATACGGGTAAAATAGGTTCGCAACATCAAGTTGATGGGTTAGCGGGTGCAACCTTGACCAGTAACGGGGTGACCAATCTGGTCAGGTACTGGATGAGCAAAGAAGGTTTTGCGCGTTATTTAAGTAAAGTAAGGGTCAAGAGGGCTAAGTCATGAGTGCAGTATTAGGCGATGAACTGAAAAATGCGATTTTAAATGATGCGACTAAGAAGGTAATAGTTGATCCCTTAGTCAATAATAACCCAATCACCTTACAGGTTTTAGGGATATGTTCGGCCTTGGCGGTGACATCCCAGATGTCAACTTCTTTGATTATGGCTCTGGCATTAACCTTGGTGACGGCGTTTTCCAGCGCAGCGATTAGTGCGATTAGAAAGCACATTCCAGGCAGCATCCGCATTATCGTGCAGATGACCATTATTGCTTCATTGGTTATCGTCGTAGACCAAATATTGAAAGCCGTCGCTTATGATGTGAGCAAGCAATTGTCGGTATTCGTCGGCTTGATTATCACCAACTGTATCGTGATGGGTCGCGCCGAAGGCTATGCCATGCAGAATCCACCCCTGGAAAGCTTTATGGACGGCATTGGTAACGGTGCGGGTTATAGCTTGATATTGATTATCGTGGCATTTTTCCGTGAGACATTGGGCTCTGGAAAACTGTTGGGTTACGAAGTTTTTAAGCTCACTAAAGATGGCGGCTGGTACGACCCCAATGGGCTGATGCTATTGCCACCTAGCGCATTTTTTATTATTGGCATGATTATTTGGGCAGTTCGCCAATGGAAACCTGAGCAAAATGAAGCGGTTGATTTTAAAATCATGGCGATTTCACATGGCGAAGGAGCGCAGCACTAATGGAAGGATATATCAGTTTATTTGTTAAAGCCGTTTTCATTGAAAACCTGGCGCTGTCCTTCTTTTTGGGGATGTGTACCTTTATTGCCGTATCCAAGAAGATTTCTACGGCAATGGGTTTAGGTGTTGCCGTAATGGTTGTGCAGGCGATCACCGTACCTGCCAATAACTTCGTCTATCATGCGCTTCTGAAAGAAGATGCGCTGTCATGGATGGGCATTACTGGCGTTGATTTGAGCTTTTTGGCCTTATTAAGTTGTATCGGTATTATCGGCGCATTGGTGCAAATCCTGGAAATGGTACTGGATAAGTTCTTCCCTGCCCTTTACTTTGCGTTGGGTATATTCCTGCCCTTGATTACCGTTAATTGCGCTATCTTGGGTGGTAGCTTGTTCATGATAGAACGCGATTACAACTTTGGCGAAAGTGTCGTCTACGGTGTAGGTAGCGGTTTTGGTTGGGCGTTGGCAATTACCGTCATGGCGGGTGTACGCGAAAAACTTAAATACAGCGATATTCCGGCTGGTCTACAAGGCTTAGGCATTACATTTATCACTGCAGGGCTGATGTCGCTTGGCTTCATGGCTTTCTCTGGAATCCAACTTTAAGAAGGTTACTTACTCATGCTGGAAATTTTATTAGGGATTATTATTTTCACGGGGATCGTGATTGCGTTGGTATTAGGGATTATCGGTGCCAAAAGCAAATTAGTCGCTGAAGGTGATGTGGAAATTCTGATCAACCATGAAAAGAAGATTCATGTGCCTGTGGGTTCTAAATTATTGGCTGCTTTAGCCGAAAATGGCTTATTCGTATCATCTGCGTGTGGCGGCGGCGGTACTTGTGGGCAATGTAAAGTCAAGATTCATTCTGGCGGCGGTGAGATTTTGCCAACTGAATTAGGTCACATTACCAAACGTGAAGCCGCACTTGGCGAACGGCTTTCTTGCCAAGTGTCCGTCAAACACAATATGGATATTGAAGTCGAAGATGAAGTGTTTGGCATCAAGAAATGGGAATGTACTGTTAAATCCAACCATAACGTCGCCACTTTCATCAAAGAATTGGTGTTGGAATTGCCTAAAGGGGAAGCTATCAACTACCGTGCCGGTGGATTTATCCAGATAGAATGCCCACTGCATGTCGCTAAATTTAGCGATTTCGATGTTGAAAAAGAATATCGTGAAGATTGGGACAAGTTCAACTTATGGCGTTATGTATCTACGGTCAAAGAGTCGACGCTAAGAGCTTACTCGATGGCAAGCTATCCCGAAGAAAAAGAAATTATACTAAACGTGCGGATAGCGACACCGCCACCTCGTGCTGATGAAAGCGTACCGCCTGGCATTATGTCATCTTATATTTTTGATCTGAAACCCGGTGATAAATGTATTATTTCAGGACCTTATGGCGAATTTTTTGCCAAAGACACCAATGCTGAAATGATTTTTGTCGGTGGTGGAGCAGGTATGGCACCGATGCGATCACATATATTCGACCTGTTACGTCGGTTGAAGTCCAAGCGGAAGATGACATTCTGGTACGGTGCTCGTAGCAAACGCGAAATGTTCTATGTTGAAGATTTTGATATGTTAGCTAAAGAAAACCCTAATTTTACCTGGCATGTTGGCTTATCAGATGCTTTACCAGAAGATAATTGGAAAGGTTACACCGGTTTTATCCATAATGTACTCTTTGAAAATTATCTGAAAAACCACCCCGCACCTGAAGATTGTGAATACTATTTGTGTGGGCCACCGATGATGAACACTTCTGTCGTCAAGCTGTTGCTGGATAATGGTGTCGAGCCAGAGAACATCATGTTGGATGATTTCGGCGGATAAACTTGGATTTCGTTAAGTGATTTTGTTTAAAAATACCCAAAGAATTTAATGTAGCCATAAAGCCCTGCCTTTTAGTGCAGGGCTTTTTTCTTTGTATGGGTGTGGCTAATTTCAAAGCAAGTTCAGCGCACACTCATCCTGACAATAGTAAAGTCATTCTTTGAGAATGACTATCTGAAAAAAACGGGGTAGCAGGTGACCGCTATGTATCGACTGAACTGGATTACGTTTACGCTCTGCTTACTGTTTTCAACATTATTACTGGCTTTGCGATGCGGTCATTCCTTAGTTCAGCCTGGAGACCGTAAAAGCTATGCCAACATCAATCAGAACAATTTTGGTCAAAATAGACGATTTCCCAATAATTCTTTTAATTATGGACAGTCGCATCACCGTGAAATAGAAGTCCTAATTGAAGAATGGACTTATGATTTTGGCAGCGCCAGGTTACGGAAATTATTGCGCTTTGAAAACGGTAAGCTAATTGATGTTGAAAATCTAGGCAGAAGAAGGCATAGATAACGGAAAATAACCTATAGCCCCCTTTTCCTGCATCAAACCCAGCATTAAAATTGAATTTAAACATGTTACATTTAGCTAAATATTACTTCACTAGCCTGATCCTGATTGCCCTGTTGTCGGCTTGTGACAAATCCGCAGAACAAAAACCGCAAAATTACCCCTACAATGCCGTTGGCATGACAATGGGGACTAGCTACAATATCAAAGCCAGTAAGTTACCGGATTCGCTCACGCCGACGGAAATCACCCGTCAAGTTAAAGAGTTGCTAGAAAAGGTTAATGGGCAGATGTCCACTTACCAAAAAGATTCGGAGTTGTCTTTATTCAACCAAAACACATCAACTGATTGGATACCTGTTTCGCTTGAACTTTATGAAGTTATCAAAGAAGCAAACAAAATAAGCCAGCTATCAAACGGCTTATTTGATGTAACTGTTGGGCATTTGGTTAACTTGTGGGGTTTCGGTCCACAGGAAATGCCTCTCTCGCCACCTGATGAAGCCGCTATCAAAGCGGGGTTGAGCCAAATCGGCTATAACCGTCTAAAGCTCAAAGATGATAGATTGGCTGTCAAAAAAGACATCCCCAGACTTTATGTGGACTTGTCGGGAATCGCCAAGGGTTATGGTGTCGATCAAGTCGGTTTATTGTTGGAGCATTTAGGCATATTGGACTATATGGTCGAGATAGGTGGCGAAATCAGGGTAAAAGGCAAAAACAACCAAGGACAGTCGTGGCAAATAGCGGTAGAAAAACCTACAACCGAAAGCAGGATGATTGAAAAAGTATTGGCGATAACCGATACTGGTATGGCGACATCCGGAGATTATCGGAATTATTTCGAGGTGGAAGGTGTGCGATTTTCTCATACGATAGACCCAAGAACGGGACGACCCATTAACCATAAGCTGGCATCCGTCACCATCTTAAGCGATACTTCAATGGAAGCGGATGGCTTGGCTACCGCGATTATGGTGTTAGGTCCCGATGAGGGCTATAAGTTTGCAGAATTAAACCAGATAGCGGCGTTCTTTATTATTAAATCCGACCAAGGCTTCGTAGAACGTATGTCGTCAGCCTTCGTAGCAAGCAAAAAGGTATCAAAATGAATTATTTTTTAGCGACATTTACATTGATGTTAATCGTGATAGGTCTCATGGCAGTCGGCGTTATGTTTGGGCGACGTGCCATCAAAGGTTCCTGCGGTGGTTTGAATACGGGTAGTTGTGTTTGTGTGGAAAAATGTCCAAAACGCAAAAAAATGGAAGCAGAAGGTCAAGTTTAAGCTTTATTGATATAGTCAGCTCGTGACAGAAACCAGCCTATACTGGCACGATTACGAAACCTTCGGCATAGATCCTAGGCGCGATAGACCCTCGCAGTTTGCTGGAGTACGCACTGATGTCGATCTCAATATCATCGACGACCCTTTTGTCGTTTACTGCAAGCCACCCGCCGATTACCTGCCGCATCCAGAAGCTTGCTTTCTCACAGGCATCAGCCCTCAACTTGCTGAATACAAAGGCGTAATCGAAGCAGAATTTTGCCGTCTTATTCACGAGCAAATTGCCCAACCCAACACTTGTTCCCTAGGCTACAACTCCATCCGTTTCGATGATGAATTTACCCGCAACTGCCTATACCGTAATTTTTACGACCCTTACGCACGGGAATGGCAAAACGGCAACTCCCGCTGGGATTTAATTGATGTCGTCAGAGCAACCAAAGCCTTGCGACCTGATGGCATAAACTGGCCTACTGATGCAGAAGGTCGCCAGTGTTTCAAGCTGGAAGAACTCACCAAGGCCAACGGAATCGCCCATGAAGCCGCGCATGATGCGTTATCGGATGTCTATGCCACTATCGCCCTAGCCAAGCTGATTAAATCTGCACAACCCAAGTTGTACCAATTCTTATGGCAGCACAGGACAAAAACAGAAGTCCTTAAATTACTCCAATTTGGCAGTTTCAAGCCTGTAGTGCATGTGTCGGGAATGTATTCTAGCGACAACCAACGCTTGGCAGTCGTTTTACCCGTCTGCAAGCATCCAAGCAATACCAATGGTATTTTGGTTTATGACCTTTCTATTGATCCTGAACCCCTGATTTCCTTGTCGATTGAAGACATTCAACAAAGAATCTTTACCGCAACTGCGGATCTGTCGGAAGGCGTAGAAAGAGTTCCTCTTAAAACCGTACACATTAATAAATATCCGGTATTAGCCCCCATATCAGTACTTAAACTCGACGATCAACAACGCTTACACCTTGATTTGGCAAGGTGTTATGCGAATATCGACAAGATAAAGGCCGCGCCAGGTATGGCAGAGAAGATTGCAGCCGTGTTTTCTGAATCTAAATTTGCAGAATCTAGCGAGGAAATAGATCCCGATCTCGCTATTTACAGCGGCGGATTTTTCTCTGATGCAGATAAGCAAAAAATGCAGAAAATCAGGAACACGCCTTCTGATCAATTAGCCACATTTAAGCCAAACTTTACTGATCCTCGCTTAGGTGAATTGCTGTTTAGGTACCGCGCACGTAATTATCCTGAGCTGTTACAGCCCGAGGAGATTACCAAATGGGGGGAATTTTGTGCAAATCGAATCACCGGACATCAGCCAGGTGGAAGCATCACGCTTGACGAATATTTCTCCCAACTGGCACTAATGCGCAATAAAACTGCCAATGCTGAGGCATTTTCAAAAATATTAACCGCATTTGGTCTGGAGAAAGCTCAACAATTGGGATTAAAAATTTAGCTTAAAGCGGTGTGCATACCTTTAACCATGCCTATGAAACGGCAACTATTTCCGGTTCTGTCGCAAAGTTTAGCTAAAGCCAAGAAATACCTATCTTACAGGCAAGTCTATACTGCTAATGCCATGAATTGCTGATAGGCGGAAATATTTTCATTGGACAACTGTCCCTTGCGAATCATATGCGCTGTTTCAATTCCAGCGATTGTTGCTTTGGCTGAATAGAACGCTTTAAAGCCCATCATTGGTTTCGTTATTTTCTTGATGAAACGATGGTCCTGTTCGACTATGTTGTTCAAATAGTTGA